>NZ_BAAASZ010000040.1:8048-38778 GCF_039533145.1 Streptomyces macrosporus
CGCGCACGCGTCCCGGGCCCTCGTGATGTCCGTGGTGTCTCTCGTCCGGGTGGGATGGGGTGGTGGTGCCGGCAGGGGCGTACGGGCCCCACGGGCGCCGTACGGACGGCCTACGCCGTCGCCTGGCGCGCCAGCAGGGCCACCGCGATCAAGGTGAGCAGCAGGGCGGCCAACGCCGCCGGAGAGAGGGATCCCAGCATCGAGAACAGGCCGTTCTCCTGATGCATCTGCTCACGGTGTGCGCGGCACACCCGGCATCGGCCCTCGCTCACCGGTCCTGCGCAGTTGGCGCACACCAGTCGGTCGCACGTCATGCGATGTCCTCCTTATGTAGCGCCAACGCCGCGGGGCGGCGCTCTGTTCCCGGCCGTTCCCGACTGTTTCCGGACTGTTCCCACACCGTTCCCGAACTTCCGGAAGCGGCGCGTCCACCGTCTCCACTGTGCCAGGCGCGGGCTCCGAGCGCAGACGGTGGCGGTCAATGCGTGGATTGTGCCTGATGTTCCCGTGAACGGGGCCACCAACACCGGACGCCGACTGCGGCCCTCGCCCCGCATCGCGTAGTGTCACCACACCGACGGGGAACCACTCCGCGGCTCCCGCTGCCCCTACCCAGGTCGACGTGGTGTAAATCCGTGATCCGATTCGACAACGTCTCGAAGTTCTACCCCAAGCAGAACCGCCCCGCCCTCCGCGACGTCTCGCTGGAGATCGAGCGCGGCGAGTTCGTCTTCCTGGTGGGCTCATCCGGTTCGGGCAAGTCCACCTTCCTGCGACTGATCCTCCGGGAGGAGCGCGCCAGCCACGGGCAGGTGCACGTCCTCGGCAAGGACCTCGCCCGCCTGTCCAACTGGAAGGTGCCGCACATGCGCCGCCAGATCGGCACGGTCTTCCAGGACTTCCGACTCCTCCCCAACAAGACCGTCGGGGAGAACGTCGCCTTCGCCCTGGAGGTGATCGGCAGGTCGCGCGGCGACATCCGCAAGTCCGTTCCCCAGGTGCTCGATCTGGTCGGCCTCGCGGGCAAGGAGGACCGCATGCCCGGCGAGTTGTCCGGTGGTGAGCAGCAGCGTGTCGCCATCGCCCGCGCGTTCGTCAACAAGCCGAAGCTGCTGATCGCCGACGAACCGACCGGCAACCTCGACCCGCAGACCTCCGTCGGCATCATGAAGCTGCTGGACCGGATCAACCGCACCGGTGCGACCGTGGTCATGGCCACCCACGACCAGCAGATCGTCGACCAGATGCGCAAGCGCGTGATCGAACTAGAGAAGGGCCGTCTCGTGCGCGACCAGTCGCGCGGTGTCTACGGCTACCAGCACTGAAAGGACGCCATGCGCGCCCAGTTCGTACTGTCGGAGATCGGCGTCGGTCTCCGCCGCAACCTCACGATGACCTTCGCGGTGATCGTCTCCGTCGCCCTCTCGCTGGCCCTGCTCGGCGGCGCGCTGCTCGCCCGCGAGCAGGTCGACAGCATGAAGGGGTACTGGTACGACAAGGTCCAGGTGTCGATCTACCTCTGCAACGAGAACGACGCCGAGTCCGACCCCAACTGCGCCAGGGGAGCGGTCACCGCGCAGCAGAAGCGACAGATCCTGGCGGACCTCGAGAAGCTCGACGTGGTGGACAGGGTCTACCACGAGTCCGCCGAACAGGCGTACAAGCACTACCAGGAGCAGTTCAAGGACTCCCCGCTGGCCGACTCGCTGACCCCGGACCAGATGCAGGAGTCCTACCGCGTCAAGCTGACGGACCCGACCAAGTTCGAGGTCATCAGCACCGCGTTCTCCGGCCGCGAGGGCGTCCAGGAGGTCCAGGACCAGAGGAACCTCCTGGAGAACCTCTTCCGGATGCTCAACGGCATGAACTGGGCGGCCCTCGGCCTGATGGGCCTGATGCTGGTGGTCGCCCTGCTGCTGATCGTCAACACCGTGCGGGTGGCGGCGTTCAGCCGGCGCCGGGAGACGGGCATCATGCGGCTGGTGGGCGCCTCCAGCTTCTACATCCAGATGCCGTTCATCGCGGAGGCCGCCTTCGCGGGCCTGTTGGGCGCCGTCGGGGCCACCGTGCTGCTGGTGGTCGGCCGCTACTTCCTGATCGACGCGGGCCTCTCGCTCGCCGAGCAGATGCCGCTGATCAACTTCATCGGCTGGGACGCGCTGTTCAAGGTGCTCCCGCTGGTCTTCGTGGTCGGCGTGCTGATGCCCTCCCTGGCCGCCTTCTTCACCCTCCGTAAGTACTTGAAGGTGTGACGGAGACGCGAGTCAGGGGCGCTCGGGGGCGTCCGAACCGCCCCCGAGCGCGAGCCGGATGTGACGAAGGACGCGGCCGGACGCACGTGCAACCTCCCGTGCGACGCCCGCCCGTGTCCTAGACTCCGCAGCATGTCGGGTCCGTCGATGTTCGCTCCACGGGGCTCCGCCCGGACCGTGAACGGGTTCGCGGACGGCGAGCACCGGCCGCACCGCGTCCTCCGCGGGGCCGGGCTGACCCTGGTCTTCGTGACCGTCCTGGCCACCGGAGCCGTCACCGAATCGTGGGGAGGCGTCACGCACGGTGACGCGTCCCCGGTGAGTCCTCGGCCGCTCCGGTCGGGTGAGGGCGGGGGCGCGGGGGACGGCGGCGCCCAGGGCGACACACAGGGCGGCGCCCACGACGCCGAGGAGCTCGTCAGCCGCAGCGGGGACCGCTGGGCCGCCGCGTACACCGCCCGCGAGTACGAGGGGCTGCGCATGGCCCTGGACGGCGAGTACGTGGGCGTCGGCATAACCGTCCGCAGCTCGTCCGCCGACCGGATCGAGGTCGCCCGCGTCCGGCCCGGCAGCCCCGCCGACGAGGCCGGGGTCCGCGCCGGCGACCGGCTGCTCGCGATCGACGGCACCGGGACCGCCGGCCGCCCGGTCACCGACGTCGTGACCCTGCTGCGCGGCGGTCCGCCCGGAGAGGGTTCCTCGCCCGGCAGCGAGGTCGTCCTCGACCTCGAACGCGACGGCCGCACGTGGAGCGAGAGGCTCAGACGGGCCAGGCTGAGCGTCGAGACCGTCACCGTCTCCTCCCTCGGCGAGGACGTCACCCGCATCCGGATCGACTCGTTCACCAAGGGCTCCGGCGACGAGGTGCGGCGCGTGGCCGACCGCCTTCCGCCGGACGAGGGAATCCTGCTCGACCTGCGCGGCAACCCCGGCGGCCTGGTCGCCGAGGCCACCGACGCCGCCTCCGCCTTCCTCGACGGCGGCCTCGTCGCCACCTACGGCGACGACACCCGGCACGCCCTCTACGCCGAGCCCGGCGGGAACACCGAGTCCCCGCTGGTGGTGCTGGTCGACGGCGGCACGATGAGCGCCGCCGAACTGCTGACCGGCGCCCTCCAGGACCGCGGTCGCGCGGTCGTGGTCGGCACCCGCACCTTCGGCAAGGGCTCGGTCCAGGTGCCCCGGGAGCAGCCGGACGGCTCGGTCGCCGAGATGACCGTCGGCGAGTACACCACCCCCGCCGGCCGGACCGTCGAGCGGGAGGGCATCGCCCCCGACCTGGAGGTGCGGCCCGGCGAGAACGCGCTGGAGGAGGCGCGCACGGTATTGAGTGGCCTCGGCACCCGGTCGTAGTGGGACAATGACCCGGCTATGGCTAAAGAGACGGGTCGCAAACTCATCGCGCAGAACAAGAAGGCGCGGCACGACTACCTCGTCCTCGACACCTACGAGTGCGGGCTGGTGCTGACCGGCACCGAGGTGAAGTCGCTGCGGCAGGGCCGCGCGTCGCTGGTGGACGGGTTCGCCCAGATCGACGACGGTGAGGCGTGGCTGCACAACGTCCACATCCCCGAGTACGCCCAGGGGACGTGGACCAACCACAGCGCGCGGCGCAAGCGGAAGCTGCTGATGCACCGCGCGGAGATCGACAAGCTGATCGGCAAGCTCCAGGAGACCGGTCTGACGCTGGTGCCGCTCCAGCTCTACTTCAAGGAGGGGCGGGCCAAGGTCGAGATCGCCCTGGCGCGAGGCAAGAAGGAGTACGACAAGCGGCAGGCGCTGCGGGAGCGGCAGGACCGCCGCGAGGCCGAGCGCGCGATGTCCGCCGCACGGCGACGGCAGCGGAGCTAGTCCCCTCCCCGGGCGGCTTCCCGCCGCCCCGCGCGCGGGTCCCGGCCCGTCCGCCATGCCGCCGTGCGCCCACGCCCCCGACCGGAGGTCGGGGGCGTTTCCACAGGGTCCGCGGGGTCCGCGCCGTGTGGGCCGGACCACACGTGGGCCGCGGGAACAATCCCGTGGACGCCCCCGTTGGACCGTGCGTACGGCGGTCGACGCGGGTCGCCCGAGCGGCCTCCCCGTCAGGGGAATACGCTGGCAGGTCTTCGCGTTGATCCCGTAGAATGGCAGCAGCGCCGTCCGGCTCCGGCCGGATGTGCTTGTCAACTCAACATGGGGATGATCGGTTTCGACAACGGCTGTTGAAGCAGGGGAAGCGAGCCGAGGAACGCGGCAATGATCTCGTTAACCATGTGCCGCGAAAAAATAATCGCCAACAACAAGCGCGATTCCTTCGCCCTCGCTGCCTGATCAGCGACTGGTGAAGTGTCAGCCCAGGCGCGTTCCCGTCCTGGATCCTGGCATCAGCTAGGGAACTCACCACATGCCTCGGTCACGGGGGTGTGTGGGACAACAAACAGTGACTGAGCCCGTCGGCGGCTTGTCCGCGTGACCGCCGGGGCCGAGAAAAGCACAGCGGACTGCGCTCGGAGAAGCCCTGGTTCTGCACCGTTGGACGCGGGTTCGATTCCCGCCATCTCCACTGACGAACAAGCGGCGGGAGAGTCTCGGACTCTCCCGCCGCTTTCGTGTGTCCGCTCCCGCCGGCCCTGCCGCCCGCGCCGCCCGCGCTCCCGGAGGCACCGGACCCGGACGGCGGCATCCGACACCGCCCGCCGTGGCCCGCCGGGCGACTAGCCGGACGCCGTGCCCGGGGACCGCCGTCCCACCGCCATCGCCAGGGCCACCCCCGCCGCGAGCGCCGCGGCGGTGGGCGGCACCGCGTAGCCCCACGAGCCGCCCAGGTGCTCCGCCGCCCAGCCGCCCGCCGCCGAACCGGCGGCTATGCCGCCCAGCAGCGCGGTGACGGCCAGGGTCATGCCCTCGTTCAGCCGGTCGGGCGGGGTGAGCCGCTGGACCAGCGTCATGCCGGTGACCATCGCCGGGGCCGTCGCCATCCCGGCGACCAGCAGCGCGGGGGCCAGCACCACCAGATTGCCGGTGGTCGAGGCGAGCAACGGCAGCGTCATCAGGACGGCCATCGCGCCCACGCACACCGCCAGGCGCCGGCGCACCGACTCCGTCCGACCGGAGAAGCGCAGGGTGCCGAAGACCAGCCCGGCCGCTCCCGAGCCCAGCGCCTGGAGGGCCAGCACGGCCCCCGCCGCGGCCTTGTGGCCCAGCCCGTCGGCGTACGCCACCGTCACCACCTCCAACGCGCCGAAGACCGCTCCGGTGGCGAGGAAGGCGAGCAGCAGCGGGGGCAGGCCGGGAATCCGCGACAGCGCGGCCACGCGGGTGTCGTCGCCGCGCGGCTCGACGGGCGGCTCGGTGCGGCGTTGGGCGGCGAACAGCAGGGTGCCGACCAGCAGCAGGGCCGTGGCGGCGAGGGTGCCGGCCTCGGGGAAGAGCGAGACGCACAGGGCGGTGGCCAGGACCGGGCCGAGCATGAAGCACAGCTCGTCCAGGGCCTGTTCGAGGGAGTTGGCGGTGTGCCGCGCGGCCTCGGCCTCCGGTGCGGGGCCGCGGTACAGGTGCGCCCAGCGAGCCCGTGCCATGCCCCCGATGTTGGGGGCGGTGACGGAGGCCGCCTCGGCGGCGAACAGCGTCCAGTCGGGGGCGCCGGACCGCACGCACAGCACCAGCGCCAGCGAGCCCGCCGCGGAGAGCGAGACGGCGGGCACGGCGACCCGGGCCTGCCCGTACCGGTCCACCAGCCGGGCGATCAGCGGAGCCACGACGGCGCTCACGGCCATGCCGGTGGCGGTGACGGCCCCGGCGAGGGCGTACGAGCCGCGGGTGCCGGCGATCATGACGATCGCGCTGATGCCGAACATGCCCATCGGCAGCCGGGCGAGCAGGCCCGCCAGGGTGAAGGCGACCGTTCCGGGCGCGGCGAACAGCCGCGCGTACGGGCCGAGTCGGGGCGGCGCGGCACGGCCGCCCCGCCGTGGGCCGGCGGCCGTGCCGCGCGGGGCGGCGACCAGGGTCTCGCCGCCCAGCGCGAACAGCGGGGAGGTGGGCGCCTCGGAGCGGCGCGCACGAACGGGGGAGGAGGTGTGATGCGGCATGGACAACACCGTCGGGCAGCGGTCCGGAAGGCGTCCAACACCTGCTCAGCGGGCATTCACGCATATCGGTTGTCAGTGCGGCGGACCGGCGGGACCATGGGGCGTGCCCCGAGACACCGATCCCCGACTGCTGCGCGCCTTCGTCGCCGTCGCCGACGAACTGCACTTCACCCGTGCCGCCGCCCGGCTGTTCGTCGCCCAGCAGGCGCTGAGTCGGGACGTCCGGCGGCTGGAGGAGCACTTCGGCGCCGCGCTGTTCGTCCGCACCACCCGACACGTCGCCCTGACCCCCGAGGGCGAGCGGCTGCTGCCGTACGCCCGGCGCGTCCTGGCGGCGCACGAGGAACTCGACGCCGTGGCCGCGCGCGACGAGCGCCCCTTGACCGTCGATGCCGGCGCACCGGTCGCCACCGGTCAGCGCGTGCTGGACGAGGCCCGACGGCTCGCCCCCGAGCTGGAGTTCGTCGCCCGCTACCACAGCGGACTGACCGGCGCCGCCGCGGAGATCCTCGCCGGACGGCTCGACGTCTCCTTCGGCCGCGTCGCCGGGCTGACCCCGGCCGTGCTCGCCGGACTGGACCACCGACTGATCCGGTACGAGCGCGTCGCCGTGCTGCTCCCCGAGGACCACCGGTCGGCCCGACTGCCCCGGGTTCCGCTGGACGCGCTGGCGGGGGAGGAACTGTACGCCGGGGCGGGCAACGAGGAGACCGCCGAGTGGACCGACTACGCCCGCCTGCTGTTCGCCGGCCGCGGCATCGGACTCGTCCCGCCCTTCCCCCGGATCGAGGGGGAGGCGGAGTTCGTCCGGGTCGTGCGCGCACGGGGCTGGTCGGTGCTGGCGAGCGAGGAGTTCGTGGCGGTGCCGGGCATGGTCCTGCGCCCGCTCGTCGACCCCGTGCCGCTCTCGCCGGTCTCCCTGGTGTGGCGGCGCGGCCTGCGCCACCCGGGGCTGGACGCCCTCCTGGACGCCGCCCGGCGGAAGGCCGGAGCGGGCCGCTGGCTGGAGCGTCCCGACGGCTCCTGGCTCCCGGAGGCGGACGTCCGTGTCGCCGGTGACGGGCGGGGGAGCGCGGGCGGCCGACGGCCCCACGGACCCCGCGGACAAAACCTGTAGACGGCAGGTACAAGCGGGCGAGTCGGACAACCGGTGAAGTGTCACCACGTGTCGATCGCCGTTTCTTCTATCGCCCGAACAGCGTCTCTTGTGGCCGGAATCATGCGATAGATTTCCTGTCCGGACGCCGTGTAGAGGGGGCGCTCGGACCGGTGGGGGTCGGTCCGGCGATGCGAGTCCGACCGTTTCGCCCGTGGCGCACCTCGAACAAACGGCCGAGTGCAAGGGGCGCGGGTGAGCAGTGAACAGCCAACAAGACTTTCTCGACGGCGCTGAGAGGACCGGGGCACCGGTCTCCGACGGGCCGGTCTTCGTGGACAGCACCGGTAAGCGCGGTCGCCTGCTCCGGCGCGTCGGCTGGGCGCTCGGCGCGGCGTGCGCCTGTTACGCGGTGATCCTGGTGGTCAGCATGGCCGGCGGCAGCTCCGCCGCGCCCTGGCTGCTCATACCCGGTCCCCAGGGCGAGACGGCGGAGACCGTCGAGGTCGTTCCGAGCCCGAGCACGTCACGGACCCCCGGCCCGGCGGACGGCACGGCCGAGCCGAGCGCCTCCGCCTCCCCGGACGCCACCGAGCCGTCCGTCCCCGGCACCCTCGGAGGCACGTCCCCCGAGCGGCCGTCCGGCGCGCCGACCGGCTCGCCCACCCCGGGCGGCACCACCGGCGACGGCGGCGTTCCCGCCGCGCCGCGGCAGACCGCCGGGCCCGGCACGGGCGGAACCGAGGACGACGGGGACTCCGTCCCCGAGCCCGCCCGGCCGTCCGCCTCCCCCGAGCCCACCGACATCGGCGGACGCGGCGACCGCGGCGGAACGAACGGCGCGAGCGGCAACGCGAACGGAGGCAGGAGCGTGGACGACGTCTCCTGGTGGGAGAGGTGGACCTCGTGAGCCGCGCGTCCCGCAGACGCGCCGCCCACCGCAAACAGCGCAACCGCAGGCTCCCCCTGCGCTACCTGCTGCCCTCCCTGCTGCTGGTGGCCGTGGCCGTCATGCTGCTGCTGCGCGGCTACGTCCACAGCGAGTTCCTCGCGGACCACCGGGTGCGTCCCCCGGGGGACAACGACCGGGTGCCCCGGGAGATCCTCGAAGGCGGCCCCGTCGTCGACGCCCGTGGCGAGAAACCGGTCACCTACGAGGTGCCGGACCGCACGATCGTGCTGACCTTCGACGACGGCCCGGACCCCGAGTGGACCCCCAAGGTCCTCGACAAGCTGGCCGAGTACGACGCGCACGCCGTCTTCTTCGTCACCGGCACCATGGCCTCCCGCCACCCCGACCTGGTCAGGCGGATGGTGGCGGAGGGCCACGAGGTCGGCCTGCACACCTTCAACCACCCCGACCTGTCCTACCAGGATCCCTCCGGCATCGACCGGCAGCTCTCGCAGAACCAGCTCGCCCTGGTCGGCGCGGCCGGGGTGCGCACCTCCCTGTTCCGGCCGCCGTACTCCTCCCACACGCACGCCCTGGACAACGAGTCCTGGCGGGTCACCGAGTACATCGGCCGCCACGGCTACATCACGGCGTTCAACGACACCGACAGCAAGGACTGGGCCCGTCCCGGCGTGGCGGAGATCGTCGAGCGGGCCACCCCGAAGAAGCCGGGCGACGGCGCGATCGTGCTGCTGCACGACTCCGGCGGCGACCGCTCCCAGACCGTGACCGCCCTGGACCGGTTGCTGTCGAGACTGACGTCCCAGGGATACGAATTCGCCAATCTCACCGAGGCGTTGAACGCGCCCAGCGCCCACACCCCCGCCACCGGCCTCGAGTTGTGGAAGGGGAAGGCGTTCGTCGGCGCGGTCGGCCTCTCCGAACGGCTGACGGGCGTCCTGGTGGTGGGGCTGGCCGTGATCGGCAGCCTCGTCCTGGCCCGCTTCGGCCTGATGCTGGCGCTCTCGGCCACCCACGCCCGCCGGGTGCGCAAGCGCGGCTTCGCCTGGGGACGGAACCCGGTCACCGAGCCCGTCACCGTCCTGGTCCCGGCGTACAACGAGGCCAAGTGCATCGCCAACACCGTGCGCTCCCTGACGGCCAGTGACCACCCCATCGAGGTCGTCGTCGTGGACGACGGCTCCCGCGACGGCACCGCCGACATCGTGGAGTCGATGGGACTGCCGAACGTGCGGGTGGTGCGGCAGGCCAACGCGGGCAAGCCCGCCGCCCTCAACAACGGCATCGCCCACGCCTCCCACGACATCATCGTGATGATGGACGGCGACACCGTCTTCGAGCCGACCACCGTCCGCGAACTGGTGCAGCCCTTCGCCGACCCGCGCGTCGGCGCGGTCGCCGGCAACGCCAAGGTCGGCAACCGCGACACCCTCATCGGCGCCTGGCAGCACATCGAGTACGTGATGGGCTTCAACCTCGACCGGCGGATGTACGACATGCTCCAGTGCATGCCCACCATCCCCGGCGCGGTGGGCGCCTTCCGCCGCGAGGCGCTGGAGCGCGTCGGCGGCATGAGCGAGGACACCCTCGCCGAGGACACCGACATCACCATGGCCATCCACCGCGACGGCTGGCGGGTGGTCTACGCCGAGAACGCCCGCGCCTGGACCGAGGCCCCCGAGTCCGTCCGGCAGTTGTGGTCGCAGCGCTACCGCTGGAGCTACGGCACCATGCAGGCGATGTGGAAGCACCGCCGGGCCGTGATCGAGCGCGGCCCCTCGGGCCGCTTCGGCCGCGTCGGACTGCCGCTGGTCTCGCTGTTCATGGTGATCGCCCCGCTGCTGGCGCCGCTGATCGACGTGTTCCTCCTCTACGGCCTGGTCTTCGGACCCACCAAGGAGACCGTCGTGGCCTGGCTCGGCGTCCTGGCGGTCCAGGGGGTGTGCGCCGCGTACGCCTTCCGCCTGGACCGCGAGCCCATGACCCACCTGATCTCCCTGCCGCTCCAGCAGGTCCTCTACCGGCAGCTGATGTACGTGGTGCTGCTCCAGTCCTGGATCACCGCGCTCACCGGCGGCCGGCTGCGCTGGCAGAAGCTGCGCCGCACGGGTGTCGTGGAGGCCGCGCCCGTCACCACCGTCCCGGCCCAGGGCCGGCGCCGCGGGGAGCACAGCCACGACCCGGAGAAGAGCGCCCTGGTATGAGCGGCACCATCGATCCCACCGACACGTCCACGGTCCCCGTCCCCCGCGTGCCGGCGGACGGCACGGCGGGGAACCCGGCAAGGGACACGGCGGAGGACGCGGCGCGTGACGCGGCGGGGGGCCGGCACGGGCACCGGGCCCCCGTCACCGCCCAGTCGCAGTTCTCCGGCCGCGACCGCTACCTGGACCTGCTGCGCACCCTGGCGCTGTTCCGCGTGGTGCTCTACCACACCTTCGCCTGGGGCTGGCTGACGCTCCTCTTCCCGTCGATGGGCGTGATGTTCGCGCTGGCCGGCGCCCTGATGGCCCGCTCGCTGGCCCGTCCCGCCCTCGCCGTGCTGCGCGGCCGGATCCGGCGCCTGCTGCTGCCGCTGTGGCTGTACGGCGTGGTGGTGCTCGGCGTGCTGTTCGCCCAGGGCTGGCGGCCGGCCAAGGGCGAGGACGCCGTCTGGTGGTGGCTGAAGATCGCCTTCTGGGTGGTGCCGGTCGGCACCCCGCCCTTCCCGATGCGCATCGGCGAGGACGGCGGGATGCTCGACGCGGGCTGGGCCGAACAGGCCGCCGGACCCCTGTGGTACCTGCGCGCCTACCTCTGGTTCGTGCTGCTCTCCCCGCTGCTGCTCACGGCGTTCCGCCGGATGCCCTGGCCGACCCTGCTGGCGCCGCTCGGCCTGACCGCGATCGTCGGCACGGGCCTGGTGGAGATCCCCGGCGCCACGGGCGAGGCGGTCAGGGACTTCGCGGTCTACGGCTCCTGCTGGGTCCTCGGCTTCGCCCACCACGACGGGCTCCTGTACCGCATCCCCCGGTACTTCGCCCCCTCCCTCGGCCCGATCTTCATGGGCGTCGGCCTGTGGTGGGCCTCCGACCACCCGGGCCCGGAGGGCTGGGACCTGAACGACGTCCCGTTGGCCCAGGCGCTGTGGTCCTTCGGGTTCTGCGTGCTGCTGTTCCAGGTCAGCCCCGCCTGGCAGCGGCTGCCCGACCGGCTCCAGCGCTTCGACGGGCTCGTCACGCTGGCCAACAACCGGGCGGTGTCGATCTACCTGTGGCACGAGATCGCCCTGATCGCGACCGTGCCGCTGATCGACCTGCTGTGGAACATCCCGGCCGTCTGGCAGTCGCCGACCCTCTCCGGGCTGCTGGAGAGCTCCTACGTCCCGCTGATGTTCCTGCTCGTCTGGCCGCTGCTGGCCCTGCTCGTCCTGGTCTTCGGCTGGGCCGAGGACGTCTCCGCCCGCCGCCGCCCGAGGCCGTGGCCCACCCGGCCCGACTCCCGGCGCCCGCGGCGCGCGGGCGCCGGGAGCGGAGGCTCACACGCGCGCTGAGCCCGGGGTGAGCGCAAGGTTGCGCGGAGGTCACCTTCCGGCATCGGGGTGAAACGCGGCGTCCCTAGCGTCGGGAGGCGACACCCGACACCGTGGAGGCGCCATGACCGCTCCGACCACCGCACGCGGCAGTACACGCGGCACGGGCCGCTGGATCGAGCACTGGGACCCCGAGGACGAGGAGTTCTGGGAGCGGGAGGGCCGGCACGTCGCGCGGCGCAACCTCGTCCTGTCGGTGCTCTCCGAGCACATCGGGTTCTCGGTGTGGAGCATGTTCTCGGTGCTGGCCCTGTTCATGGGCCCCGAGTACGGCATCGATCCGGCCGGGAAGTTCTTCCTGGTCGCCGTCGCCTCGCTGGTCGGCGCCGCGCTGCGCGTCCCCTACGGCTTCGCGGTGGCCCGCTTCGGCGGGCGCAACTGGACGGTGGTCAGCGCGGCGATGCTGCTGCTGCCCACCGTCGCCCTGCTGGTCGTCATGGAACCGGGGACCTCGTACACCACCTTCATGGTGGTCGCGGTCCTCACCGGTGTCGGCGGCGCCAACTTCGCCTCCTCCATGACCAACATCAACGGCTTCTACCCGCTGCGCCTGAAGGGCTGGGCGCTGGGGATGAACGCGGGCGGCGGCAACATCGGCGTCGCCGTCGTCCAGCTCGCCGGGCTGCTCGTCATCGCCGTCGCCGGGGCCTCGCACCCCAGGCTGCTGCTCGCCGCCTACCTGCCGCTGATCGTCGTGGCCACCGTGCTCGGCGCGCGGTACATGGACAACCTCGGCCCGGTCCGCAACGACACCGGGGCCGCCCGGGAGGCCGCGAGGGACCGCCACACCTGGATCATGGCGTTCCTGTACATCGGCACCTTCGGCTCCTTCATCGGCTACGGCTTCGCCTTCGGCCTGGTGCTCCAGAACCAGTTCGGCCGCACCCCCCTCCAGGCGGCCTCCCTGACCTTCATCGGCCCGCTGCTGGGCTCGCTGGTCCGCCCCGTCGGCGGCCGGCTCGCCGACCGGCTCGGCGGCGCCCGCGTGACGCTGTGGAACTTCGCGGCCATGACGGTCGCGGCCGGCCTCGTCGTCGTCGCGTCCGTGCGCGAGTCGCTGCCGCTGTTCATCGCCTCCTTCATCGTCCTGTTCGTGCTCACCGGCCTGGGCAACGGCTCCACGTTCAAGATGATCCCGGGCATCTTCCGCGCCAAGGCCCTGGCGGCGGGCCTGGCCGAGGAGGCGGCGGCCGTCCACGCCAGGCGGCTGTCGGGCGCCTCCATGGCGCTGATCGGCGCGGTCGGCGGCTTCGGCGGCGTGGGCATCAACATGGCCCTGCGCCAGTCGTTCCTCTCCTCCGGCACCGCCACCGGCGCGTTCGCCGTCTTCCTCGGCTACTACCTGGTCTGCGCGGCGGTCACCCGGACCGTATACCTGCGGCGCACGGCCCCCGCCGCCGTCCGCGCCCCCGGCGGGGAGCAAACGGCCGCGGGAGCGGCGGACGAGCCGGAGACGCGCCCCGCCTACGCGGAGGTGTGAGGAAACCCGGCCGTGACACCCGTAACACCGGTGACATCGCGGCGAACCGAGCCCGTCACGGACAGGTGACAGGCTCGGTTCGCCTACGATCCCGTACGGAGCGGCCCGTGCGAACGACTGCGGACGAGGACCCCATGCACCAGGTCGGACCACTGGAAGGCTTCACCGTCGGCGTCACCGCCGCCCGGCGCGCCGACGAACTGGGCGCGCTGCTGGAGAGGCGCGGCGCCGAGGTGCTGCACGCCCCGGCCCTGCGGATCGTGCCGCTGGCCGACGACGGCGAACTCCTCGCCGCGACCAGGGAACTGCTCGACGACACGCCCGACGTGGTCGTCGCCACCACCGCGATCGGCTTCCGCGGCTGGGTGGAGGCCGCGGACGGCTGGGGGCTGGGCGACGCCCTGCGGGCCGTGCTGGGCGAGGCGGAACTCCTCGCCCGCGGCCCCAAGGCGCGCGGCGCGGTCCGGGCCGCCGGACTGACCGAGGACTGGTCGCCCCCCTCCGAGTCCCTGGCCGAGGTCCTGGACCGGCTGCTGGCGGAGGGCGTCGCCGGGCGCCGGGTGGCCGTCCAGCTCCACGGCGAGCCGCTGCCCGGCTTCGTGGAGTCCCTCCTCGCCTCGGGGGCGGAAGTCGTCGGCGTACCGGTCTACCGCTGGCTGCCGCCGGAGGACATCGCCCCGGTGGACCGGCTCCTCGACGCCGTCCTGGCCCGGACCGTGGACGCGGTCACCTTCACCAGCGCCCCCGCCGCGGCCTCGCTGCTGGAGCGCGCCGGGGAGCGCGGCGTGCGGGACGGCCTGCTCGCCGCGCTCCGGCACGACGTGCTGGCCGCCTGCGTCGGACCGGTCACCTCCTCGCCCCTGACCGCCCACGACGTGCCCTGCGTACGGCCCGAACGCTTCCGGATCGGTCCGCTGGTCCAGCTCCTCTGCGCCGAGCTGCCCGGCCGCGTCCCGGTCCTGCCCGTGGCCGGGCACCGGCTGGAGATCCGCGGCCACGCGGTGCTCGTGGACGGCGAGCTGCGGCCCGTGCCGCCCGCCGGAATGGCGCTGCTGCGGGCGCTGGCCCGGCGGCCCGGCTGGGTGGTCTCCCGCGCCGACCTGCTGCGCGTCCTGCCCGGCGCGGGACGCGACGAGCACGCCGTGGAGACGGCGGTGGCGCGGCTGCGCTCGGCGCTCGGCCGGCCGCGGCTGATCCAGACGGTGGTCAAGCGCGGCTACCGGCTCGCCTTCGACCCCGCGGACGGCTCGGCGGGCGGCCCGTCCGCCGGCGAGGGGAATACCGAGGGGAACGCCCGGGGGAGTACCGAGGGGAACCGCGCCGCCGACGGCTGAACGTCCGACCTACACCATCCGTATCCCCCGGCGAGAGCCGTTTCGCCAATCCCGTAGAACTCCCGGGATTCTCGTCGACGGGGAGGACGGTGTGCGTGAGGATGCCGCCGTGATGGACCGACCGCGACCACACGTGCAGGAGGGGCCGGACGAGGAACTGATGCGGGTGCTGTACCGCGAGCACGCCGGCCCGCTGCTCGCGTACGTCCTCCGGCTGGTCGCCGGGGACCGGCACCGCGCCGAGGACGTCGTACAGGAGACGCTGCTGCGCGCCTGGCGGAACGCCGACCGGCTCGGCGGCAACGGCGGCTCGGTGCGGCCGTGGCTGGTGACCGTCGCGCGGCGCATCGTCATCGACGGACACCGCGGACGGCGGGCCCGCCCGCAGGAGGTGGACGACGGACCGCTGGAGACGGTCGCCGCCGCCGACGAGATCGACCGCGCGCTGCGGCTGATGACGATCGCGGACGCGCTCGGGGAGCTGTCCGAGGCGCACCGCACGGTCATCGTCGAGACATACTTCAAGGGCCGCACGGTCACCGAGGCCGCCCACGTCCTGGGCGTCCCGACCGGTACGGTCCGCTCCCGGGTCTTCTACGGGCTGCGGCAGTTGCGGCTCGCGTTGGAGGAGCGGGGGGTGACCATGCCGTGAACGCCATGAACGACGGCGCCGTGAACGGTCCGGCGAACGAGCACCTGGACGTCGGCGCGTACGTGCTGGGGGCGCTGGACCCACAGGACGTCCCGCGCTTCGAGGCCCACCTGGCGCTCTGCGCCCGGTGCGCCCACCGGCTCTCCGAACTGGCCCCCCTGCCCGACCTGCTGGCCGAGATCGCGCCGGGCCCGGCGGGCCCCGGCGGCGCCATGGGACCGCCGGGCGGGTTCGCCCCGCCGGAGCCGGTGCCGCCCGCGCCGCCGCCCGGCCTGTTGGACCGGCTGCTGGCCGAGACCGCGGCCGTCCGCCGGCGGCGGCGCAGGCGGCGCTGGGCGCTGGCCGCCGCGGTGGCGCTGATGGTCGCCGGGGGACCGGCGGCGACCATGGCGGTCGCCGACCGGGAGGGGCCGCGGCCCGAGGTGTCGTACGCCGCCTCCGCCAAGGCGATGTTCGACCGCGAGGGCGAGCGGCTGATCGCCAGGGACGCGGAGACGGGCGCCGACGCCGAGGTCGCGCTGTGGGAGCGGCCGTGGGGCACCGAGGTGGCCCTGAGGCTGTCGGGCGTGACCGGACCGCAGAGCTGCGATCTGGTGGCGGTCTCCCGCGACGGGGCCAGGCAGACGGTCACCACCTGGTCCGTCCCGGCCGGAGGCTACGGCGACACCCCGCTCTACACGGTCGGCGGCACCGGAATCGACCGTTCGGACATCGAGCGCTTCGAGATCCGCACCCTCGACGGACGGCACCTGGTGACGCTCCCGACCGGGTGACCGCCGCCCGCCGCCCGGTCCGCACCCGCCCGTCGAGCCCCCTTTCGCGCGCACGCGCGTGCGCGGCACGCCCCGCGTCGCGTACGGTGGACGGCTGCCCTGAGTACACCAGAAGGGGGCCCGTGCGTTGGGAGCGCAGGAGACAGTGCCGTCGGTGCGGCGGACCGCCGACGAGGACCGCGGCGAGGACCGGCGCGGCGGTCACGACGGCGTCCGGGAGCGGGAGATCCGCGGGGAGCAGCAGCACCTCGACGCGGTCTACCGGCGCCTGGAGGAGAAGATCCACGAGGCCGAGTTCCTCATGGCGGACGCGGCCAAGCGCGCCCAGGTGGGCACGCCGGGCGCGCTCGCCGAGCGGGACGCGCAGGTCTTCCGCGCCGGGGTGCACCTCAACCGGCTCAACAACGAGTTCGAGGACTTCCTCTTCGGCCGCATCGACCTGCTGCTCGGCAAGGACGGCGAGCGCGGACCGGACGGCGCGTACACCTCCGTGGAGCCCGCCGAGGACGCGGTGCGCCCCGACGACACCGGGGCCGCCGTCGCGGACATCGCCGAGACCCTCCACATCGGGCGGCTCGGCGTGCTCGACGCCGACTACACCCCACTGGTCATCGACTGGCGGGCCCCGGCCGCCGCGCCCTTCTACCGGGCCACCCCGGTGGCGCCGGGCCGGGTCGTGCGGCGGCGGGTGATCCGCAGCAAGGGCCGGAAGGTGCTGGGGGTGGAGGACGACCTGCTGCGCCCGGAGCTGACCGCGCGCCTGGACGGGCAGGAGCTGGCGGTGGTCGGCGACGGCGCCCTGATGGCGGCGCTGGGCAGGGCCCGCGGCCACTCCATGCGCGACATCGTCGCCTCCATCCAGGCCGAGCAGGACGAGGTCATCCGGGCCCCCGCCGTCTCCGTCACCGAGGTCGAGGGCGGTCCCGGCACCGGCAAGACGGCCGTCGCCCTGCACCGCGCCGCGTACCTGCTCTACCAGGACCGGCGGCGGTACGCGGGCGGCATCCTGATCGTCAGCCCCACCCCGCTGCTGGTGTCGTACACCGAGGGCGTGCTGCCGTCCCTGGGCGAGGAGGGCCAGGTCGCCATCCGCGCGCTGGGCTCGCTGGTGGAGGGCGCCGAGGCCGACACCTACGACGAGCAGGCCGTCGCCCGGATCAAGGGCTCCTCCCGCATGGTGAAGGTGCTGCGCCGCGCGGTGCGCGGCGCGCTGGACCTGGGCGCGCCGGGAGCGGACGGGGTGCCGGAGAGCCTGCGGGTGGTCGCCTTCGGCTCGCGGATCGAGCTGGACGCCGAGGAGCTGCGGAGGATCCGCGCCCAGGCGCTGGGCGGCACCGCGCCCGTCAACCTGCTGCGCCCGCGCGCCCGGCGGCTCCTGCTGGACGCCCTGTGGGCGAAGTCCGGGGCCGGGCGGCGGTACACCGACCCCGAACTGGAGGCCGAGGCGCGGCAGGGGTTCGACGAGGACGTCTCCACCGAGACCGTCTTCGCCGACTTCCTCGACGCCTGGTGGCCGGAGCTGACCCCGCGCCGGGTGCTCGCCGCGATGGGCGACGAGAAGCGGCTCGGCCGCTGGGCGCGCCGGATCCTCCAGCCGCGCGAGGCGCGCAGGCTGGCGCGCTCGCTGGCCCGGCTGGACGCCGACGGCTCCGGCCCGCTCTCCGTCCACGACGTCGCGCTCCTGGACGAACTGCGGGTGCTGCTCGGCGCCCCGGCCCGTCCCCGCGTGAAGGAGGCGGACCCGCTGGACCAGCTCACCGGCCTGGAGGAGCTGACCACCTACGCCGACCGCCTCGCCGCCCGCCCCACCCGCGCCGAGCGGGCCGCGACCGCCGGACAGGACGAGCGCACCGACTACGCGCACGTCATCGTGGACGAGGCCCAGGACCTCACCCCGATGCAGTGGCGGATGGTCGGCCGCCGCGGTCGCCAGGCGACGTGGACGGTCGTGGGCGACCCGGCGCAGAGCTCCTGGTCCGACCCGGAGGAGGCCGCCGCCGCCCGCGACGAGGCGCTGGGCACCCGGCCGCGCCGCCGTTTCGAGCTGACGGTCAACTACCGCAATCCGGCCGAGATCGCCGAGCTGTCCGCCCGGGTGCTCGCCCTGGCCATGCCGGGCGTGCGACCCCCCAGGGCGGTGCGCTCCACGGGCCTGGTGCCGCGCTTCGCCGTGGCGTCCGACGGCGACGTGGGCCGGGCCGTGCGCGAGGAGGCGCGGCGGCTGCTGGACGAGGTGGAGGGCACGGTCGGCGTGGTGGTGGCCATGGGCCGCCGCGACGAGGCGCGCGCCTGGCTGGACGGGCTGGGCGACCGCGTGGTGCCGCTGGGCAGCCTGGAGGCCAAGGGCCTGGAGTACGACGCGACGCTCGTGGTCTCGCCCGCGGAGATCGCGGACGAGTCCCCGGCCGGGCTGCGGGTGCTCTACGTGGCGCTGACGCGGGCCACGCAGCGGCTGACGGTCCTGTCGGGGGAGAGGGATCTGCCGGACGCGGAGGGCGTCCCGGACCTGCTGAGAGAGTGAGGGCCGCGCGCTCCGGGCGGCCCGGCGTCCGCAGCGTGGAATCACCGACGCCGATCGTTTGTTAGCCTGGCTGTGGCACCGGCCCGATCCAAGCCCCCGGGCCCAACCTTCGTCGCTTCGAGCGACCACTTGCCGCGAGGCGAGCATGGCGGGTCGGTGTCATACGACATGAGAAGGGGAAGGGGTCCACCCTCGCCGGACCGGCGGGAACGGACCCCTTCCCCTTCTTTTTCCTCGTGTTTCCCGTGCCCTTCCGTGCGTTCTCATCCGTTTTCGCACCTTTTCCCGGGTCTCTCCTGCTCCGCTCCCCCGCGGGACCGCCCGTGGAGGTCCCATATGGCGGAAAACACTTTCCGGTCGGGGAGACGGGTTACCGCGTACTGGGCGGTAAGTGCGACGATCGGGTGACGTGAACCGGCCCGGCGGCCGGATCCCACGTCACTGCACCACGGGAAAGTAGAGGAAACCGGCCATGGCAACGGCGCCCAGCGTCTCGTACTCGATGACCATCCGTCTGGAGGTGCCCGCCGGAGGATCGGCGGTCAGCCAGCTCACCACGGCCGTGGAATCCTCCGGTGGTTCGGTCATCGGTCTCGACGTCACCGCCTCCGGCCACGAGCGGCTGCGCATCGACGTCACCATCGCGGCGTCCTCCACCGCGCACGCGGACGAGATCGTCGCCAAGCTGCGGGACATCGAGGGCGTCGTCATCGGCAAGGTCTCCGACCGAACCTTCCTGATGCACCTCGGCGGCAAGATCGAGATGGCGTCGAAGCACCCCATTCGCAACCGCGACGACCTGTCCATGATCTACACGCCGGGCGTCGCCCGGGTCTGCACCCAGATCGCGGCCAACCCCGAGGACGCCCGCCGCCTGACCATCAAACGCAACGCCGTCGCCGTCGTCACCGACGGCTCGGCCGTGCTGGGCCTGGGCAACATCGGCCCCAAGGCCGCCCTGCCGGTGATGGAGGGCAAGGCGGCCCTCTTCAAGCGCTTCGCGGGCATCGACGCCTGGCCGCTGTGCCTGGACACCCAGGACACCGACGCCATCGTCGAGATCGTCAAGGCCGTCGCCCCCGGCTTCGCGGGCATCAACCTGGAGGACATCTCCGCCCCCCGCTGCTTCGAGATCGAGGCGCGGCTGCGCGAGTCCCTGGACATCCCCGTCTTCCACGACGACCAGCACGGCACCGCCATCGTCGTGCTCGCCGCCCTGACCAACGCGCTGCGCGTGGTCGGCAAGGACATCGGCGACGTGAGAGTCGTGATGTCCGGCGCGGGAGCGGCCGGCACCGCCATCCTCAAGCTGCTGCTGGCCGCGGGCGTCAAGCACGCGGTGGTCGCCGACATCCACGGCGTGGTGCACGCCGGACGCTCCGACCTGGTGAACGCCGCCCCCGACTCGCCGCTGCGCTGGATCGCCGAGAACACCAACCCCGAGGGCCTGACGGGCACCCTCAAGGAGGCCGTCGTCGGCGCCGACGTCTTCATCGGCGTCTCCGCCCCGGACGTCCTCGGCGGCGAGGACGTGGCGGCGATGGCCGAGGGCGCGATCGTCTTCGCGCTCGCCAACCCGGACCCGGAGGTGGACCCGGCGATCGCCCGCCAGACCGCCGCGGTCGTGGCCACCGGCCGCTCGGACTTCCCCAACCAGATCAACAACGTGCTGGTCTTCCCCGGCGTGTTCCGCGGCCTCCTCGACGCCCAGGCCCGCACCGTCAACGAGGAGATGATGCTGGCCGCCGCGCGGGCGCTCGCCGACGTGGTGCACGAGGACGAGCTGAACGCGAACTACATCATCCCCAGCGTCTTCAACGAGAAGGTCGCCGGAGCCGTCGCCGGGGCGGTGCGGGACGCCGTCATGGCCACCGGCGAGTCCGTGACGGCCGCCACGACCGCCTAGGGACCGGACGTCCGGGAGCACCGGAACGGCGCGTCGGGAGCACGGCACTCGGATGGCCCCTTAGGGTGGCCAGGCGGCACCGGAAGTCGCCACGGAGCGTAATCGCAGCGTGTCACGGGCGCTCTTCGTGTGACGTCACAGGGCTCCGGATTGGCTTTCCCCCCAGGTATGGAGGCAGGATGCTCCCCCGGGGACTGCGTCCTGGGGGCGCCCCCAGGGGCGCGAGGGTCTGGAAGCAGACCCGGGTCCGGGGACTGTCCGAGGGCCCTGGCAGCATCGGCTTCGATCTCACGCCTCACAGGCAAGAAAAACATCGGGAGTACGTAACATGAACCGCAGTGAGCTGGTGGCAGCGCTGGCCGAGCGCGCCCAGGTGACCCGTAAGGACGCCGACGCCGTGCTGGCCGCCTTCGCCGAGACCGTCGGCGAGGTCGTCGCCAAGGGCGACGAGAAGGTCACCATTCCCGGCTTCCTCACCTTCGAGCGCACCCACCGGGCCGCTCGTACCGCGCGCAACCCGCAGACCGGCGAGCCGATCGAGATTCCGGCCGGCTACAGCGTGAAGGTCTCCGCGGGCTCCAAGCTGAAGGAGGCCGCCAAGGGCAAGTGAGCCCCTGGCGCGTGACACCACAGGCGCATGAAGGAGGGCGGTCACCCCGGTCGGGGTGACCGCCCTCCGCGCTGTTCAGCGGGCCTGTGACGGCTCGGGAGGGCCCTTCGCGGGCCCCTTCTTCCCCACGCTTCCCCCGAGCCGCCGGACGGCGGCTCGGGGACCGCTCGGGGACGGCTCAGGAGGGGACCTCCACCCGCGCCCCCAGCGCCGGCAGCTTCTCCATGAAGTTCTCGTAGCCCCGGTTGATCAGGCTGATGCCGTGGACCCGGGAGGTGCCCTGGGCCGCCAGGGCGGCGATCAGGTACGAGAAGCCGCCGCGGAGGTCGGGGATGACCAGATCGGCGCCCTGGAGCTTCGTCGGGCCCGAGACGACCGCCGAGTGGAGGAAGTTGCGCTGGCCGAAGCGGCACGGCGTACCGCCCAGGCACTCGCGGTAGAGCTGGATGTGCGCGCCCATCTGGTTGAGGGCGGAGGTGAAGCCCAGCCGGGACTCGTAGACCGTCTCGTGGACGATCGACAGGCCCGACGCCTGGGTCAGCGCCACGACCAGCGGCTGCTGCCAGTCGGTCTGGAAGCCGGGGTGGACGTCCGTCTCCAGGGCGATGGCGTTGAGCGCGCCGCCCGGGTGCCAGAAGCGGATGCCCTCGTCGTCCACCTCGAACGCGCCGCCGACCTTGCGGAAGGTGTTGAGGAACGTCATCATCTCGCGCTGGCTGGCCCCGCGGACGTACACGCTGCCCTCGGTCGCCAGCGCCGCGCTCGCCCAGGAGGCCGCCTCCAGGCGGTCCGGCAGGGCGCGGTGGTTGTAGCCGCCCAGCTTCTCCACACCGGTGATGCGGATCGTGCGGTCGGTGTCCATGGAGATGATCGCGCCCATCTTCTGCAGCACGCAGATGAGGTCCTCGATCTCCGGCTCGACGGCGGCGTTGGACAGCTCGGTCACGCCCTCGGCCAGCACGGCCGTCAACAGCACCTGCTCGGTGGAGCCGACCGACGGGTACGGAAGTCTGATCTTGCAGCCGCGCAGCCCCCGCGGGGCCTCCAGGTACTGCCCGTCGGCGCGCTTCTCGATCGTCGCGCCGAACTCGCGCAACACGTCGAAGTGGAAGTTCACCGGCCGGCCGCCGATGTCGCAGCCGCCCAGGCCCGGTATGAAGGCGTGGCCCAGCCGGTGCAGCAGCGGGCCGCAGAAGAGGATCGGGATGCGGGACGAGCCCGCGTGGGCGTCGATGTCGGCGACGTTGGCGCTCTCCACGTGGGAGGGGTCGAGCACCAGTTCCCCCGGCTCCTCGCCGCTGCGCACGGTGACGCCGTGCAGTTCCAGCAGGCCGCGGACGACGCGCACGTCGCGGATGTCGGGGACGTTGCGCAGCCGGCTCGGTTCGCTGCCGAGCAGTGCGGCGACCATGGCCTTGGGCACGAGGTTCTTCGCGCCGCGGACTCTGATCTCGCCCTCCAGCGGGGTGCCGCCGTGGACAAGGAGTACGTCGTCAGTGCCGGTCATGGGCCTCGCGTTCCAGGATGTAAAAGAGCAGGGGCACTGGGAATGGTAATGGCCGCCGGTCCGCCCGTACCCGCCGCGGGGCGGCCTGCGGGGCTCCGGGGGCGGGCTCCGGACGCCGCGGACGCACCGTCTTCGCGCCGTTCCGCAACGTTATAGGGGGGTTGGGTCCCCGCGAACGGCCGAAGTGCGGGATCATTGGGGCATGACCGAGGTGACCTCGCTCACCGGGCGGCTGCTCGTCGCGACGCCGGCACTGACCGACCCGAATTTCGACCGTGCGGTGGTGCTGCTCCTCGACCACGACGAGGAGGGCTCACTCGGTATCGTCCTCAACCGGCCCACCCCCGTCGACGTCAAGGACGTCCTGGAGCCCTGGGCCGCCCTGGCGGGAGAGCCGGGCGTGGTCTTCCAGGGTGGTCCCGTCTCGCTGGACGCGGCGCTCGGCGTCGCCGTCGTCCCCGGCGGCGAGGGCCCGTTGGGGTGGAGACGAGTGCACGGGGCCATCGGTCTGGTCGACCTGGAGGCGCCTCCCGAACTGCTCGCCGCCGAGCTGGGCTCGCTGCGGATCTTCGCCGGTTACTCCGGATGGGGTCCGGGCCAGTTGGAGAACGAGCTGGAGGAGGGGGCCTGGTACGTCGTGGAGTCCGAGCCGGGGGACGTCTACGCACCCGATCCGCAGCGGCTGTGGCGGGCCGTGCTGCGCCGCCAGCGCAACGAACTGGCGATGGTGGCCACGTACCCGGACGACCCCTCGCTGAACTAGCCGGGGAGCGGACGGAGGTGGGTCGGGCCACGGGCCGCTCCGGGGCGGACCGCAGTACGCTGGCTCCATGAGCACTCCTGAGCCCGAGCGCGGGACGGGCACCGGCACCCTCGTCGAGCCCACCCCGCAGGTGTCCCACGGCGATGGCGACCACGAGCGCTTCGCCCACTACGTCCAGAAGGACAAGATCATGGCCAGCGCGCTCGACGGCACCCCCGTCGTCGCGCTCTGCGGCAAGGTCTGGGTACCGGGGCGCGACCCCAAGAAGTACCCGGTCTGCCCGATGTGCAAGGAGATCTACGAGTCCCTGGGGTCCGGCGGCGACAAGGGCAAGGACGGCGGCGGGAAGTGACGCCGTCTCCGTGAGGTCTCCGGTCCCGTCCGGCCCGCCCTGATCCCTCCCGCGCAGGGCCTCGCAGGGCTTCCCACCTCATCCTCCGGCGGCCCCCGGACCACGCCTCGGCGTGGTCCGGGGGCCGCCGTGCTGTGCGCGCGCCTCCGGTCCCGCCGAGGGGCGCGCGAGTGCCGTGGAATGGTCGAGACCTCTTGTGGACGGTCGCCGGTCCCCCTAGTCTCCTGCGGAGTTGTGCAGAGCGAAACGGCAGTTGCACATTGTGCAACGCGACTCCAGTGGGGGTCACACCCATGAAGTTCTCCGCCCGCACGGCCGCCCCCGTGGCGGCGCTCCTCCTCGCCGCGCTCACCGCCTCCGCCTGCGCGCCCTCCACGTCCGAGGGCGGCGCGACCGGGGACCACGGAACCGGCACGGTGCGCGTCTGGCTGTTCAGGGAGGTGGACAACAAGCCCAAGGAGCGCGTCGTCGACGACGTCGTCCGCGCGTTCACCGAGAAGCACGACGGCGTCGAGGTCGACGTGAGGTACATCCCCGTCGACAGCCGCGCCGAGAGGATCAAGGCGGCCTTCAACGACCCCTCCTCCGCCCCCGACCTGATCGAGTACGGCAACACCGACACCGCCGGATACGTCGCCGACGGCGGACTCGCCGACATCACCGAGGAGTTCGAGGACTGGGACCAGGCCGCGGACACCGACCCGACCGCCCGGGAGTCGGTGACCGTGGACGGCAGGGTCTACGGAGCGCCGCTCTTCGTGGGCGTGCGCGCCCTGTACTACCGCACCGACGTCTTCGACGACCTCGGCCTGAAGCCGCCGAGGACCCTGGAGGAGGTCGCCGACGCCGCGAAGAGGATCCGCGCGGAACGGCCCGACCTGTACGGCATAGCCGTCGGCGGCGCGTACACCTACGGCGCGCTGCCCTTCGTCTGGGCCCACGGCGGCGAACTGGCCGAGCGCGAGGGCGACACGTACACCGCCGCCGTCGACGACGCCGCCGCGCGGAAGGGCGTCGAGGCGTACACCGACCTCTTCGGCGAGGACAACTGCCCGCCCGCGAAGTGCGCCGAGATGGGCGGCAACGACACCGTGGAGGCGTTCGCGAGCGGCAAGGCCGGCATGGCCATCGCGGGCGACTTCAGCCGCCGGGCGATGGAGGACGGGGAGGTCCGGGGCACGTACGGCGTCGTCCCGCTGCCGGGGGTGGAGAAGAGCGAGATCGCCCCGGCCTTCGCCGGCGGCAACAACCTCGGCGTGCTCCGCAGCAGCGACCACCGCACCCTGGCCGTCGAGCTGTTGAAGGAGCTGGCGGGCAAGGAGACCCAGCGGAAGCTGTTCGACGGGATGGGATTCCTGCCGACCTTCACCGACACCCGACGGGAGGTCGCCGACTCCGACCCGTTCGTCGAGCCGTTCGTGAGGACGCTCGGCGCCGGCACGGAGTTCGTGCCCACGACCCCCGCCTGGACGGAGATCGACGCCTCGCAGGTGCTGCCCACGATGTTCCAGGAGATCGTCAGCGGCCGGAAGGACGTCGCCACCGCGACCCGGGACGCGGCGGCGCGGATGGACGAGGCGTTCGGCAGGGCCGCGGACTGACCCATGGCCACGAACGTCACCACCGGATCCGCCACGACGCCCACGCCCACGCCCACGCCCGCGTCCGCCACCCCGCCGGTCCGGCCGCCGCGGCCCGCCGGCGGGCGCGGCCCCGCCCGCTCGGCCGGCGGGTGGACGCCCTGGCTCTACCTCGCCCCCGCCCTGGTCGTCCTCGCCGGCCTGCTGGTCTACCCGGTCTGGCAACTGGGGCTGATCTCCGTCCTGGAGTACACCCAGGCCCAGGTCAGCGGTGGTGAGCCCACCACCTTCCGGGGCCTCGACAACTACGCCGAACTCTTCGGCGACCCCCGGTTCCGGGAGGTGCTGGCGGTCACGGTGGTGTTCGCCGCCGCCTGCGTGGTGAGCACCCTGGCGGTCGGCTGCGCGCTCGCCGTCCTCCTCACCCGGGTGCGGGCCCTGCCCCGGCTGCTGCTGATGCTCGCCGCGCTCGGCGCCTGGGCGACCCCGGCGATCACCGGTTCGACGGTCTGGGTCTTCCTCTTCGACCCCGACTTCGGGCCGGTCAACAAGGTGCTGGGACTGGGCGACTTCTCCTGGACGTACAACCGCTACAGCGCTTTCGCCCTCGTGCTGTTCGAAGTCGTCTGGTGTTCCTTTCCGTTCGTCATGGTGACGATGTACGCGGGAATCCGGGCCATTCCGACCGAGGTGCTGGAGGCGGCGGCGCTGGACGGCGCGTCCTCGTGGCGGATCTGGCGCAGCGTCATGGCGCCGATGCTGCGGCCCATTCTCGTCGTCGTCACCATCCAGTCGATCATCTGGGACTTCAAGATCTTCACCCAGATCTACGTGATGACGGGCGGCGGCGGCATCGCCGGACAGAATCT
Organism: Streptomyces macrosporus; assembly: GCF_039533145.1. NCBI lineage: Bacteria > Bacillati > Actinomycetota > Actinomycetes > Kitasatosporales > Streptomycetaceae > Streptomyces > Streptomyces macrosporus. The sequence goes on from NZ_BAAASZ010000040.1 coordinate 34,295, forward strand.
CGTGCTGAACGTCTACGCCTACCAGGTGGCGTTCGCCTCGTCGCAGTACAGCCTCGGTTCGGCCATCGGCATCGTGATGCTGCTGATCCTGCTGGCCGTCACCCTGGTTTACCTGCGCCTGCTGCGCCGCAGGGGGGAGGAACTGTGAACCGCCCGGTGCTCGATTCGGCGCGCTCGGCGGCGCGTTCGGTGGTGAGGAGGCCCGGACGGGCGGCGGCCGAGGCGACGGCCGTGCTGGTCGCGGCCGTGGTCGCCTTCCCGCTGTACTGGATGGTGCTGTCGGCGTTCAAACCGGCGGGCGAGGTGCAGTCCGACACGCCGCGCCCGTGGACGACGAATCCGTCGCTGGACGCGTTCCGCCGCGTCTTCGAACAGCAGGAATTCGGACGGTACTTCCTCAACAGCCTTCTCGTGGCGGGCACCGTGGTCGTCGCCTCGGCGCTGATCGCCTTTCTCGCGGCGACCGCCGTGACGCGTTTCCGCTTCCGGTTCCGCACGACGCTGCTGGTGATGTTCCTGGTCGCGCAGATGGTCCCGATCGAGGCGCTGACCATTCCGCTGTTCTTCCTGATGCGCGACCTCGGGGAAACGGTTCCCGGCGTCGGCCTCAACACGCTCGGCTCGCTGATCCTGCCGCACATCGCCTTCTCGCTGCCCTTCGCGATCTGGATGCTGCGCGGTTTCGTGAAGGCCGTTCCCGAGTCGCTGGAGGAACAGGCGTCCATCGACGGCGCGAGCCGTACGCGCTTCCTGTGGCGGATCCTCTTCCCGCTGGTCTTTCCCGGCCTGGTGGCGACGAGCGTCTTCTCCTTCATCTCCACCTGGAACGACTTCCTGTTCGCCAAGTCGTTCATCATCAGCGACACGGAGAACTCCACGCTGCCGATGGCCCTGCTGGTGTTCTTCGACACCGAGACTCCGGACTGGGGCGGGGTGATGGCGGGCTCGACGGTCATGACGGTGCCCGTGCTGGTCTTCTTCGTCCTCGTCCAGCGCCGCCTGGTCTCCGGCCTCGGCGGCGCGGTGAAGGACTGACCCGCGCGCGAACGCGCGCGGAGACGACGGACGGACCCGCCCGGCGCGCCGGGCGGGAGGAACGGGAGATGCCGACCATGTACGAACCGGACCTGGTCCCCGCGCCGCGGTCCGTCGTCCCCGGCGCCGGGCGGTTCGTCCTCGGCGCCGCGACGGCGCTCGACGCCGGACCCGGCGCCGAGGGGGCCGCCCACCGGCTGCGCGCCCTGATCGGCGCGGCCACCGGCCTGCCGCTGCCGCCCTCCGCCGGGGACGCCGGAGGGCGCGGGGAAGGCGGCGGCGCCCTGCGGCTGTACGTGGACGGACGGGTCGCCGACGAACTCGGCCCCGAGGGCTACCGCCTGCGCGTGACCGACACCGGCGTGGACCTGCGCGGCGGAGCGGCCCCCGGCCTCTTCTGGGGCGTCCAGACCCTGCGTCAGCTCCTCGGCCCCGACGCCCACCGCCGCGCCCCGCTGCCCGGCCGCACCTGGTCGCTGCCGCACGTGACGGTCGAGGACGCGCCCCGCTTCCCCTGGCGCGGCTTCCTGCTCGACGTGGCACGGCACTTCACGCCCAAGGACGGCGTGCTGCGCTGGATCGACCTGCTCGCCGCGCACAAGCTGAACGTCCTCCACCTGCACCTCACCGACGACCAGGGCTGGCGCCTGGAGATCCGGCGCTTCCCGAGGCTCACCGAGGTCGGCGCCTGGCGCCGGCGGACCCGGCTCGGACACCGCGCCTCCCCGCTGTGGGACGAGTGCCCGCACGGCGGCTTCTACACCCAGGACGACGTCCGCGAGATCGTCGCGTACGCCGCCGAGCGGCACGTCACCGTCGTCCCCGAGATCGACGTGCCCGGCCACTCCCAGGCGGCCATCGCCGCCTATCCGGAGCTGGGCAACACGGACGTCCCCGGGGGCGCGGACGCCGCCCCGGAGGTCTGGACGGACTGGGGGATCAACCCCAACGTCCTGGCCCCCACCGAGATCGTCCTCCGGTTCTACGAGGGGGTCTTCGACGAGGTGCTGGAGCTCTTCCCCGGCGAGTTCGTGCACATCGGCGGCGACGAGTGCGTCAAGGACCAGTGGCGGGCGTCCCCGACCGCGCAGGCGCGGATCGCGGAGCTGGGGCTCGACGGCGAGGACGCGCTCCAGGCGTGGTTCGTGCGGCACTTCGACCGCCGGCTGGCCGAGCGCGGCCGCCGCCTCGTCGGCTGGGACGAGATCCTGGAGGGCGGGTCCGGCCGGGCCGACCTGCGGCTGAGCCCCGGAGCCGTGGTCTCCTCCTGGCGCGGCCACGCCGGGGGGATCGCCGCCGCGCGGGCCGGACACGACGTGGTGATGTGCCCCGAGCAGCAGGTCTACCTCGACCACCGGCAGGACGCCGGCGAGGACGAGCCGGTGCCCATCGGGTACGTGCGCACCCTGCGCGACGTCCACCGCTTCGAGCCCGTGCCGCCCGAGCTGGCCGGCACCGAGGCGGAGCAGCACGTCATCGGCGCGCAGGCCAACCTGTGGACCGAGGTGGTGGAGGATCAACAGCGCGCCGACTACCAGGCGTTCCCCCGGCTGGCCGCCTTCGCCGAGGCGGTGTGGTCGCCGCCCGGGGCGCGCGACTGGGAGGGGTTCGAACGGCGGATGGTCCGCGCCCACTACGCCCGCCTCGACGCCCTCGGGGTGGCCTACCGCCCGCCGTCCGGGCCGCGCCCCTGGCAGCGCCGCCCCGGCATCCTCGGACGCCCCCTCGACGGGCCGCCCCCGGCCCTCTGAGGCGGCCCGTCGAGGCGGCCTTTCGGGAGGGCCCGGCGAGGCGGCCCCCCGACACGGCGCGCGGGACGCGGGCGCGGAGCGGGCGCTTAAAGTAATACAAGGTCTCCCAGGAGTGGCAAGCCGCGCCTGTCGGTGACAACCGCCGAAAGCGGGCCATCGGCCAGGTCAGGGACGGATGGCCCCTTCCGGACCCCTGCACCGACGGCCCTCCGAGATGTGCCAGAGTTGCCACGTCCGGGTTCTCAGCACGTACCGTACGGCTGGCAGCCGGGACGACCGGGGAAGGGGCGCTGGATTGAGCACGCACGCACCGCACGCACCACGGGCGGCGCAGCCGGTCATGCTGCCGGCCACGCTCGACGAGGCCGTGGCCGCTCTGGAGGCCACGCCTGCCGCCGTGCCCGTCGCGGGCGGCACCGACCTGATGACGGAGGTCAACTCCGGCCTGCTGCGGCCCGCCGCGCTCGTCGGCCTGGGCCGGATCAGCGAGATCCGGGGCTGGGAGTACCAGGACGGCCACGCGCTGCTCGGCGCCGGCCTCACCCACGCGCGGATGGGCCGCCCCGACTTCGCCGCCCTCATCCCCGCCCTCGCCGCCGCCGCCCGCGCCGCCGGACCGCCGCAGATCCGCAACGCCGGAACGCTCGGCGGCAACATCGTCACCGCCTCCCCGACCGGCGACGCCCTGCCCGTCCTGGCCGCCCTGGAGGCCACGCTGCTGATCGCCGGACCGGGCGGAGCGCGCCGCGAGATCCCGGTGAGCCACCTGCTCACCGGGCTGGAGATGCTCGGACCGGGCGAACTCGTCGGCTACGTCCGGGTGCCGCTGCTGCACGCCCCGCAGACCTTCCTCAAGGCCACCGGACGGACCGGCCCCGGACGCGCCCTGGCGTCCGTCGCCGTCGTGCTCGACCCCGCCCGGCGCGGCGTCCGCTGCGCGGTCGGCGCCGTCGCCCCGATGCCGCTGCGCCCGCTGGAGGCCGAGCAGTGGGTGGCCTCGCTCATCGACTGGGACGGGCAGCGGGCCCTGGCCCCCGAGGTGCTCACCGCCTTCGGGGACTATGTCGCCATGGCCTGCATCCCCGACCCGCCGGTGCCGGAGGACGGGGGGGAACCTCCCGTACTTCCGCCCGCGGCGCTGCACGTGCGGCGTACGGTTGCCACACTGGCCCGCCGGGGACTCGGGAGGGCACTCGCATGAGCAACGACCAGCAGCCGATCCAGCCGGACCGGCCCGTCCCGCCGCCCGCGCCGCAGGGCGGCTGGGGCGGTGAGTACGACGGTGACGCCACCGCGTTCATACAGCTTCCCGGGAACCTGCCCGGGCAGTTCCCGTCCGGGCACGCCGCGCCCGGCGGCACCTACGACCCGCTCGCCGCGCCGGGCACCGGTCAGGGCTGGACGCCGCCCCCCATCGAGTCCCAGCCGCCCGTGACCCCGGCGCCGGGCACCGACCCGGCCACCCCGGGCCAGTGGACGATGCCGTTCGCCGGTGGCCCGGCGGACCCGGCGCCCGAGGCGCCCGAACCCCGCGAGGCCCACGGGGTCCCCGAGGCGGGACCGGCCGCGCCGTCGCCCGCCGCCATCCTCGGGCAGGGCGCCGCCGCGGCCCTGGCCGGCTCGCACGAGGCCCGCACGCGCCGTCCGCTGGGCGACGGCCCCGCGGCGCAGGCGCCGGCCGGCGACGGCGGGGCGGTC
>NZ_BAAASZ010000041.1:0-4088 GCF_039533145.1 Streptomyces macrosporus
CCACGGACGACACCACCGCGCCGGAGACCTCCGCCACCGTGACGGGCGAGAAGAACGCGAACGGCGACTACGTGGGCAGGGCGAAGGTGACGGTGACCGCCACTGACGACGACTCCGGCGTCGAGAGGATCGAGTACTCGCTCGACGGCGGCCCCTACCTCGCCTACACCGACCCGGTGACCGTCGACCGCCTGGGCCGTCACACCGTCGCCTACCGGGCGACCGACAAGGCCGGGAACACCTCCGAGGCGAAGCAGGTGGCCTTCACCGTGGTCGAGGGCGGCGGAGTGCCCGCCCCGCCGTGCCCGGAGTGGGACGAGCGCCCGACCGTCGTCGTCGGAACCGTCGACACCGGCGTGCCCAACCGCGTCACCGGCAACCGCTGCACCATCAACGAACTCATCGAGGACGAGAGGGACTGGGCGTCCCACGCCCTCTTCCGCAAGCACGTGCAGGAGGTCACGGACGACCTGCTGGACGAGGGGGTGATCGACAAGCGGGAGCAGAAGGCGATCAACAAGGCGGCCAAGCAGTCGGGCATCGGCAAGCCGGGGCAGAACCAGGGCTACCGGGACCTCTTCGACGGCACGCGGAAGTCCTTCGACCGGTGGCAGCACGTCGGCGGCGGCGCCTTCGGTCTGAACGACGACGGCACCATCACCAGCAGCACCACCGTGCCGGGCATGGGCATGCTGTGGTTCCCCGAGCGCCGGTACGACGACTTCTCCCTGAAGTTGCAGTTCCGCGACGACGCGCCGGGGACGGGCCGGGCCAACAGCGGCGTCTTCGTCCGCTTCCCGTACGTCCACGACCATCCCGAGGAGTCCCGCCCGGAGTGGGTGGCGATCAAGTACGGCCACGAGGTGCAGATCCTCGACCGGCCCGACGGCGACCAGTACAAGACGGGCTCGATCTACGGGTTCGACCGGGTCGGCCTCGGCGGCGCGGGCGTCACGGAGAAGGGCACCTGGAACGAGTACGAGATCCGCGTGGTCGACCAGCACTACTCGGTCTTCCGCAACGGCGTGCTGATCAACGAGTTCGACAACGTCGCGGGCCAGGAGTTCTCCCCGCCCCGGGCCGACGACCCGGGCACGGACGGCCGCCGCTACGCCTCGGGCTACATCGGCCTGCAGACGCACGGCACGACCGATGTGATCTCCTTCCGCAACATCCGCATCAAGGAACTGTAGGAACCGGCCGCACGGCCGACGGGGTGTCCCCACCGACGGGGACACCCCGTCGATGGCGTCCGACGGGCCGGCCGCCTTCCGAGAGGCCCCGTCGCCGTCGAGCCGCCCTCGCCGTCACGTCGACGGGAGGGCGGTCACTCCGGTCGCGACGGCGAGCCGCCGCGTTGGAGATCACCCCACGTGGGCCACTCCATCCGCCCCCGACGGCCGCCCGCGGGGGCGCCCTCCGCGTCGGTGAGAATGGGTCGGACCAATGACGTGTACAACGAAACCAGGACGGCCGTGGACACCGGGAAGAGCACCACCGAGGAGAGCGCCGACAGCGGCGGGGAACACACGCCGCCCCACCCCGAGGCGAGACCGGAGCGCTCCGGGTGGCGGCGCTGGGCGATGGACACCCGGCCGCTGCGCCGCCCGGCCTTCCGCCGGCTGTGGACCTCCACCACCGCCACCGCCGTCGGCAGTCAGCTCACCGCCGTGGCCGTGCCGAAGCAGGTCTACGACATCACCGGCTCCTCGGCCTGGGTCGGCTACGCGAGCCTCGCGGGCCTGCTGCCGCTGGTGGTCTTCGCGCTGTGGGGCGGCGCGGTCGCCGACAGCCTGGACCGGCGGAAGGTGCTGCTGGTCACCAACATCGGCATCGCCGTCACCTCGTTGCTGTTCTGGGCGCAGGCCGCCGCCGGACTGGAGTCGGTGGCGGCGCTGATGGTGCTGCTCGCGCTCCAGCAGGCGTTCTTCGGCATGAACGCGCCCGCCCGCAGCGCCTCGGTGGCCCGGCTGGTGCCCGCGGGGGAGCTGCCGGCGGCGAACGCGCTCAACTCGACGGTGATGCAGACGGGCCTGGTCCTCGGTCCGCTGCTCGCCGGCGCGCTGATACCGGCCGTCGGCCTGGGCACGCTCTACCTCGTCGACGCGATCGCCCTGTGCGCGGCGGTGACGGCCGTACGGAAGCTGCCGGCCCTGCCGCCGCTCACCGGCGGCACCCCGCGTCCGGCCGGACCGCGCGAGATAGCCGCCGGGTTCCGGTACATCGTGGCGCGCCGGGTGCTGCTGCTGTCCTTCCTCGCCGACATCATCGCGATGGTGCTCGGCATGCCGCGCGCGCTCTTCCCGCAACTGGCCGCCACCACCTACGCCCCCTGGGGCGAGGGCTTGGCGCTCGGCTTCCTCTACGCGGCCATCCCGGTCGGCGCGGTGGTCGGCGGGCTGATGTCCGGCACCTACTCCCACGCCCGCCGGCACGGGTGGATGGTGATCGGCGCGGTGGTGGTCTGGGGCGCGGCCATCGCGGCGTTCGGGCTGAGCGCGGGGCTGTGGTGGGCCGTGCTGTTCCTGGCGGTGGCCGGGTTCGCCGACATGGTCTCCATGGTCTTCCGCGGGGCCATCCTGCAGTCGGCGGCCACGGACGAGATGCGCGGCCGGATGCAGGGCGTCTTCACCGTCGTGGTGGCGGGCGGCCCCCGGCTGGCCGACCTGCTGCACGGCACGGCGGGCTCGGCCTTCGGAACCCGCGCGGCCGTGGCGGGCGGGGGCCTGCTGGTGGTCGTCGCCATGTCGGCGCTGGCCCTCGCCGCGCCCGCGCTGCGGCGCTACCGGATCTGAACGACGGCCGAGGTCGAGCCGGAGAGTTCACCGGGCGCCCGGTGCTCCCGAGCGGGCCGGCCGGCGCGGTGCGGCGCGGTGTGCGGAGTGTGCGCGGTGTGTGGTGGACGCCGCACCGCCGAGCACGAGCAGGGGTAGGGGAAGGGGCGCCGAGCGGAGCCCGTGGCCGAACCCGAGGCGGGGTACTCGCGCCACGAGGGAATCCCCCGAGCAAGTTGACTTATGCCGACTCAAGTTTTATGCCTGAAATATGGGCATAAAGCGCCTCCCGTCGCTTCGGCGGTGGGGAAGGAGGGCACGATGGCACGCGCAGTCGGTATCGACCTCGGCACGACCAACTCCGTGGTGTGCGTCCTGGAAGGCGGCGAGCCGACCGTGGTCGCCAACGCCGAGGGCGCGCGGACGACCCCCTCGGTGGTGGCCTTCGCCAAGAGCGGCGAAGTACTGGTGGGGGAGATCGCCAAGCGCCAGGCCGTGACGAACGTGGAGCGCACCGCCCGGTCGGTGAAGCGGCACATGGGCGACGCGAACTGGCACTTCCCGTCGACGGGGGACGTGGACGGCAGGCGCTACACGGCCCAGGAGATCTCGGCTCGGGTCCTGCAGAAGCTGAAGAGGGACGCCGAGACGTACCTGGGCGAGAAGGTCGCCGACGCGGTGATCACCGTGCCGGCGTACTTCAACGACGCGCAGCGCACGGCGACCAAGGAGGCCGGCGAGATCGCCGGTCTGAACGTGCTGCGGATCATCAACGAGCCGACCGCCGCCGCCCTGGCCTACGGGCTGGAGAAGGAGGACCAGACCGTCCTGGTCTTCGACCTCGGCGGTGGCACGTTCGACGTGTCCCTGCTGGAGATCGGCGACGGCGTCGTCGAGGTGAAGGCCACCTCCGGCGATACGCACCTGGGCGGTGACGACTGGGACCAGCGGGTCGTCGACTACCTGGTCAAGCAGTTCCAGAACGCCTACGGGATCGATCTGTCCAAGGACAAGATGGCCCTCCAGCGCCTGCGCGAGGCGGCGGAGAAGGCGAAGATCGAACTGTCCGCCGCGACGGAGACCACCATCAACCTGCCCTACATCACGGCCTCGGCCGAGGGTCCGCTGCACCTGGACGAGAAGCTCACCCGCGCCCAGTTCCAGCGGCTCACCCAGGACCTGCTGGAGCGCTGCAAGGGGCCCTTCCACCAGGCCGTGCGGGATGCCGGAGTCCAGGTGTCCGACATCGATCACGTGATCCTGGTCGGTGGTTCGACGCGTATGCCCGCGGTCTCGGAGCTGGTCAAGGAGCTG
>NZ_BAAASZ010000042.1:0-5738 GCF_039533145.1 Streptomyces macrosporus
AGCATCGCCTGCACTCTCATCTGCTACCGCCGACTCGCCAAATGAGATGACTTGTTATTCTGGCCCGATGTACAGCCCAAGCCTTCCCCCGAGCCGCCGCCGCGGGTCGAACTGGTCGACTCTGACGTCGACCGAGAGCAGAACATCGCCGCGGATGTGGTCTTCGACGAGCAAGTCACCGAACAGGTCGAAGTGCCCGCGTCCGTAGTCAGCGTGACGCTGAGGAACAGAGCAGACGATCCTGTCCTCGTCACCCATGCCGAAGTGCGCCTTACTTCCGCTACCGAGGTTCTCTGTCCCTACGGTGCCGGGCCAACCGTCATCAAGGCCCAGTACAACATCAAGATCCCGCACAAGGCGGGTGCTGGTTCCGTTATCACCCGGAAGATGAAGTACACCCTCCCGCCCCATGGCCAGGAACGTGTGGCGTTCACTGTAGGACCCGAGAGCTACGGAGAAGGGTCGATGCCCTGGATCTACACCTTCACCATCTCGCTGCACATGGATGACGGTTCCACTGTCACGGTGCCGGAAGTCACCTACCTTGCTCCCACCAACAAGGCCACAGAGTTCCTTGCGGTGGCAGAACAGGCCATGAACCCTGAACAGTCGGGAGGGGCAGGTCTGATGGAACCCGCTTGTGTATCCAGGCAAGCTCGTTCCGTGGCGCAGCTCGTCAAGTCCGCTTCGCGCCCATCACCCGAGCTGCGCGACTTCAGCGCGGAACTCACCCGCCTAGCCGGGCGTTGAAGGGCCCTTGGTCGAGTTCTGCCCGGCGGACCATGTGACTGTCGGCCGTTGGGATCGCTGTTCCGGTTGTGGGCGGGGAGATCTGACGAATGGACGCGGCTTGAGCCGCATCTGCCGAAACTTGGTGGTCGGGGTGGCCGGGGTGGTCAATGGTCCGACCACCGACAGGTGATCCACGGGATCCTGTTCCGAGTCCGCACGGGGGTTCCTTGGCGTGATCTTCCCGAGCGCTTCGGGAACTGGAAGACCGTCTATGAGCGCCATCGGCGCTGGTCGGCGGACGGGACCTGGGACCGAGCCGTTTCCAACCTGATGCAGAGGGTGGTGACGGATCCGGCGGTAGCCGGCAAGCACTGCTGGTCCTGGCCCACCTGTGCTGCGCACCTACAGCCGGCTCGCCGCGGCTTGCCGGAGTGGTACTGCCACCGTCTACCGCCACCTCCGTGAGGGCGTCGAGTTCCTGACAGCCCTCGCGCCCAACCCGGCCCAAGCGGTGAGGACGGCCGTGGCCAAGGCGTTTGCGGTGCTGGACAGCACGGTGCTGCCCATCGACTGGGGGCACCTTCCGGCCGAAGGCTGGGGACATCGCCGCCGACCGGCCCTGCCACTCCGGCAGGCGCAAGCGGCACGGCAAGAACATCCAGGTCCTTGCCGGTCCGGCGGTGAAGCCGATCCGGGCCTCACCGGCCCTGCCTCGGGCGGTTCACGACCTCCGCGCGTCCCGCACCCACGGGGGGCGCCCCCTCCGGGGACATCATCGACGCCCTGGCCTGTTGGGCGGACAAGGCCCGCCGAGGCACCGGCGGTACCATCCGGGTGCCCTACCGGGGCCGCCGGGAGAAGCTCTCGGCGACGCGATCACGGCCTGCCTGTCCGAGCCGGCCCACCACCGTCGCGCGGCCGAACTCGCCCACCGCATTGCCGCAGAGGACGGCGCCGCTATGGTGCTCGCCCACATCGACTCAGGGGGGCGCCGGGTGAACCCGGGGATGCTCCAGCGCCGCCTGCCGTGCCGGGCTGCCCGAGGCGCTCTGCCGTAGCCGGTGCTGCCGGACCTCGTGAACAGTTCGAACGCCGCCGCGTCCCGGCCGCCTCCCAAAGTCGTGAGCAAACGCTGCCCGAAGTCGTGAACGTAGCCACGCGGGGATGGTCCCTCGCTGACCATCTGCAGCGCGACGTCCTTGCTCTGCTCCCCGCACCCGCGGGGATGGTTCCATGACCACGGGCACGTCCTGGATCCCGGCGCCTCCCCGCCCTGCACCCCCAGTTCTTCCAGCTTCTTCACTCGCTCGTGGGGGAGCCGGTCGCGGCGGCTTTTCTGGTTGCTGAGCCATACCCCGAGTTTGCTGGGGTGTTTCTGTCCGGTCTGGTCGCGGATGGCCTCGACCCACTTTCTCGGCACCCGGGTGTGTCCCCGGCCCAAGTATTGGCGGAGGGCGGCGAGGGCGCGGTCCCAGGCGGTCGTGTCTGTGGGTACCACCACCGCCCACGGTGCCTGCCTGGTCCGACCGTCGCTCCCGGCTTGGCCGTCGCTTGCCGCTGTGCCGTCCGCTGTCGTCGGGGCGGTTGGTGTGATGCCGAGGGCGGTCAGGCGTTCGCGTTGCCTGTCGGCCGACTGCTGCCATCCGGTGCGTTGTCGGGCGAGCCAGAGTCCGGTGTCCTCGCCGCCGACGGTGACGCCGGGGCGGATCTCCTCCAGGGTGGCGCCGCCGTCGGGGCAGGCTTTCACCTTGGCGTAGTGCCGCTGCCAGTCCACGGGCCAGGCCGGGTTCTCGGCGCATGGCGCGCTCAACGACTCCTTGGGCTCGGTCCGGGCGGCGCCAACCCTGCCTCTGACACCGGATGGTGGGCAGCCTCCTCGCCATCGCTTGGCGCGGGTCCGCGGCGAAACCGCCCAGGCGCCGACCCTTCGCAACTCGATGAGCTCGATGGATGGGAGGAGAGGGCCGTTGACGCGACCCGGGCACGAGGGCCGGCCGTCGAACCGGACGGTCGTATCGCCGGGGTCTGCGCGAGGCGACGTGATGTCGCGCGGCCGCCCACAACGCGACGATCACGACCCGGCCCGCCTGGAAGCCGGGCTCTTCCTCGACGCCGGTCCCCGGATTCGCGGCCGGGTCGGCCGGGATCGCGACGACGCAACGGCCCTCTCGGGTCGCGGCCTGACCGCTCCCCCCTGCGGGAAACCCCGCCGGGTCTTCCCGGGGCCGTGGCCTGACGGAGCCTGCCGAACCGGCGTCCCGGCGTTCCCCGTCGAGCATGATGCGCTTCCCCGAGCGGGCCGCGCCGGGCCGGCCGGTCACGGCCGTCACCGACGCGGACGAGTGACGAGCGGGGCTTACGGGGCCGGCCCGACGAGCGGAATCAGCGGGGGGTGATCTGTGCCCAGCGGGTGCAGCCGTGCCGCCCCTTGCGGGGCGCGGTGCCCCACCGGGAGGCCAGCGCGGTCACGATGAGGTGTCCTCGGCCGTGTTCGTCGGGGTCGTAGTCGGCGTCGGCGGGGGAGGGGGCGGGGCCCCCGTCGGTGACCTCCACGCGGACCGAGGGCTGTTCGGTGTCGCGGACGAGCCGCCAGGTGATGTGGATGTCGGGGCGGGCGTGGGTGAGGGCGTTGCCGACCAGTTCGGCGACGACGGCCTCGGCGCGGCAGGTGTACTCGTCGCCCAGGCCCCAGTCGTGCAAGAGCTTGCGGGTGAGCCGCCGGGCCCGGGCGGGAGCGTCGGCGGTGCAGGGCAGCGGCCAGGTGAGGGAGCGGGTCGGCGCGGCGCCCTGCCGGGCGGAGCGGGCCGGTCGGCGGATCTCGGCAGCGTTCATGGGGGTGGCCCTTCCGGGGGTGCTATCCGTCGCGGCGGGAGCGCCGACGACTCGGACAACATTGTTTAACGTTCAACTTACTCCTCGGGGTGAGTCCCTGCGGCCCTGCGAGGTGTGACGCACCTCTCATTTCGCCCCGTCGAAGAACGGGGTGCATTCCGGGTGCTTTCGGCGGGGTGAGACAGCGGGCGGTCGCGGCAGGGCCCAGGGCGAAGGATCGAGCGGGCCGTCAGGGGCAGCGGAGTCGGGGGAAGAGGGTGGTCTTCCACCGCTCGGACACCTCCGCGCGGTGCAGGTCGGACAGGAGCCGTTCCGCGTCGGTGACCAGCGCCCCGTGGACGTGCCATGCGTCGGGTCTGGTCAGGGCGCCGTGTTCGACGAGCTCGGTCATGCTGTCGTGCCAGGCGTGGGCCTGATCGAGCGCGGTGCGCACCTGTTCGCGGGCGTCGGTGTGCTCCAGGCCGGCGAAGGCCTCGACGGATCGCCCGGCCGGTTCCAGCGTTTCGGCGTACCGGTCGGTGAACAGCGGCCCCGGACGGCGGTCGGCCCGGGGGTCCTCCACGATGTCGGCCAGGGTCCGGGCGATGCCCCGCACCTGCAGCGATGCTCCGTGCGGGACGCGGAGGGCCTCGCCGCAGGTTCCGGGCCGCCGTGGCGCTTGCACGGTGCAGCGGATGTTCCAGCGCAGGCTCTCCTCGACCGGCCGCACCTGGTCCCGTGCCTCGGCGATCTCCTCCTCGAGCCGGCGCGCCCGCGACAACCAGACCTCCGGCCGGCCGGTCTGCTGCTGCTCGCGCAGGCCGCGACTCATGTCGTGCAGCAGCGCGCTCGTGGCCTGGGCCAGTCGGCGCACCGCGGCACGGGAGTCGTCCACGTGCACCGGAGGCAGGATCAGGGCGTTGACCGCCGTCCCCGCGACCGCCCCGGTCACCGTGGCCAGCGCCAGAAGGGCGAGATCGCGCACCGAAGTCACGCCACGGCGGCCAGGGTGAGCAGCGCGGTCGAGGCGACCCGGAGCTGATCGTCGAACATCCGGCGCCCGCGGGCGGCCAGGACGACGGCGAGGACCACCAGGATGCTTCCGGCAGTGGGACCCAGTCACCAGGCGGTGGCGACGGCCAGGGCGGCCCCCGCCACCTGGATGGCGATCCGGCGCGCGGCCTCGGTCACCGAGTGGTGCACCGTCGAGGTGTTGACCACGACCAGGGCGGTGGCGGCCAGGAATTGAGGCCGTCCCGGCCCCCATGGAGCGGTCACCTGCCAGGCGAGCAGGACCGCGATCAGATTCTTGACGCCGTGTGACAACACGCTTCTGCTGCGGCCGGCGGTCACGGCCTTGACCATGCGCCCCAGCATCAGCCACGGCCCGCGAGGCGGGATCGGCCGCCTTTGTCGAGCATTGGTTGAATCTTGCATGAAAGGGGGAATGTCGCCTTTCGTCGGGCTTGGCCAACGCCCTCCGGCGGTCCGGGGATAGGGAGTCCGGCGGCCTCGAGTGCGATGCCGTGCAGGCGCATGCATCGGTGGTCCGCCGGGTGCCGGATGTTCCCGGCGGCCGCGTGTGTCCGTGTAGGACGGCGCCCCGCGTCGAGTCCATTGTGCGGTGGGGACTTCTCCCTGCGGGCGGTCGGCGCGGCCGATTCAGGAAGCGAGCGCCGCGGACCGCCGGATTATTTCCCGTTCGCGAGGGCGAGGCGAGTGAAATACTTCATGAAACTAAAAGTTTACTGTTCAACCAACTGGGGGTAGCTTCAGCGGTGCCCCACCACCTCGGGGCACCGCCCGACGTCCCGTGGGACGGGGCGCCGGCACGGCACGAGGAGGAACGATCGTGAGTCGAGTCTTCGGACGGCGGGCCGCCACCGCGGCCATCTCTCCGGCGGTCGCGGCCGGCGCGGTGCTCGCCGCCGGGGATACCGCCTCGGCGGCACCCCACTCCGGCCCCCACCACGCCGCTGCCGTCTCCTACACCACGGACACCGACCGGGACCGTGGTGACCGGGACCACCGGAACGGCCGCGACCGCGGCTGATGGCACGGGGCCGGAACCGGTCCGATGAGCCGGGCCGCACACCGGCCGTGTCGCTCCCGTCCGACAACGGCGTCGAGCCGGGGCGACCGCGGCCGGGACGGCCGGTGATGTGACCGGAGACGGCGCCCGTGCCGCCGGGGGG
>NZ_BAAASZ010000042.1:5751-18291 GCF_039533145.1 Streptomyces macrosporus
ACCGCGGACGCACCGCACCACGCCCCGGTCCGCCGCCCGGGTGCGGGCGGCGACCCTCGGGACCGCCACGCCGTGCACCGGTCGGTCCCCCTGACGTGCGGCATCCGCGCACGGCTGCCGCACGACCCGCGCGGACGGGGCCCCGGGCGTCGTCCGCCTCGAGAACAGCGCGCAGAGAGAACCGAGTCCATGAGAACCCTCATTGAGCAGGAGTGCGCGATGCGTCTGGTGGTCGATCCGGGCCACAGCATCGCGGTAGCGGCCCAGCTGTCCTACGGCCCGCATGACCCCTACGCCGTCCAGATCGTCTTCCACACCGGCTCGCACGGCCCGGTCCCGTGGGTCTTCTCCCGCGAACTGCTGGCCCAGGGCACGCTCGGACCGTGCGGGCAGGGGGACGTGCGGATCTGGCCGGCCGGTGCCGGGCGACGCCGTGTGCTGTACCTGGAGCTGACCTCCCCCGACGGACGAGCCCTGCTCCATGCCCCGGCGGCCGTTGTGGAGCGATGGCTGCGACGGACCCACCAACTGGTGCCGCCGGGCCAGGAGGCACAACTGATCGATGTCGACGGCGAGCTGTGCGGACTGCTCGGCGAGAGCGCCTGAGCAGGCGACAGGCGCTGATGCAGGTTGCCGCCGGTTTCGGCCCGTGACGCCGAAAACCCGTCCGGATTGCCGCCGGACTGTCGGTACGACAGAGCCGGCGTGTTCCCGGCCTCGGGTCTGAGGCTGCTCCTTTGGAGTGGACACCCCGACAATGGATCTCGAAGGTCCGGGAAGGGATGTCCAGGTGGGACGCCGGTCTCCGTACCCGGAGGAGTTTCGGAGGGACGCCGTCGCGTTGTACCGAGCCGCCGACGGCAGGCGCACGTATGCGGCGGTGGCCGCTGAGCTCGGGATCACCGGGGAGACGCTGCGCATCCGGGGTCCGCGAGGACACCGCCCGGCACACATCCGAGCGCCACGAGGGCGAGGCCGGGCAGAGTCCGGCGCCGAACGCCACGGCGCCCCGCGCGTGCATGCCGAGCTCTGCTCGCGCGGACGGAAGATCAACCGTTGGGGTGCCCCCGCTTGCGGGGGAGCGTGGCCCGGCCGATGCGTGTCGACCACATCACCGGTCGGCACCTGCGGCGCAAGAAGCGCACCACGGTGCGGGACCACACCGCGCCACCGGCTCCGGATCTGCTCGAACGCAACTTCACCGCCACCGCGCTGAACACGCGGTGGTGCGGGGACATCACGTATATCCCGGTCGGATCGTCGTGGCTCTACCCGGCCACGGTGATCGACATTTGCTCGCGCCGGGTGGTGGGCTGGTCTATCGCCGACCACATGCGGGTCGACCTCGTGGTCGACGCGATGGAGGCGGCCGTCGCCACCCGCGGCGACCGCGTGAACGGCGTTGTCCTCCACATGGACCGCGGAGCTCAGCCCGGATTCAACCGGTCGTCGCAACGAGGTGGAGCGTACGGTCAACCGGCTCAAGAGCTTTCGAGCCGTGGCAACCCGCTACGACAAGAGAACCTACGTCTTCCACGGCACGGTCACCGTCGCCGCGATCCGGCTGTGGCTCCGCCCGTGATCCGCCCCAGGTCGTTCCGGATTCGCCGTGGCCTACCGCAAGACCGGGCGGTTGACGGAGGTGTACTCGTCCGCGACGTCGAAGACGCCGGCACAGCCCGGGCATTCCGCCTACCGAACAGGTCGGCAATTCCGTTGGCGAGCACCTCCTGTCCATCGCAGACAGTGATCTGATGCATCCATCGGCCGGTTCCGGTGAGTTCTGTGGCGGCCGCCGGTCGCAGGTCCCGCCGGATCTCCTCAACCCCGTCCCACGCCTGCGAGTAGCACTCGAAGTCGCCGATGACGATCGTCACCCCCACGCCACAGTGGGGACACTCCACGTGGTTGATGTCGTCCGTGAAGCCCTCCATGGCGTTCGCCCAGTGGTACTCCTCTTCGACCGCGAGCAGGGCAGGGAAGGACACGGGGTAGTCGGCCGGCCGCGACCGCAGGTGCCGGTCCAGCACCGCACCGTACTCCGCGATCGCGCCGGTGCAGTCCGCCGGCAGATCATCGCAGTCGTGGTGCCCGGCCGCGCGCTCCAGGATCCTACCGGCCAGGTCGCGCGCCGCCGCGCTGCGTGGCGTGAGGCGCGGCAGGGCGGCGAAACCGGCTGGGGACACCAGGTCACCCTCGAGGACGAGCCGGTATCCCAGCTCCTCCCATGCTTCAGTGTCGTCCTGGCACTCCACCCGCTCCAAGGGCTCCGGAACGCGATCAACGTCGAATCAGCAGTCGTGCGTCTGTGCCCAGTTCACCACCTGCTGGGCTTGAACCTTCCCGAGGCGGCCAAGGGCGACTCCACACCTCCCGGCTCTCGTGGTGGCGCCCACGAGCGGCCCGTCGGACACACGCATCCGCCTCGCACAGGCACGGGACACAGACGTGGCCGACACACTGCCGGCCATAGCCGGGGCCCGGCTCATCCTCGTTCTGCGCTCCGCCATCGAGAACGGCACGGCCGCCTCCGTCCTGCCGGCCGGCTGGGCGGCACCATCAAGACCCTTCTTCGACACCGCCGCCCGCGCGTTCGTCACACAACCCATGGCCGAGTCGATGTCCGGCATCGGCCTGCCGCTGGTCACCGTCGACCAGGAGGACCGGGTGGTCGGCGTGCTGTCCGTCACCGCCCCTGGGGCCATCATCGACAGGGCGCTGGACCACGGCTACGAACCCCCGAAGGCCCTGACCCTGGGCGTAGCCGTCGCCAAGATCCATGGCCTGGCGGTATCCGAGACGGCCCGCAGCCAGGGCCTCGCCACCACCCTGCTCAAGCGGGCCTGGCAGGTCCATGAACAGCTTGGCTACTTCCTGTTGTACGGCTCGTACGAGACCGAACGCGACCTGGGCGCCTTCTACACCCGCTGCGGCTACACCGTCCTCGCTCCCGCCCAGGGCTTCGCCCCCATCGACATCCTCTTCGGCATCCACGCCGGCCCCGACGAATGCGTACTCACCCGCCGGCGCTCCCGCCGCTGACCGACCACCGGACAGCGGAGGACCCCGGCGAGCACCTCGCGCTGGGGTTCTCCGCCTTCAAGATCAATCTCAGCGCCAACGGCTGTACCGCTGTTCCCAAGGCCGTACGACATCCGAGCATTGCATCGCACGGATGAGCGATACGGCGTAAAACCCCAGGTTAGCCCAGCCTTCCCTTGCTGGCGGTGGGGGATTGTCCGACGTAGAGTAGACGTTGTCGAAAAATAGAACTTGTCCAAAAGTCGGCTTTGCCTGAGTTCTTGACCAAGGTCACGACGCCTTACAGGGAGACCCTCATGGCCATCATCGACACCGAAGCGACGCTCCACGAGGCGCACCGCGACAACCACACGCACCGCGACGTGAACGGCGGCTGGCTGCGCCCGGCGGTCTTCGGCGCGATGGACGGCCTGGTCTCCAACCTCGCCCTGATGACCGGTGTCGCGGGCAGTTCGGTGAGCCAGCAGACCATCGTCCTCACCGGTCTCGCGGGCCTGGCCGCCGGCGCCTTCTCCATGGCGGCCGGCGAGTACACCTCCGTCGCCTCCCAGCGCGAACTCGTCGAGGCCGAGCTGAACGTCGAGCGCCGCGAGCTGCGCAAGCACCCGGAGGACGAGGAGGAGGAGCTCGCCGCCCTGTACGTGTCGCGGGGAGTCGAGCCCGGCCTCGCCCGCGAGGTGGCCCGACAGCTGTCGAAGGACCCCGAGCAGGCCCTGGAGATACACGCCCGCGAGGAGTTGGGCGTCGACCCGGACGACCTGCCCTCCCCGATGGTCGCTGCGGTGTCGTCTTTCGGCTCGTTCGCGCTCGGCGCGCTGCTGCCCGTACTGCCCTACCTGCTGGGCGCCAGCGCCCTGTGGCCGGCCGTGCTCCTCGCCCTCCTCGGGCTGTTCGCCTGCGGCGCGGTGGTGGCCAAGGTCACCGCGCGCAGCTGGTGGTACAGCGGTTTGCGGCAGCTCGCCCTGGGTGGTGCCGCCGCCGCTGTGACGTACGCCCTGGGCGCGCTGTTCGGAACCGCCGTGGGATGATGCGCCGCAGACCGGCTCGGCATCGGCCTCGGCGACGGCCCCGCCCTCGACCGGCTTGATGACGCGGCCCCGTGCTCTGGTCCGCAGCGACCGCCCTCACCATCGCCGGGCCGCTGATTGGCGGCGGCATCGCGGGCGTGCTGATCGTGACCGGGTCCGCTGTCGGCGCCATCGGGCTCCTCTGGGCGGCGTTCACGCTACAACTCACCGATCAGGAGTGGGAGTTGCTCGCTCCGCTGATACCGCGGGCCGCGACGGGCTGGCCGCGGGTGGAGGACCGGCAGGTCGTCAACGGGATGGTCTACAAGCTTCGGACCGGGATCTCCCGGCGTGACCTGCCCGAACGCCACGGGCCGTGGCAGACGGTCCACACCCGCTTCCGCCGCTACGCGCTCGACGGCGTGTTCACCCGGGCCCTGCGGCGGATCCAGGCCCGCGCCGACGCCGCCGGCGACCTCGACTGGCCGGTGCAGATCGACTCCACCATCGCCCCCAGCCCACCGGCACGCCGCCACCGGTCGGAAAGGGGGATCTACCGGCCGGACGGACCGGACGAGCACGCCCTCGGCCGGTCCCGGGGCGGACCGACGACGAAAGTCCACCTCGCCTGCGGCGGCCAGGGCCGCCCGCCGGCCATGTTCGTCACGCCGGGCCGGCGCCACGACAGCACCTGCGCCCGCATCCTGCTCGAGCGGGTCCGCGTTCCCCGCGGCGGCCTCGGCCGGCCACGCTGCCGACCCGACCAGGTCATCGCGGACACGGCCTCCAGCTTCCGCGATTTCCGCGCCTACCTGCGCAGGCGCGGCATCGCCCACACCATCCCCGAGAAGCGGGACCAACAGCGCCACTGGCTGAACCGGGGTCGCCAGGGCGGCAGACCACCAGGATTCGACCGACAGACCCACCGCCGACGCAACACCATCGAACGCTGCTTCAACCGGCTCAAGGGCTTCCGCGGCATCGCCACCCGCTACGAGAAGACCGCCACCTCCTACGAAGCGGCGGTCACACTCGCGTCGTTTCCGCTCCGGGCGAGATCCGTTTGAAGACGGACCCTAGTAGGGGGCTGGACGAAGACCACCTGCTGCCGGCCGGACCTGGTCTGCGGCGACGCCTCCGGCCCGCCGGTTGGAAGATGGGCGGACGGTTACGCCCACACCTGGGCGGTGTCCCACAGGTGCTGGCCGCTGCCCGACCGGCCGCCTGTACATGAGGGTCGATGTACGACGATTGGCGCGCTGTTCACGCCTGCCATCCTGCCTACGCCGGTTCGAACGGCGAGTCGAGCGTGGTGGTCGGGGGATGCCCGAGGTCCTGCCATGCTCCGGCAGGCCCCGGGCGGTAAACGGCCGGCCCGGCCCGGGACACCGGGACATGGGTCGTACATCGCGCAGTCGGCCCGGGTGCCGGCTTGCTTCGGGAGGCCGGCTGGTGCAGTTACGCTGCCCGTGGCCGCAGGGCGACCCGTCACGCTCCGCCCGTTTCCTGGTTCCAGACACCTACCGGCAGATGGGAAGGCCCGGACCATGTGGTTCGAACCTTCCCGTGCCTTGTCGCACCGCAGATTACGTCTGCGTGCCGGATACACAGGCGAGGGCCTCGTCGAGAAGGCGGCGCAGCTGAGCGGGGGTTGCTGCGACGGCGGTGGCGAGGAGTGCCGGGCTGTCGGCGAGGGGTGCGAGAACGCAGTGTCCCTGTGTCGGATCGCCGAGAAGGACGGGCGTCGCAGGTGGATCCATCCCCGGGCTGACGATGAGGAGTTGTCCGGTTGCTCGGTGGCTGCCCAGTACAGCGGGTGAGTCCCAAGCCGGTGCCGGGGCTCCGTAGGCGGTGTGCTGGTCGAGGATCGGCCGGCCGTCGCGCCGCACGGTCAGCCGGGTGGACAGATGGCCCGGTGGCTCGGCGATGCGTCCGAGGAGCTGTTCTTCGCGTAGGAGCAGCTGGGAGGTGCCGGCGAGTTCTACGCGGTAGGTCTGGTGCACGGTGCTGCCTTGGGTGCTGATCAATGGCTGGGGCAGCCAGTGCAAGGACGCGTGATCGCCGACGGTGAGCCGTACGTCATAGGTGGCGGGGTCGGGGGTGGGGCCGCGCAGGGCGATGGTGGCGGCGGCTGTGGTCACCTCCAGCCGGGTGTGTGCCTCGGCGGTGATGTCGAGGGCGAGTCTGTCTCCGCCGAGGGGTGCACTCATCGCGCCCAGCAGGCAGATTCGTGCCCGCTCCCTGTGGGACCGTAACCGACGCAGGTGGAAGGGTCCGTCGTTGTGCAGGAGGGGGACCGTCGTGGCGTGGCCGTTGTGTGTGGCCCGGAGGCGGGCGGTGGCGCGGATACCGGCGGGGTGGGCAGGGGCGAGATCGTCGGCGTCGGGCACGGCGTGAGAGGTGCCTGACGTGTCGAGCATGCCGGCCTTGGTTGATCGCCGCCCGTGGGTTTCGCCGCTGGTGTTCGGTGTGAGGTTCACGGCCGGTGACTGGGCAGCGGTCGGCGGTCGTGCGTCGGCCTTCACCGGGTGGCTCCGGTGCGCCAGGCGGTGAGGCACTCGATGACCCAGTCGGCGACGGGGCGGATTCCGTCGGCTGTGGTGAGGCTGGTGAAGGCGAACGGCAGGTCCTTGCGCTGTTTGCGGGTGTCGGCCGCCATGGTGTCCAGGTCGGCTCCGACGTACGGCGCCAGGTCGGTTTTGTTCACCACGAGGAGGTCGGCGGTGGTGATGCCGGGTCCGCCCTTGCGAGGGATGTCGTCGCCGCTGGCGACGTCGATGACGAAGACCTGGGTGTCGACGAGTCCGCGGGAGAAGGTCGCGGTGAGGTTGTCTCCTCCGGACTCGATGAGGATGAGGTCGAGCGGGTGCAGGGTCTGTTCGAGGTGCTCGACCGCTTCGAGGTTGGCGGAGATGTCGTCGCGGATGGCGGTGTGCGGGCAGGCCCCGGTCTCGACGGCGATGATCCGCTCCGGCGGCAGCACGGCCTCGCGGCGTAGGAAAGCGGCGTCCTCTTGGGTGTAGATGTCGTTGGTGACCACGGCGATGGACAGTCGGTCCCGCAGGGCGCGGCACAGCGCGGCGACGGTCGCGGTCTTGCCCGAGCCGACCGGCCCGCCGAAGCCGACCCGCAGGGCGCGGCGGCTGCCGTCCGGGCGCTGGGGATCGGCGCTGTAGGTGTGGCGGTGCGGCATGGTCACGGGATGGTCCAGATGCACGAGGGCTCCAGGTCGGTGGAGGGTGGTCAGGAGGCGAAGAGGCGGACGGTCCAGGCGGCGTGCTGCTCGGCGGTGATGTCCAGCAGGGGAGCGGACGCGGCGGGCAGGACGGTGACGCCCTCGACGGTGACGCGCTCCGCGATGGCGGCTGCGGCATCGGCGACGGTGTCGAGGTCGTCGGCAAGCCGTGCCAGTACCGCCGTGGCCTCGAGCGGGTCGAGGCTCAGCAGGCGCACCGCCGCCGTCGCCGGACCGCCGACGCTTTCGTAGACGGCGGCATGGGCGGCGTCGAGCGGGGTGAGTTTGGCGGCGCGGGCCGCGACACCGAGGACGACCGGCTGGTGGGCTCCCTGCGGTCGGTGGTGGACGAGGTGGTCAAGGTCGGCACTGGGCCAGGTGGCGCGAGCGGCGCGCATCATCTGTCGGCCGAGGCGACGGGCGATGCGGCGCAGTGTCGGCATGGGGGTGCGGATGTCGGCGGCTTCGTCCAGGGCCAGAGGGTCGTATCCGGTGGCGGCTGCGGCGGCGAGGCCGGCTGCGGTCAGTCCGG
Organism: Streptomyces macrosporus; assembly: GCF_039533145.1. Taxonomy (NCBI): domain Bacteria; kingdom Bacillati; phylum Actinomycetota; class Actinomycetes; order Kitasatosporales; family Streptomycetaceae; genus Streptomyces; species Streptomyces macrosporus. Next base: position 13,568 of record NZ_BAAASZ010000042.1, read on the forward strand.
CGGTGTGCAGGCGTCCACGGCAGAACGCCTCCAGGCCGGCCGCGTCGTGCACGCCTCCGGAGGCGACGGCGGCTTCCATGCCGCCGGAGTGGGCGTGCCCTCCGGCGGGGAAGCGACCGTCGGCCAAGATCAGCAGAGCGGTGCGGCTCATGGGACGAGGGGCTCGTCTTTCGTGAGAGGCCGTGCCGACCGCGAAGGGCCGGCCCCGGCTGGAGGAATCAGAACAGGAAGTACCGCTGGGCCATGGGCAGTTCCGTCGCATAGCTGCGTCCGACTTCCTGCCCGTTCACGCTGGTGCGGACGTCGGAGGTGGTGGCGCCGCCGATGGTGACCTCGAAGGTGTCGGGGTCGACGACGATGTCCGGTACGCCGCTGTTGTGCACCATGTCGGCCTTGGTGACCTGCCGGGTGGACCGGATCTCGCACAAGGGCTTGAGCAGCCCGAGTCTGGAGAGTTCGCCGTCGAGGGCCGTCGCCGCGACGAAGTTGAAGGAGTTCGCCGCTGGGGAGCGGCCCGTAGAGCCCCAGACCGGGCGTGGCAGGTAGGGCTGCGGGGTGGGGATGGAGGCGTTGGCGTCGCCGATCTGCGCGTAGGCGATCTGGCCGCCCTTGATGACCATGTGGGGTTTGACGCCGAAGAACTTCGGTTCCCACAGGACCAGGTCGGCGAGTTTGCCGGTCTCCACGGAGCCGACCTTGTGGTCGATGCCGTGGGTGATGGCCGGGTTGATGGTGTATTTGGCGATGTAGCGCCGGGCCCGGAAGTTGTCCGCGTCGGCATCGTCCTCGCGCAGGTGGCCGTAGCGGGACTTCATGACGTGCGCGGTCTGCCAGGTCCGCATGATCATCTCCCCGATGCGGCCCATGGCCTGGGCGTCGGAGGACATCATCGAGATGGCGCCCATGTCGTGCAGCAGGTCCTCGGCGGCCATGGTGGAGGGTCGGATCCGCGAGTCGGCGAACTTCATGTCCGCCTCCACCTCAGGATTGAGGTGGTGACACACGATCATCATGTCGACGTGCTCCTTGACGGTGTTGACCGTCAGGGGCCGGGTCGGGTTCGTCGACGCGGGCAGCACGTTCGGCTTGCTCACGAGGCTGATCATGTCGGGCGCGTGACCGCCGCCGGCGCCTTCGATGTGGAAGATGTGCAGGCTGCGGTACTTGGCGTCCTTGGTGTTGGGGTTGCCGTCCTTGGTCGCGGCGAAGGTGTTGTGCACGAAACCGGATTCGTTCAGGGAGTCGGCGTGCAGAGCGACCTGCACGCCGGTCTCCTCACACACTGCCAGGGCCGCGTCGATCACCGCTGGGGTCGCACCCCAGTCCTCGTGGATCTTGAAGCCGAGGGCGCCGGCGGTGATCTGGTCGTGCAGTGCCTTCTTGCAGACGGTGCTGCCCTTGGCGAGCAGGCCGATGTTCACCGGGAAGGCGTCGAGCGCCTCGAACATCCGCTGGATGTGCCATTTGCCGGGTGTCACTGTGGTGGCCGTGCTGCCTTCGGCGGGGCCGGTGCCACCGCCGATCAGTGTCGTCACACCCGACGCGAGTGCCTCGTGGATCTGACCGGGACACAGGAAGTGCACGTGCGTGTCGACGCCGCCCGCGGTCAGGATGCGCCCCTTGCCGGAGATCACCTCCGTCTCGGGCCCCACGACGAAGTCGGACGCGCGGGGGTCGTCGTTGGGGCGCGGCGACATCGTCTCGGGGTTGTAAGCCTTGCCGATGGCCTGGATCCGGCCGTCGCGCAGCCCGACGTCGGCCTTCACAATGCCCCAGTGGTCCAGGATCAGGGCCCCGGTGATCACCGTGTCGACCGGCTCGCGCGGATCGTCGCGGGGGATGTGCGACTGGCCCATGGACTCGCGGATCACCTTGCCGCCGCCGAAGACCATCTCGTCGCCGCTGCGCCCCGGACCACCGCACCAGTCCTTCTCGATGCGCAAGACGAGGTTGGTGTCGGCGAGCCGGATCCGGTCCCCGGTGGTCGGGCCGTACAGATCGGCGTAGCGGGAGCGCAGCAGTGGGTACCAGGGTTCTTCAGTCCTGTCGGGCATCGAGGTGCTTCTCCTCTTCGCTCTTGCCGGCCTGGAGCCCGGCCACGATCCGCTCCCCGGCGATGGGGACCAGCATCACGGTCCGTTTGTCGCCCGGTTCGAATCGCTCGGATGTGCCGGAGGCGATGTGCAGCCGCATCCCGTGAGCCTCTTCGCGAGAGAACTTCAGCCCCTCGTTGACCTCGGCGAAGTGGAAGTGAGAGCCGACCTGGATCGGGCGGTCCTTCGGATTGGAGACCTCCAGCGGCACGGGCCTGGCACCCCTGTTGAATGCCACCCGGTGCTTGTCCTCGTCCGGCAGCAGTTCCAACTTGCCCGGATGGACATCCACCTTGGTGGTCGCCTCGTCGAACGGGTCGTGAATGGTCACCAGCTTCGTGCCGTCCGGGAACGTCGCCTCGACCTGCACGTTGCCGATCATTTCCGGGACGCCGTCCATGACCTCGCTGCGCCGCAGCACATGACGGCCGGACTCCATCACCGCGTCGACCGTCGCTCCGGCCCGCGCCTCCTCGTAGACATGCGCTGTCAGCAGCGCCATCACCTCTGGATAGTTCAATAGCAACCCGCGCTCACGCCGCCGCCGGGCGACGTCCGCCGCCACGTGGACCAGCAGGCGCTCCTGCTCATGCGGAGTCAGATGCACGCCGTCCTCCTCTCCTGCTCGTCGCTTCACCTGAGCAGCACGCTTTCACCGTGGTGTCGCCACGTGGCGACACCACCGGGGCCGCGACCGCCGCACACCGATCATCAACGAGCCGGGGAACACACCAATACGAATCCGTCTAGTAACCCCTTATGGAATGAATCGGAATCACGAGGCGCGCACGGGGCGCATCGGCAGGGCACACGTGAGGACCAGACGCAGTTCACCGGCGCGTGGGTGCGGAGCGACGGGGACTGTAAATCGTTCGGTGTAACCCCCGATCAAGGAAGATGCACCGATGACCAGTGAGAACGTGACCGAGCCCGAGATCGTCGAGCCGAGTGAGCCGCAGTCGGCCAAGGCCGTGGACGACCGGCTGATCGACGAGCTGGTGGGACGGGCCCAGGCCGAGGGACTGCGGCTGACCGGCGAGGGCGGGCTGCTTCAGCAGCTCACCAAGCGGCTGCTGGAGTCCGCCCTGGCTGGGCCGGCACCCCAGGATGAGTGCCGCGGTGGCCCGGTCCGTGGTGGGGTCGATACGTCGGAGCGCATCGTGCATGCCCACGACGCTACGACGCCACCGCGCTGCCCGCCCGCACGGGCTGCCACCCCGGACTCCGAAGCGGGGTGGGCGGTGGTGTGATCATCGGCAGGTGATCGACGCGATCGCGTACAAGTACCGCACCAGGACACCCTGGATGGACCTGCCCGAACACTCCGGCTCGTGGAAGGGAGCCCGCAACCGGCTGCGGAAGTGGGCCGCCGACGGTATCTGGGAGGAGGTCTTCACCGCCCTGCAAGCCCGCGCGGGCGCCACGGGCGACCTGGAGTGGCTGGTCGGAGTCGACTCCACGGTCGTCGGCGCTCACCAGCACGCCGCCGGAGCCCGTCAAAAGGGCCCCGGTCGGTGAGCCGGAGCATCATGCCCTCGGGTGGTCTCGCGGCGGGTTGACCACCAAGGTCCACCTTGTCGCGGACAGTCGCTGCCGGCCTAGGCCCACTCCACACCCAGCTCCCGCAGCGCGGCCAGCTGCTCATGGGTGAGTTTGTCGCGGCGGCTCGTAATGTTCGAGACCCCACGCCCAGTCACGGGCTCGGTCTCGCCGTCGACGGCGATCTCCTCGGCGTGGCCGCGCGACACCGGCCGGTCCGGGCCTTCCCGCTCCGCCCAACTGGGGCGAGGCCCGTACGACCCTGCTGGAAGGCCTGCTGCGCCTTGCTCGGGCCCTTTCCGCCGTACGCCCGGCCGCCGGGGGGTGGGGGGCCGATACGCGGCTTCTCGGGAGTGCCGGCGTAGTCGAGGACGACCAGTTGGTGGTGTGGGCCTTGTCCTTGACCTGTCCGTTGGCCTGGCCGTTGTCGGAGTGGGCCGGATGCCCGTGCCGGAGCCGGTGGAGCCTCTCGGCGACCGTCGTACGGATCGCCTCGGTAAGGGTGGTGGCGCGGCCGATGTGCTGAAGGGCCTCTCGTTGGCGCCCCTGCCCAGCAACAGGGCCCGGGGCGTGGCCAGGGGGTGCGTGACCGCGCTGACGACTGCCACTGTCGTCTCGCGGACCTTGTGCTTCTGCCTTCTGTGCGCAGGGACGACTCCGGTGGGCCTTGACGGTCGCTCCGAGCGCGTCCGGAGCGTTGCCGGCCGTGCTATGGAGCCCAGTTCTGTGACAGGAGGGGCCGACCGTTTACCGCCCGGGGGCCCTGCCGGTGCACGGCAGCCCCCCAGGCGGCGTGTGGAAGGTCAGCAGCCGTGGGCCCACGTGTGGGAGTCGCCTTCGTCGTTGGCGGCGCCGTTGTAGGCGACTTCCTGGCCGGGGGCGAGGCAGATGGTCATGTGGCCGCCCTGATGGGCCGAGCTGTAGACCTGCACGAAGGCCGGGATCCCCGGCCCCGCGATGCCGTGGTTGGCCCAAGAGGAGTCGGCGTCGGCGATGTACTCCTCCCACCAGCCGTCGTCACCGTGCCAGTTCGCCCGCTGGCCCTGGAAGTCGCGATGTTCCCAGGCGCAGAACTGGCCGCTGGGGCAGTCG
>NZ_BAAASZ010000042.1:18312-116195 GCF_039533145.1 Streptomyces macrosporus
CGGGTTGCCTTTCCGGTAGGGGGTGGGGCGGGCGGCCAGGAGGCCGGCCGCGCGCTGCACTGCGCGGTCGCGCAGGCGGTTGTAGGTTTCGATGTCGTCGCGGTGTGCGGCACGGACCTGTGCGAGCCGGACTGGCTCCAGGCGGTCCCGCAGGCGCTGAAGGCCGCTTGCCCGGATGCATCCGGTGTCGTGGTCGTCGCAGGCGGCCCGGCGGGCCAGAGCGGCCCGGTAGGCGGGATCCTCCCGAAGCCGGGCCTGGGCCTCGGGACGCAGGTTGTTGACGGCGACCTGGGCGTGGAACCAGCGTTCCTGCTCGCCGTAGAGATAGCGATGGGCCTCGGCCAGGCAACCGTCGGTGTGCGCACGGACGGTGTAACCAGTGGCGAGCGTGACCGACAACTCGGCAGGCCCCGTCCCGAACAGCACCTCTTGCCGCGGAGGCGGCCCGGCGGCGCCGCGAGCCTTCAGACACTGGTTCACCAGGATCTGCTGAGCGGCCGCGATCAGATCAGTGCGGCCCTGCTCCGAGGCAGGCAGCGCCGCTCGCGGCCGTGCCGTACAGGCCCCGGCGAGCAGCACCGTCAGCGCGACGGCCACCACCGTCCGGCCCACAGCCCGTGGCGACGGAACGTTGATCGTCACATTGTTTCAAACGATCGCGTGGTGTCGAGGGCACGGCAGGCAGCCGAAATGAGCACTGACGTAGCGAAGTCGACTCGCCAAGTGCGCCGCCGGGACACCACCGAGGCAGTGCTCGTCGCGATCACCGGCGCCGTGGAGTCCGTCCGCGCGGCTCGGGACGCCGGGCTGCTCAAGGCCCAGCCGATGGTCGCCCGCCTCACCGTCGACGGCATCGTGTGGGCGGGCGGCAGCACCGCGGAGGCGGACGCGGTGATCTGGTGCACCGGCTTCCGCCCCGCCCTGTCCCACCTCGCACCGCTCGGCCTGCGCGGACGCCGCGGACACCTCGCCACCGACGGCACCCGCGCGGTGGGTGAACCGCGGCTGCACCTGCTCGGCCACGGCGACTGGACCGGCCCGGCCTCGGCCGCCCTGATCGGCGTCGGCCGCCCCGCGCGCGCCGCCGCCGCCGAGATCGCCGCACACCTCGGCCACTCCAGGTCTCCACGGTGATCCCGCCCGCCCCGCGGGCGAGGCAGGAGCCCGCGGGCCGACGAGGGACCGGTCGCCCAGGCGCCGGATGTCGCGCCCTGGGGACGGAGGCGGGCACCATGGCAGTACCGGGCGGGATCTCCCGTGGTGCCCGGTGGACCAACGGGCAACTGCTATGGCACATGCTCTTCGGCTACCTCATCGTCCGGGTGCTGCTGGTGGTGACGCGACTCTTCGCCCGGCTGCCCCGCGGCGTGAGTATGGGGTTCGCCCGGCTGCTGAACGCGGCAACAGGGCCGTTCGACGCCGTCAACCACGCCGGCCCGGTCGGAGCGGTGAAGGTCTGCGGGCCGCGCCGGATGGGGGCGGCGTTCGACCGCATCACCACCTCCCTGCGTCATCGGCTCGAAGCGGAGAACGACGTCGGCCTCACGCGCGGGATGCACTACCCGGTCCGCTGGGACCCCTTCTTCACCGACTACATGGCCCGGGCCGCTGTCGCCTTCGCCGCGCCCCTCGCCCTCGCCGTGGCCCTGACCGCGGCCCTCGCCGAGGTCCTCGGCTGAACCACCCCGGCCTCCGGTAGTGCCGAGGAGACGCCCCATGGCCCCTGCCGCTGCGGGGCCGGCGGTCAGCGTTTGACGCGGCTGCGGACGGCCAGGACCGCCAGGCCGAGGAGGACGGGCTCGGCCAGGCGGGAGGCCATCTCGGTGTAGGTGCCGGCGGTGGTCAGGTCCTGACCGGAGGAGCGGAAGACCACCGAGTTGATCACCACCCGCAGCGCCTTCTCCACCCGCTCGCCGGTGACCCGCTCGGACCACGGGCCGGTGGGGTTGACCGGGTCCGGGGTGTCGGTGGTCCAGGCGACATCCTGTCCGACGGCGACCTGGCGGCCGGTGACGGTCGGCCTCGGGTCCTTCGCGGGCAGCCCCCACAGCACCATCACCGCGAGCGTGACGGTCATCGCCACCCCCAGCCAGCCCAGGGCGCGGGAGGCGCGCAGCCCGTAGCCGGACAGGGCCCAGTAGGCGGTCAGCAGGGCGCGCTCGGACCACGGGGTGCCGTCGGTGTCGCGGCGGCGCATCTCGCACTCGCCGAAGTAGAAGTGGGCCGCCCCGGGCTCGTTCTTGCCGTCCTCCAGCGATTTGCGCAGCTGCCGGTACAGCGCTGCCACCGCCGTCGGCCGCAGCGCGGGGGCGTCCTCCGGCGGTGGCGTCCAGCCGCGGGCGAGGGCGGGGTGGCGGGCGGTACGCACCCGCCAGTGGTGCTCCTCGGCCAGTGTGGTGCGTCGGCTCCACCGCCAGGGAAAGCGGCGGCTCCAGCCGGCGGGGGTGGTGGCGAAGGTGCACCAGCCGTCCACCCGCAGCTGGTCGAGGTGGACCGCGCCGGCGAACCGGCACCCGCTCAGGTCGATGTCGTGCAGCGCCAGGTGCGCGGCATCCACCCCGCCCACCGTGCTCAGGCGCACGCCGGGATCCAGACCGGGCAACTCCGTCTCCGGCAGCAAGTCACCCGGGGCGGAGAGAGGGAAGGGGGTGGGACGGGCGGCGACCACCACCGGGTACTCGAAGACCGCGTCTCGCAGGTCCAGCTCGGCGTAGCGCAGCTGCAGCGTGGCGGCCGACGCCCACCGCGTGCGCGCACAGCTCACCTGGTGGGCGGCGATCTCCACCGTCACCGGCTGCTGGAACACCGCACCGTCCAGCACCACCCGCCCACCGCACGCCAGCGGCCCCAGGCGCGACGCCATCTCAAACCGCGCTGCGCCGAACCGGGCATCGCCGGAGAAGGTCGCCCCGCTGAACCCGACGTCGCGGGAGAAGGTCGTCCCGTCGAACGCGGCGTCACCGGAGAAGGTGGCTTTGTTGATCCAGGCGTTGCCGGAGAACACCGCCCCTGAGAACCAGGCCTTGCCGGAGAACACCGCCGCAAGCCGGGCGTCGCTGGAGAAGACCACCCCGCTGAACCAGGCGTTGCCGGAGAAGACCGCCTCGTTGAACCAGGCTTCGCCGGAGAACACCGCCTCGCCGAATGTGGCACTGTCAGAGAAGACCGCCTCGCCGAACGATGCGATGTCGGAGAAGACCGTCCTGTCGAACGAGGCGTTGCCGGAGAGCGCCGCGTTGTTGAACCAGGCGTTGCCGGAGAAGACCGCCTCACTGAACGAGGCGTTGCCGGAGAAGACCACCCCGACGAACCGGGCGTTGCCGGAGAAGGTCGCCTCGTCGAACTGGACGTCGCCGGTGCGGGGCTTGCCGATGGCGGGGTCGCGCAGGGCGGCGAGGAGCCGGGCCAGCAGATCCGGAGTGAAGGGGGTGCCACGGTGGTCGATATCGGCGCCGGGGGCCAGGCCGGCCAGGTAGGCGGCGCGATCGTCCTCGTCCAGGTGGGCCAGGCAGGCGCTGTGCCCGGGCACGTGGATGCCGCGGCAGCCGACCGGATCATCGGCGGTGGCGCCGTGGCCGCACTGCGGCCACGGCGGCGGGGTGCTGAATGGTGGTTCGGGCGCAGCAGACGTCATGCCCGGTAGACGACCGAGCCCGGCCGGGCAGTTGCCCGCCTCTCCCCGGAACTCGGCGCCTGCGGTCGCGGCCCGGCCCTGCGACGGAAACCTGTCGTACGCCTCATGCCCACCTCACGCCCAGCTCTCGGAGCGCGGCGCGCTGCTCGGGGGTGAGTTTGTCGCGGCGGTGTTTCTGGTTGGTGCACCAGGTACCCAGCTTGTGCTGGTGTTCCTGGCCGTCGATGACGACGGGTTCGACGTGGTCGCGCGGGATCGGCTTGTCGGCACCCTTGCGGGCGATACTGGGCGAGGGCCGCCAGGTCGCGTTGGGAGGCCGCTGATGGCTTTCCCTTCCCCTTCATGGTGCTCTTGGCGGTCGGGGCGCCTGTGGGCTGCTGGGCGGGTTTCAGGCCCAGCCGGGCGAGGCGTTTCTGCTGGGTCTCGGTGAGCAGGTTCCAGTCTCTTTACTGCCGCTGGAGCCATGTGCCCAGGTCGTCTCCGTCGACCATGACGCCGGGCCGGCTCTCATCAAGGACGCCGGGGCCGTCGGCGTCGACCCGAGGACCGGCGTGGACGGCTGCGGCCTGTACGTCTGTGTCGAAGCCGAAGCCCCCGGCTTCCCTGGCGGAGGCCGTCAGGCGTCCGTGGACGGATCGGTCCGTGCCAGGGCGTCGAGCAGGTGACGCAGTGCGGGGCTCGGCGGGCCGGGTGCCACGACCACCGATGTGGGCATGGTGAGCCCGCGCAGTGGGCGCACCACCACCCCCGGATGCTGCGGCAGGCCGGTCACGTCGTAGAAGATCGTCCATGACGGCGCGCTGGTGGCGATCGCACTGAGCGCTTCCTGTAACCGGGTGAACGGGGCCGCGAGGGACGGTTGGAGACCCTCGGCTCGGAACGCGTCGACGACCAGATCGTGGAAGGGCGGGTTGTTCTCCCGGGGTGCCAGTCGCAGCGGTAGGTCGGCGAGCTGCGTCAGGTCCACCGCGGACCGGGCCGCCAGCGGATGCCCGGCGGGCAGAACCGCGTACAGCGGGTCGGTCCACACCGGCAGCACCTCCAGATTCGGCATCGCGGTCAGGGCGCGGACCAGCGCGGCGTCCAGCGCGCCGGAACGCACGGCGTCGATCCGGTCCAGCGGGGCGAGCTGCCTGAGTCGGACCCGCAGTCGAGGCGCGAGGGCGGCCAACTCGTGCAGCACGCGGCGGATCCGGTCGCCTGGCCCCTGCACGCTCCCCAACCTGAGCACACCGTCGTCACCGGCGGCGATGTCGGCGGCCACCCGATGGGTACGTCGCACGGCGGCGAGGACGGCACGCGCCTCGGGCAGCAGCCGTTCACCGGCGGCGGACAGCCGTACCCGACGGGTGGACCGGTCGAACAGCGGGACGCCCAGCTCGCGTTCCAGGCGCCGGATCTGCTGGCTCACTGCCGATTGCACGATGTTCAGCCGTTCGGCGGCACGGCCGAAGCCGCCCTCCTCCGCGACGGTCACGAAGTATCGGAGCTGTCGGATCTCCACGCGTCCCCCGATTCATCACGAACGGTGATCTGTGACGACTCCAACTGCCTGTGGTTTCCGTCTTCTTCCCACGGTCGAATGGAACCGACCCGAAGAAAGGACACCGATGACTTTCCCCCATGCTCTGGTGGTACGGGCCGAGGAGGCCGAACATGTGGCGTTGCCGCACGGCGGGGGCTTCCATCTGCTGGTCGACGCGAGCGGGACCGGCGGCGTGCTGGGCGCCAATCGCCTCGTCCTGGGCGAGGGGGCCGACGGCGCTCGACCGCACTACCACGCGGTGTCGTGGGAGTTGTTCCACGTGTTCGACGGCACGGTCGACTTCCTCCTCGACGACCGGATGACGTCCGTGGGTGCCGGCGGGCTGGTCGCCGTCCCGCCGGGCATGCCGCACGCTTTCGGCGCGGCTCCCGGTACGGGTGCCGACCTGCTCGTGGTGCTGACGCCCGGCATCGAGCGGTTCGACTACTTCCGCGCCCTGGGCCGCATCCAGCACGGTTTGGAGCCCTTCGAGACGCTCCTGCCCGAACAGGAACGCTACGACGTGCATTTCCTCGACCCGGCAGTCTGGCAAGCCGCCCGCGCCCGACCCCCTCGTCGGTGAACGGCCCGATCCGGAGGAGCGGCTGCCGCGGGCGGGCCGAAACGCCGACCCCTCTGCCGTCGGGAATACCCTGGCTTACTGATCGTTTCAAAATGAGATCGGTGTGTCGCCTGGTCATCTGCGACGGTTCTGAGCAGGGTCGGTCGGGTGCCTGCCGATCTTGTGCCCGACGACCTGTGGGAACGCATAGCTCCGCTGCTGCCGCCTCGGCCTCCGCGCCGACACCGCTATCCCGGTCGGCGACCGATATCGGACCGGGCTGCGTTGGCCGGCATCGTCCACGTCCCACGCACGGGCGTGAGCCGGCGCGACGTGCCGGCCCGGATGGTCGGCTGCTCGGAGGTGACCGCCTGGCCCCGCCTGCACGAGGCCCTGCCGACCGAACTCCGCACGGCCGGAGAACCGGAGATGGACGACCGCGCGGTCGACGGTTCGCACGTTCGCGCGGTCAAAGGGGGGCCATGTTGGCCCCTCCCCGGTCGACCGGGGCCGACCCGGATCCAAGCACCACGTGGTCGTCGATGCCTGTGGCACCCCGCCGGCCGCCTCCCTGACCGGCGGCAACCGCCATGACGTCACCCAACGGTTGCCCCTACTCGGCGCGATACCGCGCCTGCGTGGGCTGCGCGGCAGACCACGGCACCGGCCCAAGAGGCCGTATGCCGACCGCGGCTACGACCACATCACGTACCGCCGCCTGCTGTGGCAGCGCGGCATTCGGCCGGTCATCGCCCGGCGTGGCGCTCCGCATGGCTCCGGCCTGGGCCGCACTCGGTGGGTCGTCGAGCGCACCTTCGCCCGGCTCCATCGGTTCACACGCCTGCGTATCCGCTACGAACGCCGAGCCGACCTCCATCAAAGCCTGCTGGAACTGGCCTGCGCCAACATCTGTCTCCGCCGACTCCGCAGATCATTCTGAAACGATCAGTTACAACCGCTACGGCGGCGTGCGGCACCTGTTCGCGGCCCTGGACCTGGCCAAGAACAAGCTCCACGGCCACATCAAGCCGGTCAAAGAGGTGGACGCGGTTCCTGAAGTTCTGCCGCTACCTTGCGCACCCTCTGCCCAGCCGATGTCCGTATCGCGATCGTCTGCGGCACCTTTCCCCCAGCTGACCACGGAGAAGTGCCGGCGGGGCAGCATCTGGGCCGCGGCGAACAACGTCGAGATCGCCTACACCCCGACGAACCCCTCCTGCTTGAACCGCATCGAGGTCCGGTTCACCGCACTGCGCTGCTTCACCCTTGACGGCGCCGACCACGCCACCCACAAGGAGCAGGGCAGCATGATTCGCCGCTACATCATCTGGCGAAACCGCCATGCTGACGACCGTGCCTACGCGCCGTCATCGACCGAGCGAACGTTGCCCGATGCGGCACTCGCGAAGGCGAGCCCCCTTGCTGCCAGTTCCTCTTCGAGGATCCGGATCGCTTTGGGCCCCATGCCGTGGATTTTCAACAGTTCCGCCGATGTCACGCTCGTCAGCTGGTCGTATCGCGTGTAGCCGTTAAGGGCCAGTACGCGACGGGCGGTCCTGCCGATCTCTCGCGGAAACTCCGTGGGATCCGCGGCGTCTTGAGCCGCCATCTCACTCCTTTGATGGTCAGCCGATAATTTCGACCCCGTGAGCCTAGACCTTCCTGGGGCACGATGCCCAGGACAGAGGCCCCAAACAGCGCATCGTCGGTGACAGGACAAATGTTGCCTGATGCGGCCCTAAGACCTGTCCCGTAACTGCTGGTCGCAGGTGAGATGATCTTGATGTGGCTGGTGTGATCACGGCGTCGGAGCCGTCCTGGACAGTCCGTTCACCGGGCTGAGCCCACGGCAGTTCCGCAGGCTGGTGACCGCGCTGCGCCGTGAGGGAGCCGATCCGGTGCGCAGAGGCAGGTCGTGGAGCCTCCCGTTGGAGGACAGAGTCCTGCTGGTGGCCGCGTACTGGCGCACCAACCTCACCCTGCGGCAGCTCGCCCCGCTGTTCGGGATCTCGAAGTCCGCGGCCGGCCGGATCGTCGCCCACCTCGGGTCGGCGCTCGCGCTGCAGCTCCGCACGCGGTTCCGCAGACAGACCGTGCTGATCGTGGACGGCACCCTGGTCCCCATCCGCGACCACTCGATCGCGGAGCGGTCGAAGAACCACCGCTACTCCACCGACCACCAGGTCGCCATCGACGCCGACACCCTCCCCGGACTCCGTCCGGGGGTACCCCCATCGTCGTCACCGTCGGCCGACCGGTGCCCGGCAGCGCAGGCGACTGCCGGGCATGGGAGGAGTCCGGCGTCAAGGCCGTGATCGGCCGGACCACCACGATCGCCGACGGCGGCTACCGCGGCACCGGCCTGGTCGTCCCGCACTACCGGAGACGCAAAGGCGAAGAGTTGCCGGCCTGGAAGGAGGAGCACAACCACGCGCACAAGAGCGTCCGCGCCCGCGTCGAGCACGTCTTCGCCCGGATGAAGGGCTGGAAGATCCTGCGCGACTGCCGTCTCAAGGGCGATGGCGTTCACCACGCGGTGCTCGGTATCGCCCGCCTCCACAACCTCACTCTGGCCGGCTGACCAAGAAACGAGCAGGTGACCCACGCGGCGGGTAAGTCGGCCGTGAGGCAGCGGCGGACGATGTCCCGGGCCAGTTCGTCCTTGGTCGCGAGTCCTCGCTCGTCGGGAATCTCTTCGCCGCCCGACAGCGGCCACGGTCGGAGGTCCAGGACTTGGGCAGATAGAGCTCCCGGTCCACCAGAGCTCGGCCGGAGCGGGTGGCGTAGGCGGCGAACACCCCGATCTGACAGTTGTCGATCTTTTCCGGAGGTGCCGGTGTACTGCCGGCCCACCCGGACCGAGGTGGTGCCCTTCTCGACGAACCCGGCGTCGTCGATGATCAGCACACCACCGGGGCCGAGCCGTTCGGCGACATGGTTGCGCACGTCGTCCCGGACCGCGTCGGCGTCCCACCGGGCGCCGTTGAGCAGGTGCTGCAGGCCCGCCGGGTCGCGGTGACGGTCCGGACCGCCGGTTCAACCGGATCCGGCTCACCCTCGGGCGGTTCCTGGCGCTGGGGCTGGAGTTCCAGCTCGCCGGGGACGTGCTGCGCACGGCCGTCGCGCCGAGCTTCACCGAGATCGGGCAGCTCGCCGCGATCGCGGCGATCCGTACCGCGCTGAACTTCTTCCTCGGCAGGGAGATCGCGAACGAGCGCGCCGAGATCGAACGCGAGCACCGGAAGGAGGGGAGCGATCCGCGTTCCCCGGCGGCACCGGCATGACCACCGTCCTGGAACTGGCCGCCCTCGCGACCACGGCTTTCGGGCTGGTCGCCGCCTCGGTGGTGCTCGCGGCGTCGAGGCGGCTCATGCCCGCACTGGCCGTTCTGCTGGACTTCCTGACCGCGGCGGGGCTGCTCCGGTTGGCCGGTGAGCCGAGTTGGAACACCATCGCGGCGGCGGCCGCCGTGCTCGCCGTCCGCAAGCTGATCACCGCGGGCCTGCACGCCGCGCAGCCGCGCTGACCCGCAGCGCCCGCGCCTCGGCAACCGCATACGAGAGTCAACCGGGACGGCGGTCTGGTCACAGAGAGGGCCGTGTTGCAGACCTCTGGTCGCCGGGTGGCCGTGTCCGACGTTCTTCGATTCCTGGTACGACCTGTTGCGTGTGGCGGCCATGGCCGCGTGCGCCTATGCCGCCGTAATCGCGGTGGTGCGGTTGCCGGGCAAGCGCACGCTGGCCAAGCACACGCTGGCGAAGATGAACGCCTTCGACCTGGTGGTCACCGTGGCGCTGGGTTCGACGTCGGCGACCATTCTGCTCACCTCCACCGTCTCTCTGGCCGAGGGGCCCTCGCTCTGGCCCTCCTGGTGGCCTTGCAGTTCGTCAACGCCCGGGTCGCGGTGGGCTCCGGTCGGTTTCGGCGGCTGATCAAGACCGAGCCGACGCTGCTGAGGGACGGGCGCCTGCTCGGCGAGGCGATGGCCCGGCAGCGGGTGACGGCCGGTGAGGCGCGCCGGGCGATTCGCTCCCAGGGGATCGGCGCGGTCGAGGAGGTCGCCGCGGTGGGGCTGGAGACCGACGGCAGCTTCAGCGTGCTTCCCCGGCTCCCGGACCGGCTCGGGCAGCTCCTTACGGGACGTCCGGGAGTCGACCGGGGCACGGCCGGACAGACGAGTGCGGAACGGGATCGGATGGAGCCCCGTATAGGGCAAATCGCCGGATTTACCGCCAGAATGTCGGTGTGAACCTGTAAGGAGTCGTTATGGGCCCTCATTCCTCCGCGCGTGGACCGGCGCCTGTCCGGGACACCGAACCTGCGCCGGACGCCAGGGGAGCGCGTAACCGGCTCGTGACTCTGCTGATGCTGCTCGCCGGCGTCTGGCTGCTCTTGGCGCCATGGTTCTTGGACTATCCCTTCACCGACGCGGCGGTGGACGCTCAGCGCAACGAGACCGGCGTCGGCATCGTGGTGGTACTCACCGCCGGCGCCCGGATGGTACGGCCCCGCGGATGGCTGTCGGACCTGATCATTCTCGCCCTCGGCATCTGGCTGGTGGTGGCGCCCTTCCAAATCGACTACGGCGGCCCGGCCGTCACCCCCGAGACCGCGCAGGCCAACGAGGTCGTCACGGGCGTCGTGCTCGTCGTGCTGGCCGTCGCAAGCCTGCTTCTGCTGCTCCGTATCCGCCGCACCACACCGGAGGACGCCAGGTGAGGCACCCGACACAAACGATCGTGCGTATCCGCCGCCGTGTGCTCGGCCTGCTCCTGGCCGCCATCCTCGCGGCCTCGGCCGCGGGCTGCGGAGGGGGAGGGGACGGAGAGGTGGACTCGCCGGGGACGAACGCGCGGATCGGCCCGGTCCTGGTGCGGTACGCCCATCTGGCCGAACCCTCCGACGGCCCGTGGGAGACCGGCAGCGACGTGCCGCTGTACGTGTGGCTGTTCAACCAGCGGTCCCCGGCCGACCGGCTGGTGTCGGCCGAGTCCCCGGCGGCCGACTCCATCACCATCGTCGACGCGGACGGCGAGGTGATCCGGACAGGGGTGGAGCTGCCGCCCGAGAAGCTGGTGGAGCTAGAGAAGGATCGCACCCACCTGGTGCTGCGCGATGTGCGGCAGGAAATCCGCGGTGGTGACTTCGTGTGGGTGACCCTGCACTTCGAACGGGCCGGTTCGCTGTCGCTGCAGGTGCCCAGCCAACCGCCCACCTACGACAAGGAATCCCCGCCGCCTCCGCTCCCCACCCTGACCACGTGGCCGGAACCCTGACGGGACGGCCGGTGGCGATGGAGCGCCGCAGCCGTCAGAACCTCTCCGATGGGCCCGTCTCCGGTCGCGTCCGCGCTGCGTCCCGCGATTCCAGGAAGCAGGCGCCGAGACTGCCGGCGAGGGTGGCGAAGACGGCGACGGAGCAGAGGGCGAGCACGATCTCCAGGACCTGGAAGAAGGCGTCGGGGTGACCGTGCGGTTCTCCGGCGACGTGGCCAGCGCGGTCGCGTGCAGGGCCGCGCCCAGCGAGCGGTAACCGCCGAACCCGTACAGCGACTCGCCGCTGCCCAGGACGGTGATCGCGGAGGCGGCTGTCAGCCAGCCGCTCCGCCCACCGAGCACGCTGCCCGCTGCCGCGGGAGGAGAAAAACCCATCGATCCGTGAGGTGTGCCGGGGCGCCGCGGAGGAGGCCGGAAAGTTCTCCGCCCATCCTCGCTCTTTCCGTGCTACTGTCGATGTCAGTTGCAGTTGTGGTTCCCAAAGACTTACAAGTGCCCCCACCGGCGTCCTGCGCCGTGGGAGCACTTTCTTGTTTCCGGTGCTTTTTCCGGGCGGGGCAATCATCGCGGCGACGCGGGGCCGCGCAGTGCGGTTCCGGACACTGCCCCGTCATAAGGAGACAGGCATGGCTACTGGCACCGTGAAGTGGTTCAACAGCGAAAAGGGCTTCGGCTTCATCGAGCAGGACGGCGGCGGCGCCGACGTCTTCGCCCACTACTCGAACATCGCCACCCAGGGCTTCCGCGAGCTCCACGAGGGCCAGAAGGTGACCTTCGACGTCACCCAGGGCCAGAAGGGCCCGCAGGCGGAGAACATCGTTCCCGCCTGACGTCCGGCGCATTTCGAGAGCCGGGGCCCGCACCACAGGGTGCGGGCCCCGGCCCTTCGCCTTTCCGGGCCCCGGCCCGCCGCACCGGCTCCGCGCCCGGCCGGGACACGAGGCCGCGCGGTAAACCGCTACCGGGGTCCGTGGCGGACCACGCCCCGGGCCGGGGTCCGGCTCCCCGTCGCCCGCCGGACGAATCCGGGCCACCCGCGCCATTGCCCGGCCCCGCGGTCCAGGCCCCTTTCCGGGGCCCGGACTCCACTCCGTTTTCTCCGTTTTCCATCGGCACGTTCCTGCGTTTTCCCGCCCGCGCGCTTCGGCCAGGGAAATCCTCGACACGCGCCGTTTCGAGGAGGTTCTGTATGAACCGCGCCACCCGCACGAACGACCGCCGCTCCTTCGCCGACAAAGACGCCTCCGCCGGTTCGGGCAGGAGCGGCGGACTCCGCTCGCGGACTCCCGGCCGCTCGAACATCACCGGCCGTTCGAACGGCCACGGGCGTCGGCCTGCCGCGCTCCAGGGCGAGTTCGCGCCGCCGAAGACGATCACGCCCGCCCTGCCGGCGGCCGCATCGTTCGCCGCGCTGGACATGCCGGCCGCGCTGCTGAAGACGCTCGCCGGCCGGGGCATGAACGAGCCGTTCCCGATCCAGGCGGCGACCCTGCCGAACTCCCTGGCCGGCCGGGACGTCCTGGGCCGGGGACGCACCGGATCGGGCAAGACCCTCGCCTTCGGGCTGGCCGTTCTGGCCCGTACCGCAGGGCGGCGCGCCGCGCCCGGCCGGCCCCTGGCCCTGATCCTCGTGCCCACCCGTGAACTCGCCCAGCAGGTCGCCGACGCGCTCACTCCCTACGCCCGGTCCGTGAACCTGCGGCTGGCCACCGTGGTCGGCGGGATGTCCATCGGCCGGCAGGCCGGTGCCCTGCGCGCCGGGGCGGAAGTGGTCGTCGCGACACCGGGGCGGCTCAGGGACCTCGTCGAGCGGGGCGACTGCCGACTGGACGACGTCGGCGCCACGGTCCTGGACGAGGCCGACCAGATGGCCGACATGGGCTTCATGCCCCAGGTGACCGCCCTGCTCGACCAGGTGCGCCCCGAGGGGCAGCGGATGCTGTTCTCGGCCACCTTGGACCGCAACGTCGACCTGCTGGTCCGCCGCTACCTGAGCGACCCGGTGGTCCACTCCGTCGACCCGTCGGCGGGTGCGGTCACCACGATGGAGCACCACACCCTGCACGTCCACGGCGCCGACAAGCACGCCGTCACCACCGAGATCGCGGCCCGCGACGGCCGGGTGATCATGTTCCTGGACACCAAGCACGCGGTGGACCGACTCACCAGGCACCTGCTGAACAGCGGCGTCCGCGCCGCGGCCCTGCACGGCGGCAAGTCCCAGCCCCAGCGCACCCGCACCCTGACCCAGTTCAAGACCGGCCACGTCACCGTGCTGGTGGCCACCAACGTCGCCGCCCGCGGCATCCACGTCGACCACCTCGACCTGGTCGTCAACGTCGATCCGCCCGGCGACCACAAGGACTACCTGCACCGCGGCGGCCGTACCGCCCGCGCCGGCGAGTCCGGCAGCGTCGTCACCCTGGTCACCCCCGACCAGCGCCGCGGCATGAGCCGGCTGATGGCCTGCGCCGGGATCACCCCGCAGATCACCCAGGTGCGTCCGGGCGAGGCGGAGCTGAGCCGCATCACCGGCGCCCAGGCACCCTCCGGCGTCCCCGTGACCATCCCCGCGCCGGCCGTGGAACGTCCCCGCCGCGCGTCTTCCGCACCGCGGGGCCGCCGGGGCCGCACCGGCCAGGGCCGACCCGTCGGCGAAGCGTCGCGCCGCACGGCACAGCGGCGGCGTGCCCTCGACTCGGCCGCCTAGAGCCACCGTGAAGCACCCGGCCCACCCTTTCCCGCAGGAGGCACCTTGACACCGGAGCAGAGGCGACATCGCGTGGCGGATCCCACCCCCCGAACCATGGTCGACGACGACACGGACGCGTCCGGACCGCGGGTCTGTGACGACATGACCGTCGAGGTGGCCCTGGCCGTCATGGCGGGCGCCCGTGTCGACCATCTGACCCTGTGCGACGGAGACGACCAGTACACGGGCCTGATCACCCGGGCCCGGCTCGCCGTTCTCCGCGACAGTTCCACGTACACGGACCGGATCCGTCTACGGGAAGTCCTCGACGGACCGTCCACCTCGCCCGGCGCCGTCGAGGAGCATGACCGGGCCGCGGACCTCCGCGCCCTCGCCCTCTGACCCGCCTCGCCCCCCCCACCGGCCCGTTCCCCTTTCCCCTTTCCCCTGGGAGGCATCATGCGCTGCATCATCGCCCGGTACCCGTTCGACCTGAGCAAGAGCGGGGTGCTGGCCTCGATGAAGGGCGTCAAGCCCGAGCCCGTCACGGGCGAGTCCGTCACCATCGGCCGCCGCCGCTACCCCGTCAAGCAAGTGGGCCACGTCATCACCGGACAGGACCGCCGTGACTTCACCAGCGACGAAGTCACCCGGGCCATGACCCGTCTCGGCTTCACCTGTCACGCCGGCCCCGAGGCCGCGCCCCCGAGCGTCCCCACTGCGCTCCAGACCGCGTCGGCACTGCTCGGCGGCACCGACCCCGTGGAGGGCTGAGACCGGGCGGAAACCGTCATCGGAACGGCTGTGAGGGTCCTGCCCCCGTCGGCAGGGCCCTTCTGCCACGTCGTCCGCTCGCAAGCTCCTGGAGAAGCAGAGCGACACGAACGGCGCCACCGGCCGCGGCGGCTCGGTCCGGGGCAACCCTTTTCGTGGAACGGCCCGTGACGGGAACACCGCTGGCGACCCCCGTTCCTCTTCAGCGGCCTGTCCGGGCCGCCCCCGAACGTGCGGGGCGGCACGGGGCGGCTGCCCACCGAGCGGTGAGGGCCCGATGCCGCGGTGTCCCCGCCGACGACGGCTCGGAGCAGACGCCATCAGGAGCGCCCGGCCCGAGAAACACCCGGCCCGGGTACCACGAGGCCCCGGAATGAATGATGGCCCCCGGTCGCGCAGCCACCATCCCCGCACCCGCGGGGATGGCCCCGTCCCGACGTGCGGGCCCCGGAGTCGGTGGCCTGCTCCCCGTACCCGCGGGGATGGCCCCATCGCCGGACGCGCGAGGGACGCCGGGCTCGCTGCTCCCCGCGCCTGCGGAGATGGCCCCCCTGCGGCACCCGCTTTAGGAGTTTCATCCGCAGTGCGGCCCGGGCCTGCTCGGCGGGCTCTGGCAGGCCTTCTCGACTCCGACGAAGGACGCTTGTGTCCGGCGCCGTTCGTCCTCGTTGATGTCAGTCGTGGATGTCAGCTGGGTCGCAGTCCCGGCTCGTTGTCTGTGGCATGTGTTTCACTCCCAGGCCATGGGCGAACAGGAACTGCTCGAAGCCGTTACCTCCTTGGTTCGGCCGGGCGGGCGGGAGTTGGTGTGCGGCCGGCCTGGACACCTGGCGGGGCATGTATGTCTGGTGGTTTCCGACACAATCAACCTATCCACTCTCCTCAAGGAGTTCAGTCGTTGGTACGGGCAGCTGCGCAACCTCGTCATGGGCGGTTACGTCGATCCGACGGTGACCGAGCGGACCGGGCTGCCGCTCCTTGCTCCTTTCGCTGGGGAGCTGGTCGAGATGCGCGGGTGGGCGTCCGGCAGTCGGTGGATCGGCTGCGGTGTGGTCCGTGCCGGGGACGGCGAACAGCTGGTGGTGCTCGTGGCGGAGCGGGCTGCACCGTCGCCAGATGCACCGCCGGAGGGAGCTTCCTGGGTGGACTCTCTTCTCCGTGTCACAGGTTGGGACGCGCGGGACGCCGCGCAGCCCTGGGCGGAGATCGAAGCGGAAGTGGGGACCGAACTGCCCAAAGATTGTTGTATGTGGGTTCGGCGAGTGATCGAACTGACCGGGTGGAAGCCGCTCGGGATCTCCGTCGACTGGGCGGCGATCGAGGGAGAGCTGGGGGTGCCGCTGCCGACGGACTACAAGGAGCTCTACGAGGCGTTCGGCGGCGGTATCTTCAGTGATTCCGTCTACTTTCTGGGGCGCGACGAGGGTGTCTCGTTCGACTTCCTGACACAGTGGCGGGTCGCCCTGTCGGTTGACCAGGACAGCAGGCTCGGAAGCGTCTCCGCCGTCGATCCCTATGCGATCTACGCGCCGGGCGGCAAGGGGGTGGTTGCGTGGGGCGCCACCGAATGGGCTGACGAGTACTGTTGGCTGATCGATGCCGAGCGGCCGGGCGATTACCCCGTCCTTGCGCGGTCCCATGACGGCGGCCCATGGCACTGGTACGACATGTCCACCTCCGAGTTCCTCTACCGCGTCCTTGCCGATGCCGATTTTCAACCGTTCGGCATCGCGCAGTACGACCTCGGCGCGACGTTCAAGCCCGGCTCCGGCGGCCCCTTCGACGGCCGGCCGCTCTGACGAGAGGCGGGCCGTCTCACGTTCGTGGACACGACAGTGCCGTCGTTTCTCATCGAGATCCGTGAGCCAGGTGATCACCAACTGCCTCCGGAAACGGCGATGGCGGCCACCTTCGACCAGCCCGCCTTCGCCGCCCCGACCCGCTGGTGAGCCCCCGACCCCGTCCGCGCCCTGACCATCGTCACCCCCGCCCTCGTCTCCAGCCCCTACCCCCTGCTGGTCGCCCTGGCGGTCGCGGCCGGCATGGTCCGCGGCAACCTCACCCTGCTCCAGGCCACCGCCGTCACCGACCGCTGCGGCACCACCCACTACGGCCGCCTCTCCGGCCTCCTCGCCGCCCCCATTACCACGGCGACCACCCTCGCCCCGTTCGCCGGAGCCGCCCTGGCCGCACCACTGGGCGGCTACCCCCACCTGTTCGCCCTGCTTGCCGCCGTCTCCGGCCTGGCGGCCCTCGGCACGCTCGGCACCCAGGCCGCGCACCGCCCAGAGTGGCAATGACGAGCTTGCGGCAGTGGACCCCGCTCCGTGGACGTAGGGGAAGGCGGCTTGTGTACGGGCTGGACCTCATGCCTGGTCTCGGCATGGAGGTGCTCCTTTCACGCCAGAGCCATCGACCGCGTTGCCGATGCCACTCTCTCCCCGTGGGCTTGGGCCGGTGCGGCCGGGCATGAGTTCGCGGTGTGCTGAGGTGTCGCTCAGCCGGCTCCGTAGGGAGCGCGCTTTTCGAGCTCGTCGGTGATCTCGTTCCACAAGGGCTGCACCGTGTCCGGGAAGTGCGGTGCCGCGGCCCGCATGGAAGCGATCACGTCGGTGTGCTGGAGCTGGAACCAGAGGGACCAGGACGCTGACTCGAGGGCTTCCCGCAGTTCGGAGAGTGCCCGTTTGGGGTCGCGCGGTGGCGCGCGCTCGACGGCCTTTCCGGCGCGCAGGAGAATCCAGCCCCGCCACGACCAGTGGCGCGGCCTGTTCTCGACGTCCTTCCCGGCGAGAACAGGTCGCCCAAAATTGAACGAGGTGGTTTGCAAGCGAGCACGACCAGGGGTGCCCGGTCGGCACTGCCTGGACGGTTTCCTAACCTTCGATGATGGGGGTCAAGCCGTCGAGGAGTGCCTTGAGGCCGGATTCGAAGAGCACGTCGAGACGCAGGTCATAGCCGTCGTTGAAAGCTCCGACCATCTTGGCGAAGGTGGGGAAGCGGCCGGATTCCACCAGTTCCTGTAGGACGGGAGCCCGGCTGTCCATCCACTGGTCCTCCGACTGGCCTGTGGTGGCTTCGGCGTGCGCTTCCCACTCCAGGTGCACTGCCAGGCCCTGGACATGGCTGTAGATCAGTACGTGGATGTCGAACAGGGTGGTGGGATCGAGGCCGTGGCCGTCGAGGGCACTGAGTATCCATTCACTGTGGACCATCAGATTGGGCACGAGCAACGGGCGGGTGAGAGAACCGAGCTGGGCCAGCCACGGGTGCCTGCGGTACAGGGTCCACAGGGTCCGAGCGCCCAGCTCGATGCGGGCGCGCCACCCTTCGGGCGCATCGGCGGGATAGGTCTCGTCACCGAACGCGGCGTCGGCCATGAGCAGGACGAGGTCGTCCTTGCTGGGGACGTACCGGTAGGGCGACATGGTGGCAACACCGAGCCGGGCCGCGACGCCGCGCATGGAGAGCGTGGACAGCCCTTCGGTATCGGCGATGTCGATGGCTGTGCGGACAATCCGGTCGAGGGTCAGTTCCTGCTCGGAAGGTGGGGCAGACGGCGACTGCCTGCTGGACGGCGCGGCGGGAGCGGTTCCGGCGACGACAGTGCCGATCCGGGGGCGGGTCTCGACAAGTCCCTCGAGACGCAAGGTGGTCAGGGCCTTGGTGGCGGTGGCGAGGGCGACACCCCACTCCTTGGCGATCTGGCGGGTCGAGGGAACCCGGTCCCCAGGGCCCAGTTCCCCGTCCATGATGCGTCGGCGGATCCCGGCGACGATGCGCAGATAGGGCGGCTGACCGGATGCGCGTGTGAGCTTCGTCACGTCCTACCACCTTCCTTTTCTGTACTAGCGCAAGGGCTATCAGCGAGGGCGCCGAGTGGAGGTCGACTGCCCTAGTACAGGACGGTCATTTGGCCAGTTGAAGGGGCTGCACGTACGCCGTACGTTCAGGGCGCGTACAGCGTACTGGAGGAGCTTTCCATGCAGACCGTTCTCATCTCCGGCGGCGGAATCGCCGGACCCGTGCTCGCCTACTGGCTTCACCACCACGGCTTCGAGACCACTGTCGTCGAACGCGCCCCGGTTCCACGCCCCGGTGGCCAGGCCGTGGACATCCGCGGCGTCGCGCTCGAGGTCGTCGAGCGGATGGGCCTGCTGGAACAAGCTCGACGCGTGCGCACCCGGATGCATGGCATGTCGATCCTCGACCCCGAAGGCCACGAGATCGATCGTTTCACCGATGCGACCTTCAGCAGCGGCCGACTCGACAGCGACGACATCGAGCTGCTGCGCGAGGACCTGGTGCGGATGGTGTACGAACACACGCGCGCAAATGTCGAATACCTCTTCGGCAACAGCATCACCGCACTCGTCGAGAACGAGACCGGCGTGCACGTCGACTTCTCCCACGGAGCGTCCCGCACCTTCGACCTCGTGATCGGGGCCGACGGCCTGCACTCGACCGTCAGGCGCCTGGCCTTCGGTCCCGAGGAGCGCTTCGCCCAGCACCTGGGCAGCTACCTCTCAGTGTTCAGCGCGGACAACTTCCTCGCACTGGACCACTGGCAGATGTGGCTACGCGACGGCGACACAGGATTCGGCATCATGCCCGTTCGCGACAACACCGAGCTCAGGATCGCTTTTGGCTTCCCGTCCGCGCCACTTGGCCATGACCTCCGCGGCAACGGTGCGCTTCGGCGCCTCGTTGCGGACAAGCTCGCCTCCCTGAAATGGGAAGGTACTCGCCTGGCCAAGGCTGCCTGGGACGCGCCGGACTTCTACTGCGACGCGATGGCCCAGATCCGGATGGACCACTGGTCGCGGGGCAGGGTGGCCCTGCTCGGAGACGCCGGCTACTGCCCGTCCCCACTCTCGGGGCAGGGCACCAGTCTCGCCCTCGCGGGCTCCTACGTGCTGGCTGACTGCCTCGCTCAGGCACACGGCGATCACCACGCCGCGTTCTCCCGCTACGAGCAGCGGATGCGCCGCTTCGTGAGCCTCAACCAGGCCCTGGCCACGGAAAATCCGGGCGGGCCCGCCTCCGAGGCATCCGTCGCGCACGCCAAGAACGCACTCTCGCTGGACGTCTAGGCAGTGTCTGACGGATCGGTCGTTTGTTGTGTCCGGGAGTGGGCCACCGGGGTGGACCGACGAATGAGCAGTAGGCGTTGATCGGGCCTTTGCCGCCGAACCGGACACCGCGTCGGGGTGCCGGCGGACCGATCACCGGCCGGTCATCGACGCGGTCGCCTGGCGTTTCCGCGGCAACAACGCCCGGCGTGCCCTCCCGGCGTGCTTCGGGCCGTGGCAGACGGTCCACCACTGGTTCGCCACGTGGGCCAAGGACGGCGCCCGGCCCCGCGTCCTGACTGCCTCGCAAGCCCGTGCGGACACCACAGGCGACCTGGAGTGGCTGGTCGGAGTCGACCCCACCATCGTCCGCGCGCACCAGCACGCCGCCGGGGCCCGCACAAGGGGGCCCCGGCCGGCGAGCCGGCCGACCACGCCTGCGGACGGTCCCGGGGCGGACCTGCAAGATCCACCCGGTCGCCGACGGCCGCTGCCGGCCCTTGGCGTTCCACCTTCACCCCCGGACAGGCCGGGGACGCCCCGGCGTTCGAGGCGGTCATGGCCCGCCTGTGGGTGCCCCGCCCCGTGGGACGCCCCCGCACCCGGCCGGACGTGGTCTTGGCCGACAGGGCGTACTCCTCCCAAGCAGATCACGGCTGGAGGCATTCCCCCTGCGGATCGAAGCAGACGAGTCCGTGCTCGCGAGCCAGCGTAGCGGCGTACTCGGACACTTCCTCTGCCTTGCCATAGGACATGAGCAGGTACACGATCGGGCCCGATGCCTCCTTGATGACCGGTGAGGACGCCCATACGACACTGCGATCGACGTCGTCCGGATATCGCGCGACGAGCGCTTCCACATACGCCACGATGTGCGGTGTCGGAGGCACGACGACATCGTCCGACTCCAGGTAGCGCTCGTAGAGCTCGTCGTAGGTCAAACCCGCTTGGCGGTCGTCGAGTGGACGGTCGCCGTCCCACACCGCAAGGTCATAACTCACAAGCGCATCGTCGCAGGCAGCGGTTCCGCCGGCGCCAGCAGGCCCTGAGACCGAACCTCTACCAAGTGATCCGTAAGAGAGCTCCTGGGTGAGAAGCCATCAGACTCCAGAAGAGTGTGGAGGCCTCGCGCTGTGAGTAGTGGTGAGTAGTGACGACGTTGCCCTCCGTCGTGCGGGCCCCGCCGATGCACTCCCCGCGGCCGACGTGTGGCTGCGTTCCTTCGACGCCGCGCTGCCGTCGGTGCGTCGTGCGCACGACGATGCCAAGGTGCGGGACTGTTCTCACGTGTGCTTGTGCCGCAGTACGAGACCTGGGCGGCGGTCGCCGAGAACAGTGTGGTGGGGGTCTTGATGCTCAACGGTGCGGAGTTGAAGCAGCTCTACCTCGATCCAGCGTGGCGTGGGCGTGAGTTGGGCGATCGGTTCATGTTTCTGGCCAAGCAGCGGCAGCCCGACGGGTTGGCGCTGTGGACGTTCCGGGTCGGCATCTCGGCGCGGCGGTTCTACGAGCGGCACGGCTTCATCGAGGCCGAGCGAACGGACGGGCTGCGCAACGATGAGCGGGAGCCGGACATCCGCTACGTCTGGCGGCCCCGGACGTAACGCCGGAGGAGGCGAGTGATCAGACCCGGGGAACGGTCGGCCGCCCGCTGGCCCTGACAAGCTGCCACCGCGGCCGTGGCTGGACCGGGTACGCTCACGGCGAAGGTGGTCACCAGAACTCGGAGTGACCGCCTTCGCCGTCGAGCCCCGGCGCGCGACGGGCTGGACCGTCCGCCACCTCGGGCGGCCCGGAAGCCGAGCCTCCGCCGGCACCGACCGGGACCGGTCTACCGTGCCGCACATGACAGCTTTGATCATCGGCGGCAGCGGCTTCCTGGGGGCCGAGTTGATCCGGCAGGCGAGAGCGGCCGGGCACCCCACGGCCGCGACGTACCACGCGACCAAGCCCGGCGACGCCTCCCAGGCCGTGTGGTACCCCCTTGATCTGCGGGATGCGGAACGCCTGGACGCCGTCATGGCCGAGGTGAGCCCCCATCTTGTCGTCAACGCATCGAGCGACAAGGCCGACTGGACGGTTACGGTGGAGGGCCCCGTCCGGCTCGCGATGGCGGCGGCGGAGCACGGAAGCCGCCTGGTCCACGTGTCCAGCGATGCGGTGTTCCCCGGTGTTGTCTGGGGGTTCGCGCGGTGTTTATGCAGGTGAGGGTCATAAGGCTGCGTGAGGGACGTTAGGCACGGTTCTCGTTGTCGAGGGCGTGTCCGGGGTGGTTACGACGGGCGAGTAGTCTCCGGCCATGTCCGATGAACTGCTCTCTGCGCTCATAGGCTTCGGAGGGGCCCTGGTCGGTGCTGCGGTTGCCCTTGCGGCGGCATTGCTTGCCGCGCGGATGCCGGTGCGTCAGTCGGTCCGTTTGCGGCACTTGGACAGTCTTGCCGGCATCGTTAGAGGCGGCCGAGAAGCCGGAGTCGCTCAGAAGGTGCACCTAGGGATCGCAGCACGACGGGAGCTGGTCCGCCAGTATCTGGATCTTGATCTCTCGCAGGAGCATGCTCCTTTCCAGCTCGTGAAGATCGTCCATACGGCAGCTCTGGAGAGCATGAACTCAGAGCGGCAGCAGCAAGGGCTGGAATCTCTAGAGCTGGAGGATGTGCACCGACTCATCCTCGATCCGCAATCAGCAGCACTTCAGATTGCCTGGGAGCGAGGCGAGCAGGTTTCCCCACCTCCTCGGCCACCGAGTTCCTGAACTGAGCAAACCCGACAAACGCAATCCCAGTGCCTCTCACCAGCCCTCGGGTGGACTGATGCCAGTACCGAGTGACCACTCCATTCGGTTTGCCGCAGTCAGGGCGTCGTAGTCGTGTTCTTCTTTTGAGAATGGTTTTCGCTGCGGATCATGCGGCGGAGACTGGTGCGGACTGCGGCGAGGTCGTCCTCAAGCTCGGTGACTTGATGCTGGAGGCGCTCGTTCTCGGCGGTCGCTTTCCGTTCTGTTGTGGACAGCCTCAGGTTCTCCTCGGT
This sequence comes from Streptomyces macrosporus, assembly GCF_039533145.1. NCBI lineage: Bacteria > Bacillati > Actinomycetota > Actinomycetes > Kitasatosporales > Streptomycetaceae > Streptomyces > Streptomyces macrosporus. The sequence continues at coordinate 40,872 of NZ_BAAASZ010000042.1, forward strand.
GAGCTCGTTGATGCGGTTGGCCAAGTCGTGGTTGCCGAGCTGTTCAACCTGCTGCCCGCTGCCCGAGATGAACACGGGCCTGCCGCCGCAACTGTTCGTTCTCGGTGCGGAGTCGCTTGATCTCCTGTCGGGCGAGAAGCAGGTCGGTCTGCTCGCTGGCGGTTGAGACCCTCCGGCCGCTCTGCTGGTCCTGATGGCCCTGGGCGGTCTGGCGGGCCCGTGCCTGCTCGATGCGTTCGCGCAGGCCAGGGGCATAGACGAGCCGGTTGGAGACGCCTGCCTCGCGGGCGACCGCAGCGAAGGTGATGCGCCGGTTGTCGCGGAGCATGTCCTGGACGGCCTTCAGGACGCGTCCGCGCTTGTCGGCACTATCCCGCTGACGTGCGGCTTTGAGGGCCTCTGCGGGTGTCCTGGAGGGTTTCTCGGACGTCTCAGCAGGCATCTAGGGTCTCCTTGCGGATCACGGTCAGCGGCAGCAGTTTGTGGTCCCGGGTCGCCCGGACCTTCCGCGGGACCGCGCTGGCCTCCTCGATCTCCTCGCGTTCGTCCTGGGGGAGGTTGCCGAGCCGGTCGCGCATGGTGTCGGCGACGTTCGTGAACGCGGTGATCTGGTCGGCGAGGTTGCGGACGACGAAGTCGTCGGCGTCCATGGCCTTGGCGGTCTCGCGGTCGGCCCGCAGATCGTTGACGTGCTCTTCGATCGCGGGCAGGTAGGACGGGTCGGGGTGATAGAAGCCGCAGCCGGCGCACTGGAACCGGATCGCGCAGGCCTTGACGTTGCTGGGCTCGCGGCAGTTGCCGAACGGGACGGCGACCGACTGGGCCTCGTAGCCGGTCGTGCTGGTGAACGGTGCCGGACGGCCGGACCGGTCGGTGGTGTGCTTCCGTATGGTCGTGATCGCTTCGCGTTGCCGCTTCAGGGGCACCTGGTAGTACGACATCGTCGTGACGATCGACCGGTGGTCCATGAGCTCTTTGAGCACGTCAACGGGGACGCCCGCGTCGGCATGACGCTGGGCATAGGCGTGCCGGAACGCGTAGGGGAAGATCAGTGTGCGGTCGAACGGCAGCTTGCTGCCCTGCTCGTCGAATTCGTCGCTCAGCAGCATCGGGATCGCCGTGACTCACTCCCGCATCGCGTTGGCCAGGCTGGACGCTCCCATGTGTGCGACCCCGCTGCGGTCGGTGATCGACGGGAACAGGTACTTCCGGCTGCGGGAGGGAACCTCCGGCTGACGTCGACGGGTCTGCCAGGTCCTGATCACCGCGGCGGTCTCGCGGGTGATGGGCAGCTTGCGGCCGTAGCGGCGCTTTTTGACGTTCTCCCAGATGAGGGTGTTCTCGTCTCCGCGGGTCTCCAGGCACTTCAGCCGCAGACTGGCGATCTCGACGGGACGGCGGCCGGTGTCGCGCAGGACCAGGTAGGCCGTCTGCATCATCAGCTCGATGTCGGCCCGCTCCAACTCGCCGTAGGAGAAGTCGGCTCCCAACAGGGCGAGGTGGGCATCAAGCTGAGCGATGACGGACTCAGGGACAGCCCGGCCGGCGGCGTCCTCGTTCGTCTCCTCGGGCGGCAGGACCAACGTCTTGTCCCGGTCGAACTTGCGGCCGAAGTCGATGATCTCCATGAAGCAGCCGAACGACTGCTGGCGGTAGCTCCTGCTGGCGAGCTCATCGTCGGTGCTGCGGCGGATGCGGCTCATCGCCGTGAAGACCGCCTTCATGTCGGCGAACCGCAGCTTCGTGTAGTCCTTGTCGCCGCCGAGCCGGGCATGCAGGGCATCGGACGCGACGACGCAGGCGGCGAACACCCGCTTGAACCTGCCACTGTCCAGGCTGACGGTGGTGGCCCACGTCTTGATCACCTCCCGGAGCCATGGCTGACGGATGGCGGACGCGTCGACCTGCCCCGGCCGGTGGCGCCGCCCGCCCAGTGCCGTGGACCGCAGGTTCGTCCAGCCCAGGTCCCAGGCATCGGCATCGGTGGGCGTCAGGCTGCGGAACGACAGCGAGGCCCGGCGCAGGCCCCGGACGGTCTCACGGATCAAGGCCACGAGGTTGTGGTGGTGGATGACGTCGCGGGCCGGCCGCCGGACTGCTTCGAAATCGTTGGACACCTTTCGGATCAGTCAGCGAGTATCCGCAGGTGACAGATGAAGCCGGTCGTCGGAGACCACTCACGCGGAGCCCGAAACGTGTCCGTTTTGTCGAGCTGTCCGGCGAGGCGATGTCCGCTTTGCTGGCTGGAGACCTGTCCGGAGCCGGCAGGATCGCCGGGGTTTTGCTGACCGAGTACTTCGTGACCGACAGAGCACGGTGGCTGTGGCAGTTCCGGCTCGACCAGATGGCCGCCGATCCCGGCCAGGCACGGTGGATGGTGCGGCAGGCGGTCGTCGGGGGCAAGGGCCTTGTCGTCGGACATGCCGGGTTCCACGGACCGCCCGATGAGGTTGGCATGGTCGAGATCGGCTACTCCGTCGCTCCCGACTTCCGTCGCCAGGGATACGCCCGATCCACGCTGATCGAGCTGCTCCGCCGGGCAGCAGCGGAACCCGCAGTCACGACCGTGCGGGCGACGATCAGCCCCGACAACGTGGCCTCTCTGGCCACGATCTCGGGCTTCGGCTTCGTTGAGGTCGGAGAGCAGTGGGATGAGGAGGACGGTCTCGAACTCGTCTTTGAGGTCCCTGTCTGTCGGGTTCCACCCGCTTGATGGGAAGGTTCACGGCAGACCGCTGACCTGTGACCGTGGCGCCCGGCGCGGTGGTCAGGCCGCGGCGGGCAGTGCGCGTCCGCCCCGGCGGATGCCTTTCTCACTGCGGATGCGCGCGCGTTCGCGGCGTTGAGCGGCCAGGACGTCGGGGTGGCGGGCATTCGCGTTGCGCCACCGCAGGTAGCGGTGCAGGGCTCTGGTCTGCACGGTGTGGTTGCGGTGCTCGGAGTTGGCGATGGCGAACTGCCGCAGCAGCCCGAAGTGCGCCTCGATCGGGTTGGCCCAGGAGGCGTTGGTCGGGGTGAAGCACAGCTCGACCTTGCTCTTCTTCGCCCAGTGCCGGATCTTTGCCTCCTTGTGGGCGGAGAGGTTGTCCGGAATTACGTGGATCGGGGCGCCGTCGGGGCGGGCGGCCCGGATCGACTGCAGCGCCGCCAGGGTGTTGGCCGCGCCTTTGCGGCGGCGGTTGACGCCCCACAGGGTGCCGTCGCCGACCAATTAGCAGCCGTGGAAGTAGGTGACGCCATGGGTGCGGTGGTAGGTCGCCGGCAGCCGGTCGGGACGGCCCTGCTCTGCCCAGCAGGACCCGCCGGTGGGGCGGATGCCCAGCGGGCCGAACTCGTCGAAGGCGAAGGTGCGGTCGGAGAAGTGCTCGATGACGTACTCGATCCGATCCAGCTTGGCGTCGCGGTCGGGGTCGGTGGACTCCTTCCACGTCTTGGTGCGCTGGAAGGTGATCCCGCGGCGGGCGAGCAGGCACCGCAGGGCTTCGTGGCCGATGCGGACCGCCCGGCCGTGGACGCGGCGCAGGTAGGCGGCGAGCTTGCGGATGGACCAACGGGTGAAGGGCCCGGCCGAGCTTGGCCGGGCGGGTGGTGGCCGTCTGGATGGCGAAGTGCTCGTCGTCAGGGCTGAGCAGGCTGGGGGCACCCCCGGGCGGAGCCTGGGGGAGGACGGCCTCCCGCCCACTGAGGGTCCAAGCAGGCCAGCCCGATCTCGTTGGACCGGTGGATCACATCGCGGACGGTGTCCTCGTCCGGCCTGGACAAGCTGAGCGATCACCGGCACGCGGTTCCCGCCGGCGGAGGCCAGGATCATCATCGTGCGCCGGTACCGCACCGTGCTGGTGCTGCCCAGGCGCACGAGCTGCTGCAGCCGCTGTCCCCCTTGGTCGGTCAGTCTGCGGACCTTGGCCGGCTCTGCCACCGCGCCTCCACGCGTCCGAGCGGATGTGTCCCCACATCCAACCGGCCGATTGGTACCCGGGGCGAACACCAACCCGGCGAACCTTCCCGGTCACAGCACTAGGTGTACTGATCGGACAGGTTGATGACGCGGCTGGCTGGTGGGTGGCCGCCGATGCCGGTGTGGGGTCGGTGGTAGTTGTACCAGTCCAGCCAGTCGGGAAACGCTGCCTGGCGTTCGGCGTCAGCGGGGCATTACGGTGGGACACGAGGGCCTCCTGCGGTCGGCGGTAGATGTCGCAATCCACACCGAACCCAGAAGGCCCTCACCCGTTCAAGCATCCAGCACGAGTGTCACCAACGTCCCCGGACAGCACACCTAGACCCGGGGCCCGTGCTCCAGGTTGGGTTGGTGGCGCCAGAGGTGGTCCGGCAGACGGTAGGCGTCCCTCCCGGTGGTAATCCTGGTCGTGGGGCAGGTGGGGTTCTTGCCAGGGCGCGCCGGACGGCCGCAGCGGCGTCCCCGGACCTCGCCGACCAGGCCGGCCAGGAGGGGGGCGGTGCGGGCGAGTTCCTCCAGCGCGCCGCGTACCGCCTCGGTGACCGGCTCCGGCCGGGTCGGGTCGCGCACCACGGCCAACACGGGGGTGGCATCGGTGCGCTGCGGTGTGCGCTTGCGCACCAGCCTGGCATCCTTGAGCCGGGCCGGTGCGAGGCCGAGCAGCCGGTCGGCCCGGTCGCTCCGCGCGAGGCGACCACGGAAATCGGCCGACGCGCTGGGGTGGAAACCGGGATCGGCCAGCTCCAGGGCCAGGGCGTACGTGACGTCGATGCGGCAGCGCACCGCCTCGGCGGCCTGCCGGTCCGACAGGTCCAGCAGGAACCGCGGTACGCACACCGTGGCGAGCTGGGCTGGCGACCACCCGGGCCGCCCGTCCCAGGGGGATCAGGAGGCGAAGTTCTCGTCCCGCCACGGACCGTCCGGCCGGTCACGCACCCGCATCGCGGTGGTACCACGGGGATTGCTCGCTCGCACTGCCCGCGCGGTCACGGAGGGGAACAGCTCACCAGAGCAGGAGCGGAGGGAGATCGGCTCACCTCGAAGACGAACGACCTGCGAAACCCAACCGAGCCTGCCCGATGACCGTGTCCTTCCACCTGGGGATCCCCAGAACCCCGCCAGAGTCAAGCTGAAACAGGGCCGCTCTTGACAGACCCGATCGAAGCTGGTGATCAAGCTTGGTCGGTGGGGTCCGGTGGGGTGATGGTGCTGGCTTGGTGGTGTCCGAGGTCGATGAGGCGGGTTCGCAAGCGATGGAAGCTGCCGTCTGCGGGTTGGGCGGTGGAGGCGTGGAGGACGGCGACGGCTTTCGCCGCAGCATGATGCCTTTCCCACGGTTCGTTGTTGTCGAGCAGTCGCAGAAGGATGTCACGGCTGGTGCTGCTGGGTGGGATGCGGGCGGCGCGGTCAGCGACGGAGACGGCGTTGTCGATTCGGCCGTCGGTGGCGTCGAGGGTGCGGGCGGTGAGGTGTGCCCATTGGTCATCGTCGATGTTGTCGACGAAGGCCCAGCGGCCGAGGCCGATGAGAGCTTGAGCAGGGACTTTGGACCGGTCGGTATCGAGAAGAAGGGCCCAGAACCGGACAGCGACTGTGAGGAGGGTTGAGTCCGGTTCGGATTGCTGCACGAGGAAGGTGGCGTCTTCGACCACGGCACCCAGCACGGCCGGGTCCTTGTGGAGGAGCTCGATGAGGGGGGCAAGGCCGTAGCCCTCCACCTCGTTCAACGCGGCGATCGCGAGGTACCTGGCGGCGTTGTCGGCTCCGCGGAGTGCGGCGTCGACGAGCTCGGCTTTGAAGTTCTGGTAGAGCTGCGTTGTCGGTCTGGCCCATTTGATGGTGAGGTCGAACGTCTCTGACGCTAGTGGGCCCTCTCGGAAGAGTGCTGCCGAGTGTGCTTCGAACCAGGTGCCCGCGATGCCCTCCAGGAGCGGGCGGTGGGCACCGAGGATCGCGCGGAACTCAAGGCCGACCGAGCCAGTCGATGCGGTGATGGCATCAAGAGCGTGTTCGAACTCCGGCCGGGTACTCCTGCGGTTGCGGAACTCCCACGCGGCGAGGGCAAGCATCGTTTGAAGGCCGTGGCCCCACGAGCGGTTGATCGCGCTGTTGAGGGCGTCGTGGTCGGCGAACAACAAGCCTTCGTCGGTCTCCGGGACGTTCCGCACCGCTGCGACTGCCCGGTCCCAGAGATCATCGAGACCGGTGGTCAGGTCCGCGTCCTCGTTGGCCAGCGTTCTGACGAGGCCGAGAACGGCGTCTTCCGTGTCTGTGCGCTCGAGGCGGGCCTTCTCCACGTCACTGTCGCTGGTCTGCCCTTCGCCTGCGGCGGGCTGTGCCAGGGCGGCGGCGAGTACCGCGGTGGCTTGGGGAATGATGTCACCAGCTCGCTCGGAGAGACCTCGGAAGTAGTACTCGATATAGAGCGGCGCACTCAGAGTCGTTACGACGGCCGCAGGGTCGGAGCTCCAGCCCACCGGATCGGCCTTCACGGCCTCCGCAAGCGCCCGAGCCAGCTCCAGTCGCCCGAAAATCTGCCGCTCGCTCTCGACGTCAGGTTGCCAGGCGCTGACCAATGCGGCCGCCTCAAGCGGTGGACGTGCGGATAGGTACTCGGTGCTGTAGGGGGACTTCCCGAAGTCGGCTTCCCACAGCGGGGAACGGCTGCGGGTCAATGCACGAGGGTCGGGCTTTCCGTGACGTGCGCTGACGTGAGCGATGGCGTGGCGCCAGCCAGTGAGGACGTGGTCGGGCAGCACTGCCGCCCACCGCCAGGCGCGGGCCCAGTCCCGGGGAATCCGGTCCTCACTATTGGCCGGAGCGGAGGACGGAGTCCCCAGGGTTTCGGTCCAGTCGGCGAGGTCTTCCGGGGCGGGGTTGCGGGAGAGGATGTCGGTCACCAGCGCCAGGTCCTCCCCGGTCGCGGTCGAGGAGCCCAGCCGCACGGTGACATGGGCAATCTTGTCCGCCACGGCGATGTCATCGGCGCCGGCCAGGGCGTGGCCGCGCAGACGCTCACCCACCTCACCCCGCATCTTCCCCAGCCACTCCAACTGCACCGAGGTGGGCACCCCCCATCGCCGAGCCTTGGACAGCATGTGTGCGAGGTGGTGGGCGAACAGCAACAACGGCTCAGGGCGCTCGTCCGGGTCGACGGTCAGCGCCTCGATGCCCAGCACCACGTAGCGCGCTTGGTCAGAGCGAGCCAGACGTCGGATCTTCCCCGCGAGCATCCGTGCCCGATCAGCGACGTTGTCGGCGGTGGTGCCGGCTTGTAGGTGGTTGAGTATTTCGGTCGCGTAGTAACGATCTCCATTCGCGAATCTGGGGAAGTGGTTCAACACCGCGTCGGCCACCCGGCGCACCACAGGGTCTGCGGGGTCGGCCTTCCGCGCGGTGTGCACGCTGAGGGAGCGCACACTCGACAGGTCGCTGTGCAGACGCGCGACCTCCGCCACCACGTTGTGTCCCGATGGACCGAGTTGGACGGCTACCCGCAACAACTCGAACCGCGCCACCGCCTGCTCGTCCTTCGGTCTCCCCGCCGCGTCCTCCAGAAAGCGCTCCAGCAGAGCGGCGACGCTCTCGGGGCTGGCCTTCCCAAGCCCTTCCAGGAGCCCCGCCACGGGCCAGGGCGCCCCGTCCATCGGCACCTGGGCGATATCGGCCTCGCGCAGCGGCTCAAGCCACGCCGAATCGGTGACCTCATTGAAGAACAACCGCAGATGATGGTCGTTCGTGGCCAGTCGCTCCAACTCGGCGATCTGCTCCGGCCCGCGCCACGGCTCTGCGGCCAGGCTCCGGATGGCCTCGACCACTTGGTCGGGAGGAGTGAACACCCGGACGAACCACGCGACCGCCCGAGCGAGCAAGGCCGCAACTTCTGCGAGGGCGAGTTCGTCATGCACCGCCCTATTCGCCTTCTCGCGCAGCTCAGCGTATTCCGAGACCGGATCACCGCGGCGATTCCAGGGGTCGATACCAGCCCTGTCGCGCAAGTAGGTCACCAGCCGGCGTGCGTAGTAGGAAGCGCGTGACTCATTGGCCGCGACCCTCCGCAGCACCTGATCCAGGTCGTCACGTGCCGCGGCAGCGTCCGCACCAGGCACTGCCGCCTGCTCCTTGTACCTCTGCCAAGCATCCATCACGGCCCGCAAGCCGCCCTCGGAAGCATCCTGCCCCTCGACCACACTGTTCAGGGCCTCACGGAGGTTGTAGGCCGCGCTCTCAGTAAGCCGAAGACCGCTGCCGTCCTGCTCTGCCTGCGCAATCAGGGCAGCCGCTGTGCGAAGGCAACGGAGCACTCTCTCCGCCCGCCCACCAATCTCCGATCGCAGACGCTCGACAACCACACCCGAGAGGCCGGGGACCAGCTCGCCGTCAGGCACATCGCTCACGCCACCAGTGTGCCCTGAGCGGAGCGCGCACCGTTCGTCGACATACGCAGCGGCCTTATCGCCGTGTCCAGCCAGCCCCTGGGCAGCTCTTTTTCTTCCGCAACGGGACTGTCGGCACGAGGATGGGCGAGGCAAGCGATGCTGATCAACGTCTCTCGCGCGCGTTGCGCCGGGTCACGGCACGGCCTTGCCGTGGGAGAACAGGGCCGCCTCGACCTGGTACGGCAGCACGTCGCTCCGGTGCGCGATGTCGTGGACGATGGTCGGGTACTGCTCGTACCGGGCGTAGCCCAGCCGCCAGCCAGCCACCAGGCGTCGGCCATCCCGCCCGCTCGCAGGGCCCGGGAGACGACGCTGTCCAGGATCAGCGGCCGGTGGGGGTGTCGTGCCCGGCGAAGCAGAGCACCTTGGTGAAGAACGCTGGCCCCCGGTGCGGGACCAATGATCGCTGTGGAAGGCGAAGTACGCCGCCGCGGCTCCACGTTCACGGAGTGTCTGCAGGGCTGCAGCCAGTCGAGCGTCGATGTCCGTGGCGGCGGTGCGGGTGAAGAGGCGGGCGCGGCGGTGCACCAACCGTGCCCTGGTACCACAGCCCCATACCAGGGTGGCGATCAGAAGGCGCCGACGGTCTTCGGCGCTGTCAGCCCGGCGGGCGAGGCCGAAGACCGTCCGCCGGTCCACGTGTGGCCGGCGACCGGTGACCGGGCAGGAGTTGAGCTCCTCCGGCCACCATGCGGCACCCGGAAGAAGCGATGTCCAGCGCTCCGGATCGAACGGCACCGCCTGCCCGAGCACCACGCCCCGGTCGGGTAGAGCAGTGTCTTCAGTCGTCTCGGCCACCGTCAGTCCCCTCAGCTGGCCGCACAGGGCGCTACGGCCCATACGCGGCCCGTTGACCGTAACGGAAAGGACACCTGTCGATCAGCCCGCTGAGAAACAAGCGAACCCGGCGCGCGGCGATGCAACCAACTGCCGTCCCCTTGCACGGGACCGCATCGCCCGGCACCTGCGACCACCTGCCTGGTCGCCCTGCGCACCGGCCGCACCACCGGCGCGGAGGCCTCCGCCCAGGCCGAGAGGGAGCCGAGCCCGAGCAAGGTCGGTGCGGCCAAGGTCAAGGCCGCGTTCCACACCCCCTGGGAACGCTGGAGCCGGTAGCGGGCCTATCGTAACCATCCCAGTGGAACCGGCGAAGAACAGAGGATGTTTGACGGGCACCGTCGATGACGGCAGAGGAAAAATCCGCTCGGAACCGCCACCCGCTCCATCTTGAGAGAGGTCGAGCCATCGAGGGAGTCTTGTCTGTCATGTCTGACCCGGTGAAGCTGGTCGGGAACCACCGCCCCACTGGGGAAAGTGGCAGGTCACCGAGTCTGCTCCCCTGCACCTGCGGGGACGGTCCGACGACCAGTGGGAGCACAACCCCGTGGCCGGACTGCTCCCTGAACCTGCGGGGATGGTCCGGCTGGTGCACGGATCGCGCCAAGCAGGGCGGCCCGGCATGGTGACGGGGAGACCGGGCCGCCGGCGTGGGGGCGGCTGCCGCGGCACCGCTACCAGGCCAGTGTCAGTCGGGTGCTGCGCTTGGTGATGACGAACGCCTCCGTGGCGATCTCCTCGTCGGGGGTGTCTGCCGGGTGGACGACGAGGGCGGGGGTGGCGTCCCGGTCCGCGTTCCAGGCGTGGATCTGCTCACAGATGCGGTCGGCGAGGTCCGGTCCGGTCGGGCCGTGGCCGATCGCTCCCAACTCCCATCGCCGGTCGTCGCCGTTCCCGCCGAGGGGCCTGAGCGTGAAGTAGGCCAGCGAGCCGCCTTCGGCCAGGGCGGGGCTGCGGACGGGGATGGCGGGGGTGCACAGGCCGCTGTCGACGGCCGCGGGGTCGGCCGCGATCCGACAGGTGCCCGGCTCGGTGCCGGTCAGGCGCAGCCAGACCCCGTCGAACGGCTCCATCGGGCCGACGACCACACCGCTCCAGGTGGTCGTCCTGGGCCGCTCCAGCACCCCGGCCAGGGACTGCGGGTCGATGGCCTGATCGGTGTCCCAGTACAGGGTGACCCGTCCGTCGGCGTCGATGCCGGCGGAGCGTTCTCCGTCCTGGTCGGGGCCGAGCATGGGCACGAAGCCGCACAGCTCCGCCGAGTCCGCCCGCAGGGTGCCGTCCTCCTCCTTCACCAGGGCGAGGCAGCAGGTGGTGCCGCGCCACCGCAGGGGCACCACCAAGCGCCCGCCGGGGGCGAGCTGGTCCTGTACGGCGCGGGGGATGTCCCACGCGCCGACGGTGAAGACGATCCGGTCGTAGGGGCCGTGCTTGGGGGCGCCGAGGGAGCCGTCCCCGGTGATGACCCGCACACGCTCGTGGCCGGTGGCGTTCAGGGCCTGGCGGGCTTGCGCGGTCACCTCCGGGTCGATGTCGATGGTGACGACCTGCCCGCCGGGGCTGGCCAGATGGGCGAGCAGGGCGGCGTTGTAGCCGGTGCCGGCGCCGATCTCCAGGACGCGGTGGCCGGGTTGGACGTCGAGCCAGTCGAGCATCGCGGCGACGAGGCTGGGCACGGACGCGCAGCTCAGGGATTCCCCGTCGGCTCCCCGCTTGGTGATCACCGCCTCGTCGGTGTAGGCGTTCTCCAGCGGTGCGTCGGGCACGAACCGGTGCCGGGGGACGGTGCGCATGGCGTCGGTGACGCGGGGCGAGGGGGTGCGGCCGGCGTCCCGGATGAGATCGAGCATCCGGAGCCGGAGGCGGTCGGCGAGTTCGTCGGGGGTGGTGGTCATCGAAAGAGTTCCTCGTTCGCAGTGGTGGGCGGGTGGGTCAGCCGTCCAGCAGGAGACAGGCGTCCCAGCGGGCGGCGGTCGGGGCGGTGTGTCGGGCCAGGCGTATCCCGGCCTCCCCTTCCAGGAGCCCGGCGGCGGCCGGCTCCCCGGAGGGGGCAGACCGCTCCAGGCGGGCGTGCAGGTACGGCAGGCGCCCGGCCAGGGGACTGCCGGGGCGGCGTCGGCGGCCATGCGCCGGGTGACCTGGAGGAGACCGGCCCAGCCGTGGCACAGGCCGAGGTCGGTGAGCCGGGACACCTGCCGGAGGTCGACGAGGCAGGTGGTCATGACGTCCTCGGCGAGACGTCGCCGGGCCGGGTCGCCGGTGGCGAGGGCGGCGAGCTGCTGGGCGCGGGCCAGGCCCGGAGTGCCGTAGCACCAGGAGGGGCGGCCGGGGCCGGTCTGCCGGGCGGCGCCCATCCGCCACTCGGAACGGGAGATCACCTCGGGCCACCAGTGATCGCGGCGGTACCAGTCCAGCCACGCGCAGATCCGGGCGATGGCCTCGGCGTGGCCGGGGACGGTGATACCGCGTCGCATCGCGGCCGACAGTAGCGCCAAGGGGCCGCCGATGCCGTGGGCGATGCCGAAATTCCCGTGTCCTCCCGCCCAGTCGGGTGACCGTTTTCCGTCGGGCCCGCAGACGGACCACCAGCCGGGCAGCTCCTCGCCCTCCTCGGTCTTCACCGGCTCGGTGAGCCGCACCAGATAGGCCAACACCTCGACCAGCAGGTCGCCACCGTGGTGGCGGTGGAGCAGGTAGGCGCCGATGCCGGTCAGGCCGCTGATGAGGTCGTACTCGCGCAGCTCGGGCAACTCGGCGCGGTCGATGCGCCGATGGGCGGCCTCCAGACGGTGCCGGGTCAGGGCGGTGATGTGCCGGTCGAGGGCGGCCAGGGCCGGGGCGTAGGCGTCCAGACCGGCGGTGGCCAGGACGAACGCCACCGCGGGGGCTCCCCGGTACAGACCGGCGGTCGAGTGGGCGACGACCGGGTGACGGGTCATGGCGCGCACCGCCTGGTGCGCGGTCTCCCAGCTCCCGGCGCCGGCCTGGGCCTGGGTGATGTGCCACAGCGCGTTCCCGGCCGCGCCGGTCAGCGACTGCTCCCACAGCGGATCGGCGGCCGGGGTCACCGGTCCCCCTCCATGGCGGCGCGGTGCGCGAGGGCCGCCTGCCGGGCCAGACGGCGGCAGACGCTCTCACCGTCGGGGTCGATGCCCAGCGCGCGGTTGTGGTGCATGTGCAGCAGGGAGCCCAGCACCCCGTCGAGGTCGGTGGTCTCGGGCAGGGCCCGACGGTAGGCGGCCAGCGCCTCGGCGCGGGCCTGGCGGGCGTCGGGCGCGTCCGGCAGCTTGCGCAGGTGGCCGTCGCGGGCCGCGCGGACCACCTGGTCGGCCATCTCCCGGTCCGCGCCCTCGCCGGTGCCGGCGGGACGGTCGATCAGCCAGGGCACGGCCGTCTCCAAGTCGCCGAGGAACGCGGCGGCGATGTCCACCATGGACAGCGCGACCCGCGCCGTGGGGTGCCATCCGGCGGGTGGGGCCTGTAGCTCGGCGCGTACCAGGCGGGAGTCGGCGGCGAACACCGTCTCGGCCGCTTCCATCGCCTTGCCGGTCCCGTAGCGGCCGACCTCGGGCCGGTAGGTGCCCAGCCGCAGGTCCCCGGCCATCCCGGCGTCCAGGAGCCGGGCGGCCCACGTGCCGACGGTCGTCGCACACGCTCCGTACACCTCCTGGGTGGGGACGCGGAACCGGAGGCGGAGATGGTCGGTCTCCTGCGGGCTGCGGTAGCGCACGAACCACCACACCGGTTCCCCGACGTGCGGTTCGAGGGCATCCAGCAGGCCGGGCAGATGCGTGGTGAGGATGTCGTCGTGCTGCTCGGGGTGGGTGAAGACCTGTGCGTACAGCCAGCGGGTACCGGCCGCGCCGGGCAGGTGTCCGGGGCTGCGGTTGGTGACGACCGGCAGCGCCCCGCGCAGCGGGGACGGTGCGGCCGGGGCGGTGCGGGCCAAGGGCACGGCGATCTCGTGGGCGTGCCCGCCGATCCAGCCGAACGCATCCGGGGTGGGTGCCTCGTACAGCAGGGCGTGTCCGTGGCGCTTGAGATGGTCGTACAGGGTGGCGGCGTAGGACGGCTCGGCGAGGGCCAGGCGCAGGGTCCGGTCGGCGTCGCGGAGCTCCACCGTCTCCGGGCAGTTCCAGCGGCGCCGCCAGTCCTCCAGGGACTGCTGCCAGGCGTCCAGGTCGCGGGCCAAGGGCAGTTGGGTGGTGTCGGGCCGCCAGCGGGCCGGGTGGAGCACGGTACGGCCGTACCGGATGCGCGGCAGGGACGGTAGACGCCCGGCGAGCGGGCCCCAGTCGAATTCGTGCCAGCGGGCGGTGAAGGCCCGCGGCAGGTGGGCGAGGAAGCGGGCCAGCGGCGGCGGCTGCTTCTCCAGCGCCAAGGCGTGGAAGACCTGCGTGTCGACCACTTGGCGGCGGGAGATGCTGACCAGGTGCAGCCGGTCGTGGGTGGCGGTCACCGCCAGGTCCTCGATCCCCACCAGGTCCTCGGCCGGGGCGCGGTGTTCTCCCAGCGGTAGCAGATCGTCCAGGTAGGCGGGGATGCGGCAGACGTTCTCCGCGTGCGAGTAGACCGGGGGAAAGCTCATCTGCACCGGTAGCGCGCCCTGCACCGTGGTGGGGACGGTGCGGTAGAGGTCTTCCAGGCCGGTGCCGGTCGCCAGCGGCGTGAACCGGGAGATGAGGGTGCCGGCGGAGCGGGCCGGAGCGACGGTGAGCGTGTAGTCCCCGCGGTCGAGGGCGTCGAGGGTGGGGGCGTGGATGCGGGCGGCCAGCTCCACGTGCGGCGGGATGTTCCAGGTGGTGAACCGGTCCCCGGCGGTCAGGTCGCGGATCAGGTCGTCGGTGAGGGTGATCTCTCCGCCGCAGGTTTTCGCCTGCCAGGCCAGGGACAGCAGCCGCTCGTCGCGGGCGGTGGGGATGTCGGCGGGCTCCGGGAGGACGCTGCCGGGATAGGCGGTCGGGAACCCGAGCCCGGTGTCGGGGTTGACGACCTCCAACACCGGCACGAGGGCACCGGTGCCGTACCGGTCGCAGAACGCGGCGTGGTAGGACCGCCACACCGCCTGTCCGGTGGGGAAGCGGGTCAGCCGCATCAACGCCGTGGCGGCCCGGCACATCTCGTCGGCGACCTGATGGGGCACGCTCACGTCACAGTCCAGGGCCAGGTCCACGGCCAGCGGGGTGCGCCCGGCCGGGGACAGCCTCCGCATCCGCCGGGCGGTCCTCGTGGTCTGGTCGGGGCGGGCGAGGTCGGCGGCCACCTGCTGGAGTGCGTGCAGCAGCTCGGCCGCGTCGGTGTCCTCGGCCCCGGCCGCGCGGAGCCGGTCGAGGCAGTGGGCGAGAGGGTCGGTGACCGTGAACGGCGCCCGAAGCGAGGTGATCAAGAACCCTTGTCGGACTAGTTCGGTGAGCATCCGCCGCACCTGCGCCCGATCGACGCCCGGCCCGAAGTCGGCGGCGAGCTTGTCGGCCAAGGCCTCGAACCGGATCGGGATGGCGGCGGCCTCGTGGACGGTGCGGAGTAGACGATGGTGACCCGGTTGGGGCCGTGGGGCAGATGGAGCCGCCCACCGCGCTGCACGGCCAGGTTGCTGAACACCACGTCCAGGCGCTCCAACAGATCGGGGCACGCCTCCAGGCGGTCGAGCACAGCGGCGAGCCACTGGGTGTCCGGCCGGGCCACGGCCCGGTGCTCCGTTCCCCAACGCACGGCCGCCGCGGGCGCCAGGCCCGCGCGGGCCACCCCGGCGAACAGACCGAACGGGGTCGGGCGGCCGGTGGCGCGCAGCAGGTAGCGGGTGATCGACACGACGGCGCGGCGGACGTGCTTGTCCGAGGTGGCACGGCCCGCGCGGATGGCATCCACCCGGGCGGCGAGGTCGGGGCTGGCCTGCCGGACCGCGGCGGCGAACTCCGACCGGTCCCACACCTGCGCGAGCCATGCGCGGCACGCCGGGGTGTCGGACGGGTCGGGCCACTGGTCGGGGACGCTGTCCAGCGGCATGACCGCTGCGCGTAGCAGAGCGACGCCGGCGGGCGTCATGCGGGAAGAGGGCATCCGGCCTCCATCCGGGCGGTACGAGAAGGGGCGGTACGGGGCGGGCCGGGGCCCGGATTTCCTTCCGGGCCCCGGGGGATGTCACCGACTCACACGGCGCTGGTGCACGAGGAGGCGCAGGTCGTGGCGCATCCGTCGCCGGTGCCGCACGGAATGTCGGCGCTGTCGGCGGGCACGTCGGTGACGACTTGTACATCCAGGTCGAAGGTCGTCTCGGTCGTGGGCTGATCCAGGGTCGAGTCCATGGGTCCTCTCCTTCAGGGGTGTGACGGGTTGTGTGGAAACCCGTTTCCGAGGCGCACCGGTGGCCGTTGAGGCGCCTCAGGAACGGGGACCTGGCCCGGGTCAGGGCGGCCAGGAGCTGTCAGGCGGACGGGGAAGTCCGCGCGGGGGTGTCCAGGTGGGTGCGGACGCTGTTGCCCAGGCGGACCATCTCGTGGCCGATGACGGCCGGGTCGGTGCCGGTGTCGACCAGGACGGCCAGGCGGCTGCCGGCGCCGGCGGTGCACACGTACAGCACGGTGGTGCCCATCTCGGCGATGACCTGCCGGACCCGGGGGTGTCCGCTGTCGTCGACGTCGCCGATCTGTGCGGCGGTGCCGGCGACGAGGGAGTACAGGCCGCCGGCGACGGCGGCGAGACGGTCGGCGTTGTCCTGGTCCAGCCCGTGGGAGGTCTTATGGATGCCGTCGCCGGACAACAGCACCGCGCCGCGGACGCCGGTGACGCGTTCGACGAAGGCCTGCAGCAGCCAGGCGAGTTCGGGGGCGGAGGTGGTGAAGCCGAAGGGGGAGGGAAGCACGGTCCGTCTTCTTTCGGTCGACAGGGGGCGGGGCTTTCCCGCCCGGCGACGCCTGCCGAGGAACGCGCGTGAAACTCGGCAACCGGGCGGGGGAGCGGCTTGGAGCCTGCCCCCCAGATGCGGGCCGTGGGGGAACCGCCGTGGGTAGACAGCAGGATCGTCCGCGACCGGGGGCAGGGGTTCAGGAGACGAGCGGCGGGGGTCAGGCGGCGAGTTCGGCTTCGAGGGCGACGAGCGTGCAGCCGTACAGCGTGCGCACCAGTTGGCGGGCCAGGGTCCAGGTGATGGCGGGGTCGTCGTAGCGCACGCCCCGCTCTTTCTGCGGGACCAGTACCGGGCCCTGCCACTGGTAGGGGGTGCCGTAGACGCCGCTGACCTGGGAGGCGCGGGAGCGCACCGCCACGGCCTTCTCCCGTCGCCAGTGGTGGCACTGGGTGAGGGACGCCCTCGCGCACGGCAGCAGAGCGGGGGTGGGTGGTAGCCAGGCCCTCCGACCAGTCCGACCACGCGCCGCGGTCGTCCTCGATCAGCCACAGCACGCCGTCCTCGGTGCGGCCGGCGGGTTTGGCGCACACCTGGCACAGCAGCTTGGCCATCACCCGGCGCTGCCGCTGGGGGTGCACGCCCGAGTAGATCGGTTGGCCGTGGCCGGGGTTGAGCGAGCGGTGTGCCCACAGCACCCCGTGGTGGCGGTCCTGGGGGATCTCCTGGTCTCGGCGGTAGGCGATCCCCGGGCCTTGGGCGACGACCAGGGGGGTGAGGTCGCTTTCGCCGGTCCACCGGGCGATGTAGGGAATGGTGGTGGGTCGGGGGCAGTGGCCGGTCGCCGGTGTCGGGGTGCGGGTGGTTGGGTGGCAGGCTCACGGTGTGCGGGCCTTTCGGTCGGTGGTCGGGGGCGGGGTGTGGGGGATGGGGGTGTCCGGTGTTCGGCCGTAGGAGGTGGGCGGGGCGCGCCGGTGGCAGTGCCAGGGCGGGAGATGTGTCGCCGGTGGTGGTGGCCGTGGCCGGGAGCGTGGGCTGGTCATGGGGCGCGTCGGAGGTGTTCAGAGGTAGGGGGGTGCGTCGTCGGTCCACCACGGGTGGAACTCGAACTCTTCGTCGTTTGGGCTGTCTTGGGGGGTGTTGGGACTTGTGGAGTGGCCCGTTGGGGGAGGGGCGCTGGGGCGTTGAGGGGGCGGTGGTTGGGGGAGGTCGGGGACCTTGGCGGTGTGGGGGGTGGCGGTGGCGCAGGCGTGGCAGAGGTCGGCCAGCCGCCAAGAGCGGTGTGTGGGGTGGTGGGTGAGGTAGAGGGCCACCAAGCCGTCGCAGCCGCGGTGTCGGGGGTGTCCGCGGCAGCCGTCCTCGCGGCACTGGCAGGTGCGCAGGTGTGGTTCCAGTGGGGTGTGGTGTACGTGGTCGCCCAGGTGATCGAGGGCGGCGTTGCGGGGAGGCGTTCCTGCAGAGTGGGGGAGGGGGCCGCAGGCGGTGCAGTGCAGCCCGGGGTCGTTTGAGGGCGGGTTGAGGGTGACGGTCCAGGTACGCCGTGGTGGGTGGGGGGTCGTGCCGGTCCCCATGGGGGCGGTGTCTCCTTGTCTGGTTGGGGTGTGGTGGTGCGTGGTGTGGGCGGGGTGAGGCCTGTCGGTGCAGACCTCTGCCCTGAATGGGGCATTACCGAAGATAGGGCAGAGGTCTGCACTGACAGGGCAGGGGTCTGCACCGTGCGATAGCTGAGTGACGATCCCTCCGCCCGACCCGAACCTGGCCGCGTTGCGCCTGAGGCTGG
This sequence comes from Streptomyces macrosporus, assembly GCF_039533145.1. Lineage (NCBI taxonomy): Bacteria > Bacillati > Actinomycetota > Actinomycetes > Kitasatosporales > Streptomycetaceae > Streptomyces > Streptomyces macrosporus. Next base: position 58,730 of record NZ_BAAASZ010000042.1, read on the forward strand.
CGCGGGCACGGGCGGAGCGGGGGTGGACCTACGACCAACTCGCCGAGCGCAGTGGCCTGGCTCGCCGTACTCTGATCGAGATCGAACAGGGGCGCACCATCGGCAGCCTGAGGACCTGGCACGCTCTCGCCCACGCCTTGGGGATCCCGATCGGGCAGTTCCTCGGCGTCTTGTGCGAGGGGCATCAGCCGCCGACGGCGTCCTCGTCCTGAAGTCCGCGCAGAAGCCTCAAGAGGCCGCGCGGCCGTCCTCGGCGGTGCCGACCCGAGGTGAACTGGTGATCCAGTTGCCGAACGTGTGTGGCGGCTAATTCACCCTTCTCCGGGACATATGCGGCCTGGACGGCGGTGTTGTGGCGTGTCGCCTGCCACGGTCCCCTCCATGAGTTTTTCTCCTTCGTGGAAGAACGCCGAGCGGCGGCCGGGCAGCGGTGGACAACGGCCTCGGGAAGCCGGAAGCGGTCTCGGCGGATCTGCCGTGCAGCGCCGCCTTGCCGGAGCTGATGGCACCTGTGCGGCACGCGGCACTCCCGGCCCGCTCGCGGTTCTGCGGCCGGCCACCGGCTCGCCTGTGCGCCGGCTGGGCTGCTCCACCGTCGGCGAAGTGCTCCGTGATCGGCATGTTCGTGTCGTGTCGTGGCCGGGGGCGGGCCGGTGAGGGGGTTCGCGGCGCGGGTGTGGGTGTGCGGGAGCCGGTGCTGGCCGTGGCCGCAGACGGTGGCGGCGGTGTTGGACCGGGCGGCCGACCGGCACGGCGGGGATCTGGTGGTGATCGAGGGGGCGGGGACCGGGGCGGAGCGGGCCGCGCACCGCTGGTGCCAGGAGCGGGGCCTGCCGGCGTGGCGGCACCGCTGCCACCCCCGCCTCCAGGCGAGCCGCGGGCTGATGCGGTTGCCGCGGGAGACCCTGGCGGTGCGCCATCAGCGGATCCTGCGGGAGGAGGGTCCGCGGCTGGTGGTCGTCTTCCACGAGACCTTCACCCCCGGCCCGGGGACGAGCGCGGACATCGCCCGCCGCGCGGTGGCCGCAGGTGTGCCGGTGTGGCTGGTCCCCGGCGCCGATCCGGGCCGGGGCCGGTGGCTGACCGCAGCGGACCTGCCGGGCCCGCCGCCCGCTCCGTCGGCCGTGTCCCCCGGTGCGGCGGTCCGGGGCGGCGCACCGGACGGCTCCGCCGGCCCCACCCGCCCGGCCGGTGCACCGGCCACCCCCTGCTGACCTTGCCAAGCCGTGAAGGAGATGGAGATGACGACGGTGGAGCCCACCGCAGAGCAGGCCGCCGCGGCCGAGGCGTTCGCCGCCGGGGAGCACCTGGTGATCCAGGCCGGCGCCGGCGCCGGGAAGACCACCACCCTGGCGCTGCTGGCCCACGCCACGAAGCGGAGGGGCCGGTACCTGGCGTTCAACCGGGCCATCGCCCAGGCCGCCGCCCAGGCCTTTCCCCGCACGGTGGTCTGCAAGACCGCGCACGCGCTGGCCTACGCCGCGATCGGCCACCGCTACACCGCCCGGCTCAACGCCCCCCGGATCCCCAGCTGGCGCACCGGGATGGAGCTGGGCATCCGCCACAGCATCACCCTCGGCGGCCGCGACCTGTCGCCGAAGGCGCTGTCGGCGGTGGTGCTGCGGACGGTGGAGCGGTTCTGCCACTCCGCCGACCCGGTGCTGGACGCCGGCCACGTGCCGCGGCTGCGCGGCCTCGATACGGACGAGCTGCACACCGAGCTCGCCGACCTGGTGCTGCCGTACGCGGGCAAGGCCTGGGCCGACCTGCAGCACCCCGACCAGGGGGTGGTCCGCTTCGACCACGACCACTACCTGAAGATGTGGGCCCTGTCCCAGCCCCGGATTCAGGCGGATTTCCTGCTGCTGGACGAGGCCCAGGACACCAACCCGGTCCTGGAGGAGGTCTTCCTGGCCCAGCGCGGCCACGCCCAGCTGGTGATGGTCGGCGACTCCGCCCAGGCCATCTACGGCTGGCGCGGCGCGAAGGACGTGATGACCGGCTTCGACGGCACCCCGCTGACCCTGTCCCGCTCTTTCCGCTTCGGCCCCGCGATCGCCGAGGAGGCCAACCGCTGGCTGGCCATTGCCCAGGCGCCGATCCGGCTGACCGGCACCGAAGAGATTTCCAGTGCGGTGGGGGAGGTGGGCGAGCCGGCGGCGGTGCTGTGCCGGACCAACGTCGGCGCCATGGTGGAGATCATGAAACACCTCGACGACGGCCGCGCGGTGGCCCTCGCGGGCGGCGGGCAGGCCTTGCGCGCCCTGGCCCACGCCGCCCGCGACCTGCAGTCCGGCCGCCGCACCTCCCACCCGGAACTGGTGCTGTTCACCACCTGGGGTGACCTGCTCGACTACGCCGAACACGACCCGGCCGGCCGGGACCTGCAGCCGCTGGTGGACCTGGTCGGCGAACACGGCGCCGACACCATCCTCCACGCCGCCGACTGCCTGATCGACGAACGCTGTGCGGAGGTGATCGTCTCCACCGCCCACAAGGCCAAGGGCCGCCAGTGGGCCACGGTGCGCATCGCCGACGACTTCACCCCGCCGCCGGACCGGGAGGAGACCGACGACCATGGCGAGCCGCTGCCCGGGGTGATCGACGACGCCGAGGCCCGCCTGGCCTACGTCGCCGTCACCCGCGCACGGTACAGGCTGGACCTGGGCGGCCTGTCCTGGATCCACCACCATCCCGCCGGACGGACCGGTGATGCCGCTGGTGCCCCGGCCCACGGTGAGCCTGACGCTGAACCGTGACCGGGCAGGCTGGAACAACACTCTGCTTGCTCTTTCCGTTCTCGTGAGTGACCCGCTGGGATCTGCACGGCAGGGGAGAGGGAGCCGCGCGCGCCCGCGTCGGGGGTCACAGGCGCGTGGCAGTCTTGAGGTTCCTGCCGAGCCAGGCTGTTTGAGGAACGAGAAGCGTGCCTATGGCACGACTGCGGACCATCGGCCGCGGTGAAGGTGGACGGTGCCGTCGGGGTCGATACGAACGGTGGCGCCGTAGACGGGCAGGGCGCCCTCGAGGTTGAGGCGGTTCCTGACCTTCTCCAGGGTGTCCCACAGGCGGCGGGGGCCGCTCTGGTGCACCTGGGGCGGGTCGGTCCAGACGGCGGTGGCCCGGGCCCAGGAACCGTCGGGGTGCAGCATCCACGCGGTGCGGCGCCGGCCGGGCCCGGCCTCGAAGTGATGCTCGATGCCGGGCTCGGTCAGCTCCAGCATCGACCACACCTCCCACGCCTCGGGTACGTTGAGGACGGGATAGCGGCCGGTACCGACGTGTTCGCCTTCCTGCTCCCGGAGTGTGGGGAGGCGCTGGGTGAGGCCGGGAGGGTAGTTGTGGCCGTGGCGGGTGCGCATGAACCCAGCGCGGTCCCATTCCACTTGTCCGATCGCGCCGCCGTCGTCGGTCTTGTCGGCGGTGATGATGACGGGCATGTTCGCCAGGGTGGTCACCAGCCGTCCGCCGGGTCGCAGTGCGGCCAACCAGGAGGCCGGGACGGGGCGGACGGCGACCAGGGAGACGATGCGGTCGTAGGTGCCCGGCAGTGGCCCGGTGGCGTCCGCCGTGGTCACCGTCGGCGCCCACCCGGCCGCGGCCAGGCGCTGAGTGGCAACCTGGGTCAGGTAGCTGTCGACGTCCACGCTGCTCACGCGCTTGTCGCCGAGTCGGGCGCAGGCCAGGGCGGTGGAGTAGCCGGTGCCGGTGCCCACGATCAGCAGGTCGCTGGTGTCGGTGAGCATGCCGTGGCGCAGCATCCGCACCACCAGGGAGGGGTGGGTGGAGGAGGACGTGGGCAGCCCGGTCGGCCGATCCCCTGGTTGGGCGTGGTCGGCATGCCACTGCCCGACTCGAGTCACCAGGGACTCTGTGTCGCTGTAGGCGGCCGCCGCCCATGCTTCGGGATCGGTGGGGCCGTCGCGCAACGCCCAGCCGTCACCGTCGGGGTGCCACCAGCGGGGCACGAACAGATGCCTCGGCACGGTGGCCACGGCGGGCCGCCACCGAGAGACCGGATGAGTCACCTGGGCGGCCAGGCGTTCGGCGTGCTTTCGCCACTCCACGACCGACTCCTTCGTCAGTAGGCAGGGTTGCAGGCTGTGGTCTCTGCCGGGGAGCAGTCCGAGCCGTCACTGTTGGGCTTGCACGCGGTCGCGTCCGGGCGTCGGGGGACCTGGGCCGGCAGGGTCGTCATCGCCTCGCCCTCCACGATGGTGCGCAGCGGCGTGGTGCGGACGTTACCGGCCGGGGGCAGGAAGCGGGACAGCACACACATCCACACCTCCCCCTGCGGGCCGATCGCGGCCCGGCCGATGCCGCACCTGCCGCACAGCTCGTCGACGGTGGGTCCGACGCCCGTGACGGTGGTGGCGCGGCCGACGCCGCGCTGCCGGTCGATGTGGATGTGCCGCACGCCGAGGGCCTCCAGCTCGCGGCGGGCCTGCTCCACGCGCTGCCCGTCGAAGATGTCGATGATGCCGACCTTCAGCGGGATGCCGAGCTTCACAGCCCGGGCGATGTTGGCGCGGGTACGGGCGTGGGCGGCGCGGCGCCCGGTCACGTGGGCGTGCTGGTCGGCGCGGTCGCTGTAGTAGGACGTCGCCAAGGACACGGCCGGGCAGCGAAGGCGCTCCCACAACGGCTCGCGGACGGCCACCAGATTGGAGAACACCTGCACCTTCAGGCCGTGGTCGATGGCACAGTCCAGCAACGCGGGGAAGTCCGGGTGAAGGGTGGGCTCGCCGCCGATGAACTGCACCTCGAGCACGCCCATGTCCGCGGCCTGCCCGATGACCGACCGCCAGTCGTCGATGGTCATGGCGCCGTGGTCGCCGGCGGGGCCGAAGTGCGCGTAGCAGTGGGAGCAGTCGAGCTGGCACTTGCCGGTGATCTCCAGCTCCAGGAATGTCGTCCTCATTCGGGGAGCGGCGTGCTGCGCCAGTGGAGTTGCGGGTGCGGTCATGGAGAACTCCTGACAGGTCGGGGGCGAACAGGTTTTCTGCCTGTCCCCGGCTGCGGGCCACAAAAGGGGAGCCGTCCGCTGCCGGGGACAGGAACCTTCACGGGGCGGGAGCGGAGTCCAGGTCCACAACCGTGCAACCACGCAGGGTCCGGGTGAGTTGGGACGCCACGATCCACCGGATGGCGGGATGGTCGTAGAAGACGGCTGCCTTCTCGCCTCGCACCAAGCGATGCCCCTGGAGGTGATATGGCCGGCCGTAGACGCCCTCGACTGCGGAGCCGCGTACGCGCAGCGCCATCCAGGGCACATGCAACAGGTGATGGCACTGAACGACTGCCAGGCGGGCACAAGGCAGGCACACCGGCGGATGGGCGGTGACCAGCCCCTCGGGCCAGTCCTTCCAGTCGCCGCGGTGGTCCTCGACCAGCCACAGCACGCCGCCCTGGGTGCGGTCGGCCCGGTGGCCGCAGACCTGACACAGCAGCCGCTGCATCGCGCGGCGCTGCCGCTGGGGATGGACACCACCGAAGTCCGGTTTACCGTGCCCGGGTTTCAGCTCGGTACGGGCCCACAGCGCTCCGCCATGGTCGCGGTCATAGGGCGTCTCGTCGGGGTAGGCCAGGCCCCGCGCGGTTGCGATGACGTCGGGTGTGAGGCTCTGCTCGGCGCTCCACCGGGCGATGTAGGGGACCACGGTCGGCCGGGGCAGCGGGGCCGGGCGGGAGGTGACGTCGTCAGCGGCCGGGCGTGGCGGGGAGGGATTCACGAAGCCTCCGTTGGCGCGGCACTCAGGGGCGGCGTGGTCGGGGACGAGGCCGGTGCGGGTGGTCCGGGCATGGCCGTCCACGGGCGGGTGATGTGCTCGCGGTAGGTCATGTGCAGCCGGTTCTCCGGCGCCTTGACGTGCTCGAACACCCAAGCGCGGGCGGCCTTCGCGTCCTCGCTGGCCGGGCCGCGCTCGCCGCACATCGTGCACTCCATCGCGTACGTCAGCGGCTCCGCGTCCGGCTCGGTGTTGAGGGCGAGATGCCAGCGGACGTAGCGCAGCACGGAGCGAGGGCTCATCCCAGGACCTCCGCTGCTTCCGCGGCGTGTGCGCGGGCCTCGGCGTAGGCGTCCCGCAGGTCCGCTCCCCGGGACAGCGGCTGTCCGGCCGGGGCGACGAGCCAGCCGCGGTCGCCGATTCGGCGGTGCCCGACCACGCCTGGGTCGGGCATCAGCACCAGCGTGCCGTAGGGGAGGACGGTCCCCTCGGCGACGTCCCAGCCGTCCGCCGAGCCCGGGGCGACGAAGAACTCCGCGCCCAGCAGGGCCGAGAGCACGGGCCCCAGCGGGGCCCCGGCGGCCCGCAGCCGCTGCACGGTCTCGTGCACCAGCCTGGCCGGGAGGCGGACGACGTCCCAGGCGATCCCCGTGGGGACCTCGGCCAGGACGCCGCGCTCCCAGGCGGACAGGACGGCGGGCAGCCGGCCGGTGGGGGACAGCCAGTCGACCGGGAGGCGGCCGTCCGCGGCGCCGGCACCGGAGGGGCCAGCGGCGTGCTGGATCACCGTGTTCCCTCCTGGGCAGTGAGGTATCGCAGCGCCCACCGGCAGTCCAGCGCCAGCAGCTGCGCGTGGTCGGCGGCGGAGCGTAGGCCGCGGCCGGGGCCGCGCTCGAGTTCGGCGAGTGCGGTTGTGGCCCTGGCGCATTCGGTGACGCGGACAGTGGACAGCAGGATCTGGAGGTGGCCGCGCAGGTCGGCGATGAGGTCCTCCACCTCCTGGTGCCGGGGCAGGACGGGGCCGACGGCCAGGGCCCGGTCGACGGCCTGTCGGATGGCGGCGACGTCGACTCGGTCGCCGCCCATGCCGGGCGGCCCCTTCCGGATGGTTTGAGTATTCACGGTTCGGGCTCCCCTCGGTGACTCCCTCACACCACGAGTCAACTCCCGAGGGACAGCAACGGCCGGACGTACGGGCGGACTTTTCAGCGGACTTTCCACCGCGACCGGCCTTTTCGTGCCCCCGCGCCGCTACCTTCGGTGTGCGACCGGACACTGGAGGTATGACGTGGCCGACGAACCGACTCCCTTTGAGCGTGCATGCGCAGCGCACGGGTGGGAGAGGCCGGTGGCTTTTCTGCGGGTTTTCGAGGAGACCGCAGCCATGCTCGACGAGGCGGTCACGGTGACGGACCGCCAGTTCAGACGGTGGCGTCAGCCGAAGCCTCCCGCACCCCGCGCCCGCGCCTGGCGCGTACTCCATGCGATGTTCGGGGTCAGCCCGGCAGAGTTGGGTTTCCCCGGACCCCCGCCGGGTGCCACCGTAGGGAAAGCACCACCCCCTGCACAGGAAGGCACCAGAGTGGACCGACGGGCGTTCCTCACCGACTCCATTGGAGCAGCTGCCGCCGCCCGGTTACCCACCCCCGCGCAGAAGCTCACGCCCGCCAGCCACACGGGCGCCGTCGGCACTACCCACCTCCTCGAACTCCGTGAGGGCCTCCGCTCCCTCTACCAGCTCGACGACGCATACGGCGGGGGCGACGTGCGCTCCCTGGCCGTCCGGCATCTCCGCCGCGTCCGCCGCGTCATCAACACCTGCTCCTACCCGGACATAATCGGGCGTCAGCTTCAACTTCTTGCCGGGGAAACGGCCGAGCACTGCGCCTGGCTGTACTACGACGCGGGCGATCAGGACCAGGCACGCCGGTACTGGGGTGAGGCCCTGACGACCGCGACGATGCTCCGGGACGACAGCCTGGAGATCCTGGCACTAGCCTCCCTGAGCATGCAGGCGAGCCACGAAGGCCGACCGCGTGACGGGTACGACCTCGCCCGCGCCGCGCAGGAACGTGCGGCCCGCTTCGGTTCCCCCGCTCTCCAGTCCCTCATCGCGGCCCGCGAGGCTCGCGCCCTCTCCCTCATGCGGGACCGGAAGGCGGCGGGCGCACGGCTCGCCGAGTCGATGCGCCTGATCGACCGCGCTGGCCGTGGGCGTCCTTCCCCGGAATGGGCCGCCTTCCACGGACACGCGGAACTCGACTACGCACAAGGGCTGCTCTACACGGAGATCGGTCACCACCGGGCGGCGGTGACCTTCCTGCGGGCCGCGCTCGCTCACCAGGACCGCACGTACGGCCGCAACCGCGCTCTGTACCGGCTCACCCTCGCCCGTGGCCTCCTCCAGGCTGGTGAGGTCGACGAGGGCGCAGCTCATGCGGTAGAGAGCCTGGAACACCTGGAGGAGGTCGAGTCGGGGCGCGTCATGCGGCGGCTCACCGAAGTCGCAGGCCTCCTTCGTGAGGTTGATGCCGTGAGCGCCCGGGAGGCCGCCGAGGAACTGACGGAGCACGTCCGTGCGAAGGGAGCCGCGTGATGTCCGAGATAACGTTCGACCGGTATGAGGGGCGGGAGGCGGCGCAGCAGCTCGACGCGTTCCTCTCCGCGTACGAGGAGATCTACGTTGAGCCTCCCTACTGCGAGGGACCGCGCGACGTCGCCGAATTCATCGAGCACTATCAGGTCCAAGCACAGCGCCCCGGTATGCGCCTTGTCCTCGCCCGCGACATCGACGAAGTCGTCGGCTTCGCCTACGGCTATCTCCTCGCGTCGGATACCCGCTGGTGGAAGAACATCCAGGGCGACCCGCTCCCGGAGGACTTCACGCGCGAGACCGGCGAGCGGACGTTCGTCATCATCGAACTCGCCGTACGCAAGCCCTGGCGGCGACGCGGCATCGCGGCCGGGCTGCACTCCCGGCTTCTGGAAGGGCTGACAGCGGAGCGAGTGACGCTGACGATGCGGCCCGAGCCAGAGGCCGCCCCGGCACAGTCCGCGTATGCGGCGTGGGGGTACCGAAAGGTCGGCGTCTCCCACCCGTGGGAAGAGGCGCCATTCTATGACGCGATGGTCCTTGACCTTCCCCGGTCCGCTGAGTAGCCGCCCGACAGACGGTGCGCCCTCGCCCGGCGGTTGGGGCACAGCCTCGGCCCCCGCCTCACTTGGCGGGGGTCTTGCGTTCCTGCGCTGCCACGGCACGACACGGCTCCGCTGACCGGCTCTCAACTGGCCAGGGCGAGTTCCGTCCTCACTCGACGGTTGAAATCGACGACGCGCTGGTCCCGGTCGGCATCGTCCTCACCGGCAGCCCAGGCGGCATCCAGGCCACCGTGGACACCGGTGGCCTGCGCGCGTTTGGCGCCGACATCAAAGCCGCCAGCCCCGTCACCCGGGTCAGAGGCGTCACCCGGCTGCGGGCGGCCCATACCCAGGTGCACGACACCCGCGCGGTCACCGCGCTGTGTATTGCCGCCCTGGCCGCCGCGGGGACCTCTACGATCCGAGGCGTGTACCGCCTCGCCTGCGGCTACGGCAGGCTGCTGCCCAATCTGGCCGCGCTGGGCGCCGACATCACCACCGTCGCGGAGACCTGCCGATGACCGCCTTCACCCCCGACGACACCGCCCGCCTGGCCGACGCGCTCGACCAGGCGATCGCCGACGGCGCCGCCCCCGGCGGGGTCATCGCGCTTGGCACCCGCGATGCCAGCCCCCGCTTCCTGACCGCTGGCCGGATCGCCCTCGAACTTGGTGACTTGGCACCAGATGAGCACATCCTGTACGACCTCGCCTCGCTCACCAAGGTGACCGCGACCTGGCCCCTGGTCTGCCAGGCCATCGACACCGGGCTGCTGGACCGCACCACCCTCATCCGCGAACTCCTGCCGCACATGGACGGGCCCGCGCCCAGTGGCAAGGCCACCATCGGACAGCTCCTGACCCACACCGCCGGACTGAAAGCGTCCACCCGCCTGGACCTCTACCGGGGCGGCGAAACCCCCTTGCATGAGCTGATGCTGAGGGAGGACCTGGAGACCAAGCCGGGCACCCACCGGTACATCAACCGCGGCTACATCCTCCTGGGCCTGGCCCTCGCCCACGTCACCGGACGGCACCTGGCCGACCTCGGCCGCGACCTGTGGGACCGGATCGGCATGACCGCCACCTGCTACGGGCCCCTCGCCCGCACCTCCCAGGTCGCCCCCACCGAACAGCGCATTCCCGGCGCTCCCCGCATGTGGGGCATCCCGCACGACGACAACGCCACCCTGCTCGGCGGAGCCGCCGGCCACGCCGGGGTCTTCTCCACCGCCCACGACCTTGCCCGCTACGCCGATCGCCTGTTCGACCCGGACGCAGACCTGCACGCCTGGCTGCGCGCCTCCATGCTGCCTGTCGCCCCGATCGAGCCGGGCCTGGACCGCGGGCTGTCGTGGATCGTCGCCCCGGGGCCTGTCGCCTATCATCACGGCTTCACCGGCACCAGCCTCTACCTCGCCCCCGACACCGGCCGCTACCTGGCCATCTGCACCAACGCTGTCTACGGAAGCGAGGTCCGCAGCAGGATCGCCCCCCTGCGGGCACTGGCTCTGAAGATCATCTCTGCCACTTGAGGGTCTGACAACCGGTCCGTGTCCTTGATCCGCCCGGGCCGGTTGTCAGAGCACAAGTCCACCCGCACTCAAAGGGAGCCTTGCTGTGCTCTCCGTCTCCGAAGCCGCCGTGCCCGAGCGCTGCTACACCCACAACGAAGACCGCGGCGCCACCGACAATCGCTCCAACCCCACCGCGATTCACCGCGAACTGACCACCCTCGCCGCCGCCGAGGGGATGAGCGTGCTGGAAATCGGCACCGGCTCCGGCTACTCCGGTGCCCTCCTGGCCTACATTGTCGGCCCCTCGGGCCGCGTCACCGGTCTCGACATCGACCCCTACATGGTCCGCTGGGCCAACATCCTCCACCACCAGCGCGACCTGACCAACATCGCCTGCCACACCGCCGACGGCACCGCCGGATGGCCCGACGACGCCCCGTACGACCGGCTGGTGACCTGGTGCGCCCCGCCGCTGCTGCCCCATGCGTGGGTGGACCAGCTCACCGTCGGGTCGGTGATCGTGACCGCGCTGCCGATCGCAGACGTCCCCAAGCTCACTGTCGTCGCCCGGATCACCGTCGGGGTGGGCGGACCGCGCATCGACGCCGTGTTCCACGGCGGCTACATCGAGACCGGCAGCTCCCCGCGCGCCGACTACGATGTGCCGCTGCGCTGGGTTGACTGGGAGAACCGCGTCCCTGCCTCGTCCTGGATCTCCATCGCGTGGCGCGACCTGGACGACCGGCTCCACACCGGAGCCCGCACCGCCCTGGCGCGGTTGCTGAAGGACACGCACACCGAGCCCTACCAGGGGGAACCGCTCGACTGGGCGAGCTGGCGTACCTACGCCGCCACCACCGGCGGCACCCACCTGACCATGGCCGCCCTCGCCCCCCGACGAGATCGGACTGGGCCACTCCACCCCGACCTCCGCCGCAGTCATCCTGCCGGACGGCACGATCATTGTCGACGCCCCTGACTCCCCATCCCTGCATGCCCTGCGGGGCTGGCTCGCCGACTGGGAGGAAGCTGGGCGCCCGGCACCGGAGACCTACCAGCCCCCTGGTCCGCGACGAAGAGGACGCGGGCTGGGCCCTGCGGCTGTCCCTGACCCCGTACGGACAGCAAGAAGCCCCCGCCGTGTCGGTGGGGGCTTTCGTAACCCGCGTGGGCGGGCGAGAGCGGTCGCCAAGAACACTGCGCAGGGCAACGGCCGGTACATGCCCGCGCGTGCGGGCGAAAACACTAGGGTCAGGATACTGGCCCGCCCAAGCGGATAGTGCTGGAGGCAGCCTGCCCGACGTATCGGGCGACCAGCCATGTGCCGTACAGGTCCAAGGCGTCGTCCTCTCCGTGCTCGGCGATGTGATCGAGCACCAGGTGCGGGGCGTGCAGGGCTGCGAGGCGGGCGTTGCGTCGCTCTTCGTCGGTCCGCTCCCGTGCTGAGGCGACCAGGGTGTGCATCGCGGCCATCGCATGCTGCCGCTGGCAGTACTCGCGCCAGGCCGGGCTGTCTTGCGGCGCGACTACGGGCGTCGGCCCCCCGGCCACGGGTGCTCCCATGGCGGGCAGGTCGGCGTCCCGGCGCTGGCGGCGCCGTAGCTCGGCTGTGATGAACGCGGCCGGCCGTGCCGGGCGCCAGTCGAGGAACCACGAGTGCAGCTCCACGACGATGCTCTCCGCGTCGAGCCCCGTGTCGATGAGCGGCCGCAGCGCGAACGCCAGCCGGCGCAGGCCCTCATGTTGGGTCCAGGCAACACGGGGGCGGATCTGGCGGACGATCGAGATGTCCCGGGCGACCTGGAGCGCCGGGCGACCCGTCCACCGGCCCCGCTGGCGGCCGGTGGTGGTCTTCTTCGAGGAACTGGCTGTCGAGCACGCTGCGCTCGGTGTGTCTTTCAACCCACCACCGACCTCAGCTTTCCCAACGTTGAAGTACCCACTAGGAGAAGGGGGTTCAAGCCCCCGGCCGCGGGAAGCAGCTGCACGCCGCGTTTCGGCTATCGCCCGCCCCCGACCGGCCTCCGTCACACCGGCCACCCGCGCTGCGTACCCGGAGCCGTCGAGCCGGTGCCCCATCGCCACATCGAAGCACGGCGGAATCGTGGCGCCGTACACCGTGGCTGTACCCGTGTACGCCCGCCCAGGCAGGCGCAGGTTCTTCCGGGTGCCGTGCTCGAGCCACACCAGCGCGCCCAGCTCGCGGAGCACGCGGACGTGCCGCTTCACCGTCGGCACCGACACCTCGAGCCGGGCCGCAGTCCCGAGCATGTCGTAGAGCACCGTGCCCTCGAGGTAGTCCATGCGCCGCGCCAGGTCGGCGGCGATGCGCAGGGTCGTGGCGGTTGCGCGCGGATGCAGGCTGGCCGCGACGAGCCAGCGCACGGCGCGCAGCCAGGCGCGCGGCTGGGCACGGCGTGATGCGGTGGTGGTGGCTTCCTGCTCCGGGCGGGGCACGGGGCTCCACGTGGGCAGGGAGGAATCTGGGCATGCCGAAGCAGGCCCGTGTACTCTGCCGGGCAAGACAGTCCTTACTACGCAGTGGGGAACTGTTGATCAGCGGGTTGCAGCCCGCTGGTACTCACGGCCGGGCGGTCGCTACACCGCTCGGCCGTTTTTCCGGCTAGTCCTCGTCAGTCCGCTTCCGCGGACGTTTCGATCCACGCAGCCCAGCGCCGATCTGCTGAGCGCGAGCGGGAGTAATGTCGCCGATGATGTCGGCGATCTCTTGCCAGGACTTGCCCTGCTCCCTGAGGGCTTGGACACGTCGCTGTCGGAGTTCCCGCAGACGCGCGTGATAGCCGGGCCACTCCCTGAGTGCCTTGGAGACTTCAGACGTGCAGTGCGCGTCGTCTTCGATGGCTTCGAACGCCTCGATGGCTTTCAAGAGCCGCCTCACCTCCTCGGATTGCTCCGCCACTCTCGCTCTCCTTCCTGGCGAGAGCGCGGCCGGACACCGCTTGCAACCCTAGGGTTGATTTGATTCTGGATCAACCCTAGGGTTTGTTCGCGTGGGGCCGCGCTCATCTCGGTCCCGTGCTCAACAGGAACGCCCCCCGGCCCGGCGCTGCACACGCCATACGGGCCGGGGGGCGACACCCCGCGGGCCCGCGGGGCCAGCCATCCACCTGACGAACCCAGGAGATGACCATGCGCGATCGTACCGACGCCCTGTCCCTGACCGGCAACCCCCTCACCCACCAGGGCGAAGCGCTCCGCTGGCTCCTCACCATCGCCATGGAGGACCTCACCGTCCACCAGTCAGGCCGCGAGTTCGGGGAGGGGTGACCGGATCGTCCTCGCCCGGCAGCTCGCCGCCAACCCGCACCGGGAGCGGCAGCTCCTCGCCCTCATGCCGCAGGTGGCGGGCCAGACGACGCGCGGGGAGTACGCGCTTGTCCTCCGCAGGACTTTGAGGGCGGGTGGTGTCCGTGGCTGAGCAGGATCTCGAGGACTACCGCAAAGCCCAGGCCGAACGCGGACAGCGCGCCGCCGCCGCGCGTGGCCAGGTATCCGGAGCCCGCTCCCACGGCAACGCTGCCAGCGGCGCCCCGGAAGGCGACCCCGTCGGTGAGCGAGCCCACTCCGCGGCAGGAGGCCGAGGAGGCCCAGCAGCGCGGCCACTGGCTGATGGCCCGCGTAGTCGTCCTTGCCGCCTTCCGGTCGCCGACCGCCCCTTCCATGCGGCTGTACCAGTCCGGTGCCCACCGTGCCTACGCCAAGGCCGCCGCCCTCACCGAACAGCCGACCGGCATTCCCCGCCGAACCCACTGACCGATCGGGCCCGAAGCCGAAGCCCCCGGAACGGGCCCGCCATCCCGACCTTCTGCCTTCTCCGTCCGTCCCGCACGGGCAGGGCCGCAGGGAACCGGACGACCCCGCCCCGCTTCACCCCACCGACCCGAGAGGACATCGAACCCCATGGCCACGAACACCACCGCCACCATCTTCGCCACCGCCTGGCCCAGGGGCGTCATCGCCCGCTACCTCACCATCGCCGGGAAGGCGCTGCGCGACCCGAACCTCGCCGTTGACGTCACCGGCGGCGACCACCACACCCGCTACCGCCGCAACGGCTGCGGCCACGGCAGCGGCACCTGGTGAACCGAGGACCAGGCCCGCCGTTTCGCCCAGGGCCACGCCGAGAAGTGCCGGGCCCTGCCCCGCCCCGCCTGACCCCGCCCAGTCCGGCCTGGCCCGGAAGACACGACTCCCCTCGGCCCGACCACCCACGAGAAGACACCGGCCCCGTGACCAACCAGCAGCCCCACCGCCCCACCCCGACGACGACCAAGACGTCATCGACTGGCCCGACGACCGCACCCGAGCCGCCGTCACCGTCATGACCGAAACCCACGGCCCGACAGACGAACAGACGAATACGGCGACACCCCGCCATCGCGGCCGCCCCGCTGACGACGCACCCGCAACCGCCAGCTCGGCATCCCGGCCAGCCCGCTACGGCTTCACCACCCTCACCCCCCTCGCCGCAACCAACGGCCTCCTCCTACCCGCAGCCATCACCGGCGCCCCGACCTACGCCGCCTGGACCACCCGCCGCCACCAACCACCGAAGGGACACCACAACCGATGACCACCGCCCCGGCCGTCCGGCCGCAGGACACCTCCCCGGGTGAGCCCCGGCAGCAAACCGGGGCCATCACCCTCAACCGGTGGCAGAAGATCCTCATCGGCACCGTCGCGGTCGGAGCCCTCGCCATCGCCGCCATCGGCTTCGCCGGCTCCTACACCTCCGTCACCGAACTCGCCGAGGCCAAGGGCTTCGGCTGGTTCGCCCGCATCTTCACCATCGGCATCGACGCCGGAATCCTCGTCCTCCTCGCCCTCGACCTGCTCCTGACCTGGATTCGCATCCCCTTCCCGCTCCTGCGGCACATCGCCTGGTTCCTCACCGGCGCCACCGTCGTCTTCAATGCCGCCGCAGCCTGGCCCGACTACCTCGGCTCCGCCATGCACGCGGTCATCCCCGTGCTGTTCATCGCGATCATCGAGGCTGCCCGGCACGCCATCGGCCGCATCGCGAACATCACCGCCGACGCCCACTACGAGACACCCCCGCTGTCCCGCTGGCTCCTCGCGCTGCCCTCCACCTTCGCCCTATACCGGTGGATGCGAATCTGTGGCATCCGCTCCTACGAGCAAGCCCTGCGCATGCAGCGCGACATCGACCTCTACATCGCCGACCTCCGCCGCAAGCACGGCCGCCGCCACTGGCGCCGCAACGCCACCGCCGACGAACTCCTCGTCCTCCGCTTCGCCCGCAAGGGCATTCCCCTGGCCGATGCCCTGGAGATGCCCGACCGCCGACGCGCCGCCCGTGCCGCCGCCGAGCACGCCGCCCGAATGGAAGCCGAACGCGCCGCCCAAGCCCGCCAACTGGAGGCCGAAGCCGTCGAAGCCGAGCGGAAGCTGAAGAGGGAGCAGGCCGAAGCCGAAGCGCGACGACTGCGCGCCGAAACCGCAGCAGCGGAAGCCGAAGCGAAGCGTCGTACCGAAGCAGCCGAAGTTGAAGCCGAAGCCAAGCGCCGCGCGGCCCTGGCCGAAGCAGCCGCGGTGGAAGAAGAAGCGAAGCGCCGGGCCGAGGTCGCCGCGGCCAAGGCGAAGCTGGAACTCGAAGCGAAGCAGCGGGCCGAAGCCGACGCCGAGCGGCTGCGCCGGGCCGAAGTGGAAGCGAAACTCGCTGCTCTGGCGCGCCGGCAACGACAGGCCGACGAAGAGGAGCAGGCCCGCCGCCGCGCCCACCAGGCCGCGGAAAAGGCGAAGCGGATCGCCGCCACCCGAACCACGTCCACTTCCGCTTCGGGTTCGGCTGCCACGCCTGCTTCGGTATCAGCTTCCGCCACCGTCTCGGAGCCCACCGTCACCGCCTCCGTCCCGAACCCCACTTCGGCTTCTGCTTCGGGGACGGCCAGCATCGGCGGACGGCGCGGCAGGCGCCAAGCCGAAATCGAAGCGGTCCTCGTCCGCATCGTCCAAGCCGGCAACCCCGAAGCCGTCTCCCTCGAAGACGTCATGACCCAGTTCGACCTGAAGCAGACCACCGCCTGGGACCGCCTGAGCACCGCCCGTGACCTCTGGAAGAAGCACAACGCCGCCTGAAAGCAGAAGGACCTGTGACCGAGAAAACCACCACCCCGCCCGCCCCGGACCGGTGGGACCGCCGGTACGGCTCCGACGAACAGCCCACCACCGAGCCCGAGCCCACCCCCGGAGCGGCCGGCCGCATCGTCCACGTCGCCGGCCGCTCCGGACGCCTGCCCGACTGGTGGGCCGGACCCGTTCCCCTCTCCACCCTGGACGCCGATAAGCCCACCTCAGAGCCGCTAGACGAGGAGGAACCCCCTACCCAAGAGGAGGAACCCGCCGCGGGGGAGGGGAGTGAGGAAGGGCCCCGCGGACGCTGGCGCGCCCGTCTCCGCAAAGCCACCGACACTCCAGACACCGGGGCGGACCAGCCGGAATACGAAGGCGAGAACACCGACGACACCGCAGACACCTCGGACGCCGAAGAGAAAGACGACGGCGGTGTCCCGCCCTGGGACCCCGTCGCCATCGCCGGACGCCTCGTCCACGCCCACCAACACCGCCCGGTCCACACCCGCCTCCACGACCGCATCCAGGACCTGGCCCAGCGCGCCGCCCAGCCCAAGCCCCGCCTCGGCCAGGCCATCTTCACCCTCTCCGGCGTGTGGGCCTGCTGGCACTACGGCCTCACCCCCTGGCTGATCCAAACCACAGCCGGAGCCCCCATCGGCGTCTCCCTCGGCCTGGTCGCAGTCGGCTGGAGCATCCACCGACAAACCGACGGCACCGCCCTGCCGGTGGCCTGGTGCGGCCACGCCGTCTACACCACCACCGTCCTCGCCGCCGCTCTCCACCCCTGAAAGGACCCTGCCCCAGCATGTTGGAGATCGGACTCCACGGCCTGGCCTTCGCCCTGACCGTCATCGTCATCGCCGGCCTGAAGAAAGGCGGCAAGACCATCCCCGCCCCCGCCAGCCTCGCCGCGGGCATCGCCCTGGGCTACGCCTACCAACACGCGGGCGACCCCTGGTCGATCGTCGCCGAGAAAGCCGTCGAGCTGAACGCTCAGATCGGCGACGAGTTCGGCGCCGTCCCCGCCGCCGTGGCCGTGGCACTCCTGGGCTGGTGGCACTTCGCCCGCCCCGGCCTGCTGGGCAGCATCACCCTCGGCTTCCTCGCGCTCAACGCAGCATCCGCGGCCACCGACCTGTGGCGGAAGGCCGTCAGCATCATCGGCTCCCTCCTCACCGTCATCACGGGCTGAACCACCATGACCGTCGACCTCACCCCCGGCACCCCACGCGCCGAGCAGGTCGGGATCGCCGCAGGCCGCACCTACGCCAAGACCGTCACCACCTCGGCGACGCGGTCCGCAAGGTCCCGTCGCCCACCTGGCACTGGCGCTTGGGCCGCCGCGCAGCTCTCGCAACCCGCAAAGCCGGCGCCAAGGCAGCCATGTGGGCCGAGCGCCGTGCCCGCACCGCCCCCCGCCGCCTGGTCGGCGGCCTCAAACGACTCCTCGGCAAAGGCGTCAAGACCGGCTGCGCCCGATTCGGCCTCACCGCCGGAGCCTGCTGGTGGGGCTGGCAGTGGGCCGAACGGACAGGGGAGTCCCCCGTACACCTGGTCGCCCTGCCCGCCACCGCGGTACTGCTGCTGGCCGCCTACATCGCGGGAGAAGAGCCCAAAACACCGCCGCTCACCCGTATCGAACACCGCCGCCAGCACCAGGCCCTGCGGAACCTGCTGTGGGCCATCGATCAGCTCCTGGTCGGCCACAACGGCCTGCACCTCGCCGCCCTGGCCGACCAGATCAACACCCGTTCCCAGGCGCGGGGGACACCGGTGACGCACACCCCACCAGCCTCCGCGCACTCCTCGCCCCGCTCGGCGTACCCATCCGCGACCAACTCGCCATCGACGGCACCAACAAGCCCGGCATCCACCACGACGACTGGGCAGCGTGGATCACCACCCACGGCGGCATCCCCGCCAGCCGCCAACAGGAGCAGCACCACCCAGGCTCCCCCGCACGCGCGGGGAAGCAGCACGGGGGAGAGGCCACCCCCACGCGGGAGGCTCCTCTCCCCCACGAGGAGACCACCGCCCAGACCGATCCCATAGGAATGAGGAAACCGCAAGTCAGCGCAGGTGACCTAGTATCCAGGCCTCAAGATCTAGACGTTGATCTTGGTGGTTCCGAGAGGGGCCCGGCCCCAGAAGTCACTCCCCTGGCCGAACTCCTCCTGCGCCACACCCGCACCGCGATCGGCACCGCCCGTGGCACCCACCTCCGCGACATCCTCGCCCGCGTCCAAGCCGCAGGCCACTTCGCCAAGTGGAACGTTACCCGGCTACGCCGCGAACTCGAGGCCGTCGGAATCCAGGTGGAGGACCAGCTCTGGCTCAACGGCCGCAACACCCGAGGCGTCCTCGCCGAATCCCTGCCCACCACCAGCACCGAAGAGACGGTCAGCTGATGCCCTTCCAGTACCACTGCCGCGCCTGCGACGTCGCCGGTGCTCAGCACTCCCGGAGCAGCGGCGCTCACGCCGACCAGGCCGAACACCACCCACGGCGGCATGGCCCCGGCCAGCGGCGACAGCGTCCGCTGCCTGGCGCCCAGCTTCAAGGGCCCGGCCTGGACGGTCGGCACCCTGCTGTTCCTGGCCCTCGTCAAGGAGGTGACCGGCTACGCCCCGCACGACCTCGCCCGCCTCATCGGGCTGATCTGACAAGTCACCGGAGCAGCCGACCTGCCGCCAAGCTGTTCGGCCGCGGCCGCCCCGGCCCCTCATCCCGCGCGAGACGAGACAGGAACACCAGCATGGCACTCAAACCGATCTCCATCCCAGAGCTGCGCCGCCGGAACGAGCAGAGCCAGGCCGCGGCCGACGACCGCCGCCGCACGGAGCAGAAGCACCAGGCACAACAGCCCCGAAGAACACCCGAGACCGTCACGAAACGGCCACAACACCCACCCGCGGCGGGCCGAGCCTGACACCCTGGCCCAGCCCACCACCCGCAGCCTTGGAGCACCATGCACCCGCAGAACCCGCACCAGCCCACCCCCTCCTGGGCCACTCCATCCCAGCCTCCGCAACCGCCGAAGAAAAAGCACCACCCAGCGAAGATCGCCGGACTCGGATGCCTCGGCGCCCTCGTGCTGCTCTTCCTCATCGGCCTCGTCGGCTCGATCGTCGCCCCCATCGAAGAGGACGACGCCAGCGCCTCCTTTGACTGCGTGGACGGGTGAGCCGTCGATCACTGTGTCGTTCATCTCCAGCCCGCCCACTTCGCGGAGCTCGGTCGGCAGAACTTCGTGCAACCGGGGCCGCACCCCGGCCTCGGTCCGGCCCGCGCGCCAGTGCCCTGGGGCGCCTGCTCACTCGCTAGGGCGCATAGTCCTGGTGGTGGGCGGAATTCGGCGCGGCGGGGAAGGCGAGGTCGGTTGGTGCTCGACGGCAGGATCACCGTTCATCGTCCCCCTCGATGCTCCAAACTTTTCCAAAGTTGGCTATGATGGGCGGGCAGGGTGCAGAATGGTGCCACCTGGGGGATGGGGCAAATGTTCGCCAACGTCGGGCCTTTCGCGCTACTGAACACAGTGTCATAACTGATGCCGTAAGCGTCCACCTTGGTGCTCCTGGGGAGGGAGGGCTGAGGCTCCAGAAGCGCTGCGGTGATCAGATGCCGGCAGGGGGCCGTGCAGGGGAGGGGTGTTCATGGCAGGGAGGCGAGTGGTATCTGCCGCCGCGCGAAGGATCGCGGACCTGGTACGTACCTTCCCGTCCGGAATTTCCGAGCGGGAACTCGCCGCGGAGGCGGCCCAGCAGTTCAGAATGCTGCCGGAACAGAGGTTAGCCAAGCTGGTCACCGAGGCGGTCGACGGAGGCTTGCTTACCGTCTCGGACGGTCGCCTCATGTCTACCGCTCTGCCTGAGCCGCAGATCCACAGTAAGCCCTCGGTGAGTGACGCGAAGTCGTCCGACGGTGTGTCGCCGTCCGCAGCGGCTGTCCTGCGGGCCGTCGTGCTCGACCTCGAGAGCGTCGTACGCACCACGACGGCCGCACCCTACGTGGAGCGTCAGGTCTACGAAGCAGCGGCCGTCAGGTTGGGGGCCGACGCGGAATGGGTGAGGGCGGCACCTCGCTGGCAGCGGTACCTCAGGTTCCCCGGGGACAGCGAAGAGCTGCGTGGCAGTGCGGTACGGGACGCTGTGCTGGAACGGGGAGTTCCCGCGCAGCAGGCGTGGACGGAGCTGTGCGTCTTCCTCGCGGATGCCGATGTCGTCGTCGCCTACAACGGCACCGGACTGGATTTCCCCGTCATCAGCGAGGCGGCAAAGGAGGCCGGGGCAGCCGATCCGCTCGCCACCGTGCGTTCCGTCGATGCCTTGTACCTTACCTACGCCTTGTGGCCGACAGCCACTTCCCACCGGCTGCAGGACCTGGCGAAGAAGCTCGACGTGCCCAGGGCGGGGTTACATGCGCACACCGCGAAAGGTGACGCGACCCTACTCGTCCGTCTCTTGGAGCGGGCCGCCGCCGAGTTCGCCGATATGGCACCCGGGCTGCGCGAGCTCATCGCCGACGTTTGCCCCGACTCCGACGCGTGGCGGCTGCTGTGGGAACTCGCCGAGCGAGAGCGACCCGCCGAACGGGAACCGCTCGTCTGGGAACAGGCGCACGTAGCCCGTCTGCTAGGGGCGGAGTTCGCACAGCATCCGCCACGCCGGGCCCCTGACGGCCAGCCACCAGGCCGTGGCACCATCGTCGTTTCTGAGGCGCTCCAGGGCGCCGACGGTCGGGTCGATCCGACCGCTCTCGCTCGTGTTGTGCACGGCTCCCGCGTCGAACCCCGGCCCGCCCAGCAGAGGATGACGGAGACGCTGCACGAGTGGACCGACCGGGGAGTCAGCGGCCTACTGGAGGCACCCACTGGCACCGGTAAGAGCTATGCGGTGCTCGCAGCGGCGCTTGACTGGCTCGCTGGCGGTGATAACCGTACGGCGGTCATCGCCACCTACACCAAGCAGCTACAGAGCCAGATGGCGAAGGACGTCTAGGATCTGGAGCGAGCCCTGCCCGGTATTCTCGACGTGGTTGACCTGGTCAAGGGACAGTCCAACCGGCTCTCCCTCGCAGCACTCACCAAGGCCCTCGCCGAAGCCACGCGTCGGCGCCGTCCCATGGGCACGATCCGCGGCCGCGCACGTCTCTCCCAGCGGCTCCGCTTCCGTGAACTCGCCGTCTTCCTCACCTTGCGACTACTCGCGGCGAAGGAACCCCCGCACTCCTGGATGGCGAGGTCCGTCGATCCAGTCGACCTGCCCCCTTTCTTCACTGACTACATGGGTCCCAGCCTGTCCTTCTGGTTGGAATCGCTGTCTCAGCGCGACGGTGACTACGGCCCCGGAGCGAGCAATCCCCTCACCGTACACACCGACACGGTTCGGGAAGCCATCGGCGGCCACCGCCTCGTCCTCGCCAACCACGCGCTGGCCCTCTCCCACCTGGACGACCTGCGTGCCGTCGGGCCGGAGGTGCTCCTCGTGCTGGATGAGGCACATGAACTGGAGAATGCCGCCACATCGGCGCTGACCGTCGCCGTCGACTACCAGGATTTGGAACTGGTGCTGTCGGAGTGCCAGGCGTGGATCGCCGAAGCACGCCTGGGCACGGCACAGGATCAGGCCGCCATTGTGGTAGCCGAGCTTGAGCGATTGCTTGACGATGAGCGGCTTCCGCGGCTCGCGGCCCAGGCCTTCGATGCGCAGGCCAAGGGGGTGGGCGTACGGATCGGCAGCCGGACGACCACGCTCGCCAGCCCCTACACCGGTACCTCCGGCACCCGGGACATCCGGCGGATGTCACGACTGCTGGACCGCATCGCCAAGGCGCTCGCGGCCTGCCGTATCACGCTGGAACGATACGTTGTGCAGCACGCCGCCCACATCGACGCGCTGACCCAAGAGCGGCTGAACGCGCTGGCGTTGCACACCGACTCCCTCACCACGTCCCTCAACCACATCACCGCCGACATCGCCGCCTTCCTCGACCCCGCCCCCATACTGGACGATGCGCTCCTCTCGCGCGTCGTCCACTTGGAGGAGCTGGCCGAACCGAAGACGGAACTGCGATCCTACCGCTTCCGTATCGCCACCAGTCCCGTCGATCTACCCGCCGACCCGGAGTGGCGGCGCTTCCTGGAGTCGTTCGACCGCGTCCACTACGTCTCCGCGACCCTGCGCGTCGCAGGACGGTGGGACTTCGTACGGAGTCGGCTCGGGCTGCCGGAAGACCTGCCGGTCCTGGCTCTGCCCTCTCCGTTCGACCTGCGCAACCAGGCTCAAGTGATCTGCTTCTCCGACTTTCCATCCTGGGCGGAACAGGAGGAGGGAGCGGTGCGCACCGTCGCCCACCAGGTGGCTGGCTTCGCCGAGGAGATGACACGAGCGCGTCCCGACGGCAGGGGATTCGACGGCGGCGGCATGGTCCTCACCACCGCCCGCTCGACCGCAGCGGGCATCGGCTGCCACCTCGTGGAGGAACTGCGCTCCCGCGCTCTGGACACTCCGGTCGTCGAGGCGCTCACCCTAGGTAACGGCCGTGCGTACCAGACCTTCACCGACCGGCAGGCCGGCGGCGGATTCCTCGTCGGCACCAAGGGACTCTGGCAGGGCGTGGACGTCTCCGACGCCGAGCGACTGCGGCTGGTCTGGATCAACAAACTTCCCTTCGCGCCGTTCGCCGCCCCGATCGTGGAAGCCCGGCGCGCGGCCGTCGCCGAACGCGCCGCGCACGCAGGACACCCTGACCCGGAAGGCGCCGCCACCGAGCACTACTACCTGCCTCTCGCCGCGCTTCAGCTCCGCCAGGCGGTCGGCCGGCTCATCCGGTCCGACCGGCACTGCGGCGTCGTCGTCATCAGCGACCGCAAGCTCGCGGGGCAGAGCAGCCTGCGCCGTTCCTATCGGCGTGCCTTCCTCGGCAGCCTTGACGAAGGGCTGGAACGCCCCGACCCGGACACCGGTGACACTGGTGGGGGCAACGTCATCACCATGGCCGAAGGATGGCGCCGCATCTGGGAGTTCATGGCGAGCCAGGGAATCCTGAACTCGGACCGGGCCGCCGAACTGTGCACCGACGAGGCCCTCGAACGGCACACCCTCCTGCCACACACCCGGCGCATCCGAGAACTGGAACTGACCCTTGAGGAGACCCGGGAACTGAGGGAGCAGGGCCTGCTTGCCGAGGAGATCGGGGAGCGCTGCGCGCGGATCGGCGGGCTGCTGAGGTTCTCCGACGAACCCGTCGCCCTTAAGCCCGCCCAGCGGGCCGTCATTACCGCCGTGGCCGAAGGCCGCAACGTACTCGGGTTGCTGCCCACCGGTTTCGGGAAGAGCTTCACCTTCCAGTTGCCCGCGCTGGTCCTGCCCGGCGTTACCGTGGTCGTCAGCCCGCTCATCGCCCTCATGCATGACCAGGCCCTCGAACTCAACCGGACTATCGGCGGAGCGGTCCGCGCCCTGATCTCCCCGCTGCGGGAATCCAGCAGCAGAGCCGGCAAGACGGAAGTGGCGGACCAGCTTCTCGGCCGGGCCGAGCACGGCATCCGCCTGGTGTACGTCAGCCCGGAACGCCTGTGCCAGCGGCGCTTCCGCGAGACCGTGCGGCAGGCCGCGGCGGCGGGCCGGGTGACCCGGATCGCCGTCGACGAGGCGCACACGCTGGCGCAGTGGGAGGACTTCCGGCCGAGCATGCGTCGGGTCGGCCGGTTCCTGGACGAACTGCGCCGAGACCACGGTGTGGCCGTCACCGCGGTGACCGCCACCGCCAACCGAGCCGTCCACGAGTCCCTGCGTGAAGGGCTGTTCGCCCTGCCCGCCAAGGTACCCGGACCCGGCTCGGCCGAGGCGAGGGCCGAAGCGGAACACCCCGGCGTCGTCGGAGGGCTCGTGACGGTGCGCGAGAACCCGATCCGCCCCGAACTCGCCGTCTTCCGGCGGTCCCTCGACCGGCCGGGGCAGGGCGGCGTGGCAGGGTTGGTGGAGCGCGTGGTAGACGCCCTGGACGGCCACTCCATCCTGTACTGCCTCACCGTCAAGGAGGTCAACACCCTCTACACCCACCTGCGCGAGTACGCCGGTGACACCGGCGTCCGCGTGCTGCGCTTCCACGGTCGGCTCACTGAGGCGGAAAAGTCCGCCGTCATGACCGAGTTCCGGGAGGCACCGCGCCAGGACGACGACGCCTTCGTCCCCGTCGTCGTGGTCGCCACCTCCGCCTTCGGTCTCGGCGTCAACCGGCCCGACGTCCGCACGGTGATGTGTGTGTCACCGCCCACCGACCTGGCCGCGTTGTACCAGCAGATCGGACGGGCCGGACGCGACAGCGCGGGCCGGGGCACGGCCGCTGGCGGACCCGTCAACAGCGGCCTCGCCCTCGCCACCAGCCGCGGGCTGCGCATGGTCCGCTTCATGACCGGCCAAGAACTGGCACCCTCCCTGCTGCGGCGCATGGGCGCCCTCGTCCTGGCACAGCGCGAGGGAACGCTCGACCCGGTGCGACTGGCCGATGTCCTGATGGCCGAGGATGCCGCGGCCAGCGCACTGAGCCAGAGGGACCTGGAGGACCGGCACACCCAGGAGCGTTACCGGAACGGCATCATGCGGGCCTTCAGCGCCCTCGCCGACCTAGGAGCCGTCGAGGACCTTGGGGACCACCCCCCGCACTGCGCGGTCAAGCCTGGCGACCTGCGGCACGCGCGGTATGGCGCACGGCGGACCGGAAGCCTTGCCGAGGCGGCCGCCGCCGGAGAGACCGAGGCCCCCGCTCTCCGGAGCGCCACCTCCGCGGCGGAGGAAGAGGTCGAGCTCGCACGCATGGAGCAGGCCGTCATCGACACCGCCCTGTCCTGGGAAACCCCCGGAAGGGTCGACGTCCGGCTTCTCCACCAGCACCTCGACGCTCACTGCCCCGGTTACCGTGCGTACGCCGACGGGCCCGCGGCGACCTGGGAACTCCTCGCCGACCTGCACGACCGCGGCCTTCTGGACGTCTCGGCAGCGCCCAGCCGCCGTCTGGTCACCGGCCTCACCGTGCGCGAGCGCACTCTGCCCGACGGCTACCTCCCGCTGCTCGGCCGTCGCGGCCTGCGCGCCGCGAAGGAACTCGCTCGGCTGAAGCACTTTTTCGACGCGACCACGGTCTGCGCCCAGCGCCTCCTCGCGGACTACTTCGGCGTCACCGACCTCCCCGAAGGCTGCTGCACCATGGCCCGCTGTCGCTGCTCCGCCTGCTGGGACACCGACCGCTGGCCCATCGACGAACGGCGTCCCGCGGTCGCCGAGGCATTCCACAGCCCGCGCCCCCGCGACAGCGGCCGCACCGACACCGCGCTGCGGGACCAGCGCGTCGACCTCCAGGTCCACCGGCTGCTGCAACTCCAGCCGCAGGGCGCGCACCCGCGACGGCTCTGGCACGCGCTGCGCGGCGACGAGTCCTCCTACAACCCCAGGAGCCGGAAGATGATCCCCCTACCGAAGGAGATACGGGACAGCCGCCACTTCGGAGGCCGCGCCGACCTCTCCTATGCCGCCGTCGGCAAGAGCCTGGCGAGGCTGGCCGCTGGCGGAGCCGCCGCCGAGGGACAGGACGGCCTCTGGCGCGCGCTCCGCCCGGCACGACAGGCGGGGTCCAAACCAGCGCGCGAGGGGAGCGGGGCATGACCGCGATGATCACAGCCGGAGCGGACGTCTGGCGGCCGTACGACGACGAGCCCGTACTCACTCCCGCCATGACCGGCGGGCACCGGGCCACCCCTCTCGAGGAGATGGACCGGCTCCGCCGCTACCTGGAGGCGGTCGTCGCCGACCGTCGATGCCCGGTGCACACGGCGGTCGCTTTCAACGCCGCCTACTTCGGCTACGAACTCGGCGGAGAAGGCTACGGGAACGGCCCCTTCGACCTTGACGCCTTCCCGTCTCTGACCCTCGGCGACGAGGTACATGCCCTTCCCGTCGGAGTACTCGTCCGGATCGCAACGGGCTCCGACCCGCTGTACGCCGAGATCGTCTACAAGGAAGGCCGGCACCCCTGCATCGAGGAAGGCGTCGAAGTCCCGGCCTGGGTGTCCGGGGCACCGGCCGGTGCCCAGGGGCCCAAGGACGAGCAGGAGGCGACGTCCCCCGTACGCAGGGAACTCCTCGTCCCCGACTTCGCGGTTTTCGGCCCCGCGCTCCAACTCAGCGAGGCCAAGCTCAAGCGGTTCCGGGCACGCCAGAAGTGGCTCAACAAGGACGGGCATGTCATCGTGGACGCACGCTACGCGTCCGCGTCGGCGGCCGGACTCGACGACATGGCGGCCTTCGTGCAGCACCTGCTCACTCGCCGGAGAGAGTCCCTCCTGAGCCCTCTCGTTCCTGTGTCCGTCGCCCACTTGGCCGGTGGTAGCGAGGATGAGCGGCTGCGAGACGCCCTCACCGGGCTGATGGACACAGTCAGCCACGCCCTGCGCACCAGCGACGTCCTGCGAAGCTGGGGCCACTACGCGCTGACCCGTGGGCGTATAGGGGCTGGCTTGTGCCACGACGGGCCGCTGGGCGGATCAGACCTGCATGCCCTCGCTGGCTCCCTGGAACGCGGAGTCGCCCCGGCCGCCCGCCGACGCCACGGACTGAGCGGCTCCCGCACCGTGTACACGGCGGTCGGACCCTGGCTGCATGGCGTGAACGGCGCAGGGCCGCTGCTGACCGGCGTGGAGTACGCGGTCTCGGTGTGCCGGGCCAACCTGGCGGTCATGGACTTCGTCAGAGGGGACACGGACAACGGCCTGCGCACGGGCAGCGGTGTACGGATCACCCTGGACGATGTCTTTGAGAGCGGCGGCATCTGGCGGTCCCACCACCCGGGTGCGGAGGAGGCGGACGGCAGCGACCCCCTGAGCCCGGCGGGACGCGGCTGGCGCGACACGGTGAAACCGCCCGTGACCCGGACCGCCGCGATTCCCCAGCAGCCCGCTCCTGAAGAAGAGCCCACCCTCGATGAACCGCCCGCGGAGGTCCCGCTGGCCGAGATCCTGCCCGCCGACGCTCCGCTCGCCGACGACGAGCGGATCGGCGCCCAGAACTACCTCCGAATCACTGACAGCGAACTCTGCTGGCAAGTACCGCTGCGCCTCGCCCACCTAATGGAAGGCAGGCTGCCGCTGAACCGGATGGTCCGGCACGGGTTGGGCCGCCTCGGCGCGGACACTCTCCGCGTACGGCTGGAACTCCGCCACCCCGGAGGCGTGATCGACCCCTCCGAGGAGGTGCAGGAGGTCATCCTGGACCTCACCGAGGAGACCGGCATGCTCCGTGAGGTCCAGTGGCCCATCGACTTCTTCCCGGGCCTCCGGATGTACCTCCAGTGGCCGCGCGGCGGTACGGTCTTCCGGCTCTCCACGCTCGAACTGGAGGATCCCGTCGACATCGGCGGACAGCTCGCCACCCACCAGTACGACCCGCAGGTGCTGACCCGTGACGGCGCCCCCGGAAGCAGCAGGGACGGCGACTCGTCCGCCGGACTCGACACCCGGCGCCTCGTGCTGCGCGCCGTACGCCGCTTCGGTCGGCTCACACCCGACGGACACGCCCTGCTCGACCGGGCCGCACTGCCCAGGGGCGTCTACGGCACGACTCCGACCCCGCACCAGATCACCGCACTGGAACAGGCCGTGGACGAACTCCTCGCCGGAGGGCACCTGTACGCGGCCACCGGCAGCCGCGGCACGGGCGGCGAACCCCACCATCCCGCGCGCGAGGGCGAGCCCAAGATCCCGCTGGTCGGCTACGCGCCAAACCCCGTGGTGGTGCCACGGCCCGGCTCAGGCCACGGCACTCCGCCGCAGCCCACGGGGACCGAGCACTTCGTCCACGGCTTCCTGCGGCGGCTGCCCGCAGGCTGGACGCCGACCGAGGCGCAACGGGCCGCCTACCGCGAGCACTGCCGTCGCGTCGGCAAGGCGGACGGCTGGGAGCTGCCCCGCGGTTACACCTTCGTCACTGCACACTCCCGCCGCCGCTGACCGGCCCACCGGAGCCGACCGATCGCACATGACTCCTCACGTACCCCTTCGCGCAATGCGCAACGCACCGACACAAGAGGCCAGGTAGAAATGACCTTCAACTATCCGGTGGTCGCAGAACCGCCGTTCTCGCCGCCGGGCACCCCTGTCGACCTGCTCAGGGAACTGGCCGCTGCACTCAACGGGCTCGGCCCGATCATGGACTCGGCCGTCGACGAACTCACCGTCGAGGAAACGGAACTGGCGCTCAACTCCCTCGGTCCCAAGGACCGCCAGGCCATCATGCGAGGACTCGGCTTCCGCAAGGTCGAGCCGCGGCGCTTCGGCCACGTGCTGAGCGAGCAGGTGCTCAAGCGGATACAGCGAGTGGAGTCGGCCCTGGAACGCAAGCACGCTGTGTCGCGCCTCACGGCTCGCATCATGGCCGACATCGACCGCGTGGCCGGAGGGCACACGTCCGCTCGCAACGGGACCGGGCCTCTGGACCGGTGGGGAACACACCTTCTGCGCCTGACGCTGCTCTCCCACCTTCAGGCATCGGTATTCGACGCCCGCCTGCTCTTGTGGGCGGCGGACCACGGCTGGTTTGGCATCCAGGCGGACAAGGCTGCCCGAGAAGCGGTGCACAAGGCGGCGCAGCGGGTGATCGACGCGACTCCCGGCTTCGGCCACCACACCACACCGGTCGAGGGCGAGGCAATCGAGGATGCTCGGCAGACAACGGTTGTCCCCGTTCCCCGGCAGTCCGGCGGTGAGCCGCAGCAGAAGCCTGCCGAGTTCGTTGCGGAACAGGAGCGGCAGCCGCGCGACGAGCGGATCGCTCTGGACGATCTCACCTCTGTCGGGGAGGCACTGGAACGCACTCTCGACGAGGCGCGGAACGCCGCGGACCGCGTGCGACTTGCCCTGCTGGAGGGGCGCCCGCCCGCCGACACCGACCTGGCACAGCTTGCCGCGGTCCCCCCGGCCTTCGCCCGCGCGCGGACCGCGCTCTCGGCGGTCGGCGCCACCGGTGCCGCCGACCGCCTCACCGAGGTTCTCGAGGCGATCGACGCATTCCGCTCGGCCACCGAGAGGAACGACCAGGCCCGTCGAGCCGTGGCGACGGTGTTGACCCTCGGCTGCTCGCGGGGCAGCGCGGTGTCCGAGGTGATCGCAGACGCCAGGCAGCGTGCCGAAAGGCTTCTCGCGAAGCGGGACTGGAACGAAGAGGACAACGCCTGTGCGCACTTCCTCATACTGCTGGTCCGCCTTGTCGAGCTGAGGCAGCAGCCCAACTCACAGCAGGCGATCATCGATGTCCAGCGGCAGCTGTCGACGGCACGCCCCGAGTACGCCCTGGCAGCCGTCCTGTATGAGGAGATCACGGTCACCCCTGGTACGGATACCGCAGGCCCTGCGGAAGACCAGAAGCCCGTCGAGGACGGAGCAGACCAGGCGGAGCGTGAAGAACAGGAGGACGCGGAAGGAACCGCTGCCAGGGAAGCGCCGGGGGAGGAAGCCGCCGCACAGGGCGGCGGCACCGACGAGCACACGTCAGAAACAGGACGGATCCCCGGGCTCGCGACGGATGAACAGCCTCTCCCCGCCGTTGAGGCGACCGAGCGGCCGCACGGGTCGCCCGAGCCGTCCGCAACGGGCCACACGGCGGCCCGCACCAGCGGACCGGACACCGGCACGGCCGCCGGTACCGGAACGGAAACCGCCCGCACCACCCGGCCAACGGACGTCGAACCGGTCCTCGCCCGGCTCATCACCGAAGAGCGCTTCGGGCTGGCCGCCCACCTGTCGAGGACGGCCGGCCGCCCCGAGGCGGAATCCGCAGTGCTGCACCTGTCCGCAGCGTCGGCCCTGCTGAACCCGCGGTCCGACCGCGCCGCACGATTTGTTGAGAACTCCCTGCGCGACTGGGACGCCCAAGAGGACGCCGCGGCTGGCGGACTGGAGCTGCTCCTGGCACCCGTCCTCGTACGGGCAGCACTGGCGACGGGAGCGCCGGTCGTCGGCGCCCAGCTGAGGGCGCTCTCCCAGCACCTGCCGGGCGCCCTCCAGCAGGTGGCCGCAGAGGTGGCGGAGCGCACCCTGAACAGCGCGCTGCTGCTCGCCCCGCTGCACACCGTCGTTGCGGACGCCTCCCAGACCGAGAACCGGTTGCAGGACGCGGTCGAGGTGTGCCGGACGCTGCTCGTCCCGCCGCGCATGCGATTCCAACGGGCCTCTCAGATGGTGAAGCAGTGGCTGATGCCGCACGGACTGTTTGGCAGCGTGCTGACGGCTGTCGTCAACGGCGCCGCTGGCGCGGAGGAGCAGGCGGACGCCCTGCTGAAGCAGCTGGACCGGCCCGCGCACATTGAGGACGCGATCGACCGCATGGACGGCGACCTGCGTGGCACCGGCGGGCGCGCCATCCACGGTTCCGGCCGCAACAACATACGGCAGTTCGTAGAGCGGGTGCGTGCCGCGGTGTGGGAGTGGCGCAGTGCCCAGCGCGAGCTGGGAATCACGCGGTCCGAGGAGACGGCGTGGGCCGCCGAATCGGTGGCGGGACTGCGGCTCTCCCTGCTCGGGCTGCGCAAGAGCATCATGAGCGACCTGGCATCCGCCGGCCGGCGGTCCCGCCCGGTAGTGAGGGCCGCCGCCCACGCTGCTCAGAAGATGTTCGAGGCTATCTTCGGCGATCTGGAGCCGGTAGCCTATCCGGCTACCAGCGGGATCGACGCCGACGTCTCCGAGCTGCTGGACATCGAGCTATACAAGCTGCCGGACTGGCCCCGAACGGCTCCCACCGTGTCCGGACTGCTCGCAGCGGTGGACCGGACCTGGGAAGACGCGATCGATTTCCAGACTGCGCGGGACGGGTTCACCGCCGTACGGACCATCCTGCGCCTCGCGGATCTGGGGGCCCTACCCGCAGCCGGTGCTCTGGAGTCGTCCGACGAGCGGCTCGCCCGCCTCGCCCAGGTGGAGCAGGAGCGGTACGGTGCGCTCGCCGAGCAGGCCCGCACACTCGGGGCGGAACTCCGCCGCGCCCAGGCGGACGGTGCGCTCACCGACGAGCAGGACGTCAACCTCCAGGAACTCCTCGCGGACGCCACCCCCCACACCGAGAGCGGTGAGCCCCGCGAGCTATCGGTGATCCGGCGCAACCTCGACCGGGTGGCCGAGCTGCTGCCGCACTACCGAAAGGAGGCCGCAGACCGGCTGCGGGCCAGGCTCGATGCCCTGACCGACATCAGCGAGGACGACCGCGAGCGCGTTCGGCGCAACCTGGACACCGACAGCCTGGCCACGGCCGCAGAGCTGGTCTACTTCCTCGAACTGGGCGAGCCCGTACCGGAGATCAGGGCCGAGGACTCCCACCTGGAGATGTTCTTCCCCGCGGTGCCCGACGCCCTGCCCGATGGCATCACCCCGGAACTGATCCGGGCCGTCCGGTCCAGCGAGCGGCTCACCAAACCGTCGGTGCTGGACTACTCAGCCCTCTCGGAGGGCGAGGCGGAACGCGCCGCCGACGCCCTCGAACGGTGGAGCAAGCTCGCCTCGGCCCGGGACCGGGCCAACATCAACCCTCGCGAGGACCTGAACCCGGCCCTGTCCCTGCTCGGTTTCGAGGCACGGCGGGCCCGCCCCCTGAACGATCTGCCGCGCGGCAAGGACTACCGATTCTTCGAACTCTCAGAGACGCAGGTCACCGGACGTGCCTGGGCACCCGCCTTCGGCTCGCAAATCAGGGACAGGGGCAACAAGCTGCGCGCCCTGCTGATCTGGGGACGCCCGGCGGCGAAGCTGCTGATCAGCCGCATCTGCCAGGACCCCGACGAGAGCAGCCTGCTCGTCGTGCACTTCGGTACGCTCGACAGCCGGACGCGCACCGAACTCGCGGCGGCCTCCCAAGGCACCAAGCCCATCCTCGTCGTCGATGACGCCGCGCTCGCCTACCTCACGGCGCACGGCAACCGGCGGGTGGATGCCGCCACCGAGACGCTACTGCCGTTCTCCGGGGTGAACCCGTACATCAAGGAGAAGCGCGGTCAGATCGGCCGTGAGATGTTCTACGGGCGTGACCGGGAACGCAAGAGTATCCTCGACCCGGCCGGAACGCAGATCATCTACGGTGGCCGTGGCCTCGGTAAGTCCGCGCTGCTCGCCGACGCGGGCGACCGATTCGTGGAGCAGAGGCCCAAATCGCACCGCAAGCTCTACCTCAATCTCGACAAGATCGGCATCGGCAAGGGGACCGCTCTCGGCGCTGCCGCGATCTGGACCACGCTGGACCAGGAGCTAACCAAGGAAGGGGTTCTGGAGGAGCCCCGTCGCAGAGGACCCCGTCCGGAGCCCTGGCAGCGGGTCACCGACGGCATCGCCACGTGGCTGGCCAAGGACGCTGACCGGCGGCTGCTTATTCTCCTCGACGAGTGCGACCGCTTCTTCGAGGCCGACGTGCCCGAGTGCACGGAGACCCGCCGGCTGCGCGGTCTGGGTGAGGACTCCCGAGGCCGGGCCAAGGTCGTCTTCGCCGGTCTTCACTCCGTACAGCGCTTCACCCGCCTCGCCAGGAACGGCCCGTTCAGCCACCTCGCGCAGACACCGACCGTCGTCGGGCCGCTCACCCCGCAGTTCGCCGCCGACCTGATCGTCCATCCGATGCGTGCCCTTGGCTTCGAGTTCGCCGATGTCGACCTGGTCAACCGGGTGCTCGGTTTCTGCTCGTACCAGCCGTTCCTGCTGCAGATCTTCGGCAGCCGCATGGTGCAGGTCATGCAGGACAAGCGGGCGCGACAGCCGCTGGTACCGCCCCCTACGCCATCGAGGCGGCCGACGTGGACGCGGTGGAGCAGGACGCCTCACTGCGCTCGGACATCACTGCGGCCTTCAAGGACACCCTCGCCCTCGACGACCGCTACAACGTGATCGCCAACGTCCTCGCCCAGCACGCCCGGGACAACGGGCTGGAGACCAGGCTCAGCGACCGGGAACTGCGCGACGAGTGCGCTGGCTGGTGGCCGCAGGGCTTCGACAAGTTGGACAGCGAGGGCTTCAGGGCCTACTTGCAAGAGATGGTCGGTCTTGGCGTCCTGGCACCCAACCACGACGGGCAGGGCTGGCACCTGCGCGGACCGAACGCCCTGCGCATGATTGGCACCGCCCAGGAGATCGAGGCACGCCTCCTGGGTGCCGAGAGGGAGTCGCGGCTGGAGGAGGCCGTTGTTCTGGAGAGCCGCCCCGGGCTTGACGACGGTCACCGCTCCGCACCACTGACGATCAACCAGATCGACTACCTGCTCGGTGAAAGCGGGAACCAGGTACGCGTCGTGCTCGGCACTCGAGCGACAGGCATCGGCGACGTGGAACGTACCTTGAGGGATGCGACCGGCCGTGTGGCGGGCTGGACGCTGCCGCCGATCGGCAACGCCAACACCTACCGCAGGGAACTCGCGGCCGGTCGGGCCGGTGAACGGCGACTGCTCATCAGCGACCTTGCGCTGGGCAGCGAGAAATCCTGCCGGGAATCCCTCGAATACGCCAGGGCGATCCTGCCCACCACAGCCGAGGCCACCCGGTCCGTGGTCCTGGTGTCGAGCGCCGCGCAGCTCGCCTTCTGGCGTGATCTGCTCGCCGACCCCGAGGCGGACCGCTCCGACACGGACGACACTGTGGTGGTGCTGCGCCGCTACCACCGGCGTGGCCTGCGGGACTGGACGCAGTACCACAGCGCCTACGAGACGGAGGCGCGGCTGGCCCGGCTCGCCGCGGTCACCGGGGGCTGGCCGCTCCTGCTGGACCACGTCCTCCGGCTGCGCGAGGAGCACCGGGACCAGGACCGCGCCCTGCACGAGCTGGAGGAGTGGCTCGGACAGAAGGAGAACGTGGAGGAGTTCGCCGACGCCGTGGGTCTGCTGGAGGACGAGACGGTTAGGACCGGCTACGAAGCGATCGTCGAGCAGCTTGGCACCGGCTGGAACTCCGACGCCGACTGTGCGGCCGCTGCCGAACTCGCCGGACTCGCCCCGGACGACGCGCAGTGGGCACTCACCTGCCTGGAGACCCTCCAGGTCCTAGACCGGGACGGCACGCGTCTGCGCGTCGAGCCAGTCCTCCACGCGGCGCTGGGTGCGCTCGACGCGTCACAGTGACCCGCCCGTGGGGGCTGGGGCCAACCCGCACCCCAGCTCCCACGGCACTGTCGGACCCGCCCCTCCTGACGAGTCCTGCGTCTTCACGCCCCGCGCCCGTGGCGGCAGCAGGGCCCGGCCCGCTTGCCCCGGTGCGGCACGACAACACCCAAGAGAACGTGACTCCCTTTGTCCATACAGTCCTCCCGGCCCGGCGTGGACGCAGCAGCCGCCGCGATCAAGGGCCTCTGGTTCCCGGTCAAGGGCTCCGTTAAGGGCCTTCCTGAGGTGCTGACGCCCGACGAG
The DNA here is from genome assembly GCF_039533145.1 of Streptomyces macrosporus. Taxonomy (NCBI): domain Bacteria; kingdom Bacillati; phylum Actinomycetota; class Actinomycetes; order Kitasatosporales; family Streptomycetaceae; genus Streptomyces; species Streptomyces macrosporus. Next base: position 93,650 of record NZ_BAAASZ010000042.1, read on the forward strand.
ACCGTGCAGGCCCTCGCCGTCGCACACCACGACGGTGTCATGGGGGTGCTGGCCCTCACCGACCGCCGTATGCTGTTCCGGGCGCAGGGCTGGGCTGGGCAGCGGCTCGTGTCGAGGGTTGCCGACGGCGGCAGGTTAAGTGCCAGGTCATCGGCGCGGCGCAGCCGGGTTGGCGGTGAGGGCGGTTATCTTGCGCGCGGTGTACGGCTGAGGGGGCGCGGCCCGCGCAGGGCGGCGAACCGGCTGTCGGGAGGCTCAACAGGGTGTTGCGGAGGCATCTTCTCCTCTTACCCGGTCTTCTGACACGGTGTTGCGGGATGGCGGCACAGCGGCGTCCGCAGGTTTTCCGGCCGGGCGTCAGCGGCTCGCGCCGCCCGTGTCACGCAGGGCGTTGTGCAGCGGCGCGGCGCCGAAGAGCTGCTGAACGTCGGTGAGTTGGGCACGTGCGCGGTCTGCGGCGGCGCCTCGCTCGGCGTCGTCGGACTTCTGGTGGACCGCGATCTCGGTGCGCGCCGCGGAGATCACCCGGGCCGGATCGAGGTCGTCGTTGTCGTACGCGCCGGGGATGTTGAGCGCGAAACGGCGCAGCAGTTGCCAGGCGGCGTCCGACGGTGGGTGGCCGGCCGCGGTGAGCCGCTCGATCTGCTCGGCGACGCCGATGGCATGGGTGAGGAAAACGACGCGCAGGCTGAGCGGTCCGATGACGCGCCGCTGAAGTGGCCAGACCGATATGGCCAGCAGGCCGCGTGCGGGTGTGAGCCGATCGTAGGTGAGGGCTGCGCAGATGTAGTAGGGGCGGGCATACCCCTGGGCTTTGAAGGACCGTTCCTCGTCGCGACGGAGCGAGGCGAGCTTGGTGGCGACGAGCGGTTCGCCGAAGAATGCCTCGTACACGGAGGAGATGAGCTTCGGGGCGGCAGGGGCGCCGAGCAGAGTGAGTGACTGGTGCACCTGCTCGCGGGCGGGGACGGCCGCCTGGTGGGAACGTTTCTCCCGCAGTGCTGGTCGGGAAGGCGGCGCTGTCGCGCGTGCGGTCCTCGGAGCGGGTGCACGCAATGGGACCTGCTGCTCATCGGGTGCGGTCTCGGCTGCCTCCTCGGCGTCCAATGCCTCTTCCCAGGCGGCCTCCACCTCGCGCAGTTCGCTGCGGATGCGGGAAGCGGCGGCGGTGTCACGGGCACGGCGAGCCTCGCGCAGCCGGACGCGCAACTGCGAGAGCCGCTCCTCCAGTTCCTCCAGCGATGCGGTCATGTGGGCAGCATACTGTTTCAGTCATTGAGTTCCAAGGTATTCCAGATTATTCCAAAGTCATGCGCTGCACTCGGTCGTGCGGCACACCCGAGATCTCGGCTGGGCCGACTGAACTCTGCGCCCCGGCCGGAAAGGGGAGAACATGGCGGACGCCATGGCATTCGCGCAAGCCGCGATGGATGACGGGGGATGAGAGCCTGGGCCGGGTGGGCCCGGGACGGGAACGAGCGATGATGACGCGCACACCTGCCCGTCCCGGGACGCGGCCAAGGCCTGGCCAGCGGTCCGGGCGGGGGTGACCTCCAGGCTGTCTCAGGAGCGTCTTGAGGGCTTCACTCTCGGCCCGGTGTGCGAGGCCCTTGACCTAAGAGGTCGTTTTCACCTTTAGTGCATTGTTGTCGCCGGTTTTCTGCGGTGCGCTGGTGTGGTGTGGATGAGGCTATCGATGCGAGCGGGTCTCAAGGGCTGGACGGGGTGACAGCCGAGGCGGAATGCGGCTTGCGCCTGTCTCATCCCAAGACGCCGGTAGAGCGTGCTCCCGCCGGTCGCACCGCACGCCTGGGCGCACGCCCCCGAGCGGCGGTATGTCCGGGTGATGGCCGAACGTCGTGCGTGTCCGAGTGATCTGTCCGACGCCCGCTGGGCGTTGATCGAGCCGGTGCCGACCGCCTGGCGGGCCGAGCGGCGCCGGCGTGCCCTCGCCATCGGGCGCCCGCCCGAGCACGAGCTGCGCGAGATCCTGAACGCGATCCTGTGCGTGGACCGCACCGGAGCGCAGTGGCGTTACCTGCCGCACGACTTCCCGCCCTGGGAAACCGTCTACGGCTACTTCGCCAAGTGGCAGAAGGACGGTGTGTTCGCCCAGCTCAACGGGCTACTGCGGGAGTTGGTACGGCAGCAAGGGAGGTCGTAACATCCAGCCCTCGGCGTGTGTCGTCGACGCGCAGAGCGTGAAGACTGCCACCAGCGTCCCGGCCGCCGGGCAGGGCACGGACGCGGCGAAGAAGATCGTGGGCCGTAAGCGGAGCATTGTCACCGACACCCTCGGATTGCTGCTGGCGGTGCTGGTCACCGCGGCGAGTGTGCAGGACTTTGTGGCCGGCACCCGCCTCCTCGGCCAGGTCGCCGCGGAGCATCCCACCGTCCGCAAGACCTGGGTCGACGGCGGCTACCGCTGGCACCTCGTCGAATACGCCGCACGCCTCGGCATCGACCTGGAAATCGTCCAACGCACCCGGGGACCAGGGGTTTCACCCTGATTCCCCAACGCTGGACGGTGGAGCGGACCTACGGGTGGCTGATGCTCCACCGCCGCTTGGCCCACGACGACGAGACCCTGCCCGCCCGCTCCGAAGCCATGATTCACCTCGCCGTGACCGACCTGATGGCCCGCCGCCTCACCGGCGAAACCACCATCTCCTGGCGCGACTCCGCAAAGACGCATCAACCGAAGATTTCGGGATGAAACCATGGGAGAAAACGACCTCTAATCCGTGAATCTAAGCAGCGGGTCCGTAAGCAGCAACCATCAATCGACCCCGCGCTCCGGCACATCCGTGACATCCTCCAAGATCTCGGAAACGGCAAGGCGACGTTGACCACCCCAGACCTCCAAACGGCACTCAGTGAGATCGACCGGCTACGCGGCCACCTCTCCGCCCCGATGCCCGTAGCGGAGAAGAAGTGGCTGGGCCGCTGGCGCGGCAACCTGAAGCACCGACTGCTCGTCGAGGGGGAGCATCCGACAGAACCGCCTGTCTTCACCCCCTGCCCGCAAGAAGTCCAATCCCGCTCCAGCGACCGCTGCAGACAGGACACAGGGTGCGCCTACGAGTCAGGACAGCCACAGTCGGGACATCCCCCGACTCAGCGCGGAACGCACAGACTCCCTCGCCGGCCGTGTACGTGCGCTCCTTCAGGACGCCGCCCGAGCGGGGACCACCGTCACGTGGGGAGAACTGCGCCGACGCATGGACGGCGCGCTGCCCTACCTCCACCCGGACGACCAAAGGGAGAGCCTCGTGGCGGTCGACCGGGACACGCCGGCGGACGAACCCTTGCTGTCCGCGCTGGTCGCAGGTGCGGACCTGTCACCGCATGGTCTCTACCGGCACATCCGGTACAGCCTCGGCAGAAGACGGGTACCGGACGCGTCCCTGGCCATGCATTGGAAGATGGACGTCTTCCGTCTCCACCAGTTGTGGCGTTACCGCTGAACCTGCTGTTGGATGCCGACGAGTGCGCCGTCACCGGCTATCGCCACGGGGCCAGCAGCCTCGAGAGGGGCGTGGCGCATCCGTGCCGTCCACCCTGCTGGGACCTCAAGTTGATACCGGCCCGTCGCACTTCCGGGGCTGAAACTATCGGCGGTGGTGTGGCAGGTCTTCCCGGCGCACGGCGAGGTAGGTCTCGGCGGTGGCAGCTTCGAGGAGGCCCGGGTCCGAGGCGAGGTTGAGTCGGGGTTCTTGGCCGCTGGGAAGAAAGGCGCTCCACGGGCGTGTGTCGCCTTGCTCGTATGCCTGGCGTACAAGGGGCCGGAGGCGTGGACGGGCCTCGTCCTGCTGCTCACGGAAGATGAGCCGGCGGGCGCGACGGGCTTCTTCCTCGGCGTCTTCGTCGAGAGGCTCGTGGCCGTGTGGCTGGTCCTCGGCGCGCAAACCGGGGGTGCTTTCCGCAATGAGCCGGTCGGCCTCGTGCAGTTGCTCACATGCTGCGAAGAGGCGACGCGACATGCCCAGAACCACTTCGGTGCCGGGAATCCGGCAGGTCAGGAAATCGTCGAGGCCCATCTTCCGGGTCAGCTCGCGCAGCAGGGGTGTCTCCGTGCCGGATGCTGCGGCGCCGCGCAGGTCGGCGCGCCTCGCGCGCGTCTCGCCGTCGGCTTCCAGCGGGGTGGTCAGTGCGCCGGGGACACGTCGCCGGTTGGTGCGGTCGGCGGGGACGGGCACGGTCTTCAGGCGCCCGGGCGGCGCGGACTTCAGAGCGAGGTAGGTCAGCATCTGGGCGCGAGCGGTGGCCATGAGGGCATCGTCGTCGTCCCCGATGTGGTCCTCGGGACTGCCCGGCCCGGTGGGAGCCGTGGCGCCTTGTGGGTCCAGGGGCGGCAATCCGGGGTGTTGATCGTGGTCGATGGTGAGGAAGAGGTCGCCTTGTGGGCGGACCGCCGCGCCGACGAGGACGCGGCGATGGGCGTAGGCGGAGAGGATCTTGCTGCCGCCTTCGAGCTGCTCCCAGCCTTCGTCGAGGGTCTTCTTGAGAACGTTGCCCCCCTTGGCTTCGACCAGCCAGTACTGCTTCTCGGCCTCGTGCAGCCCCCATAGGTCCGGGAGCTTGCGTGCCGGGTCCTTGAAGGCGTCTCGCAGGGCGGGAATTGGGCCGCCGTCCTCGATGTGCCAGGTCTGTCCCAGCCCCATCAGCGAGCGGCATGCCCATTCGGCCATTGTCATGCCCAGCCGGTACCCCAGCGCGTTTTTCGCCGTGCGTTCGGTTGCATATTCGTAGATCGCGTTGAGGGTCAGGCGTCGACCGACGGTGTGCGGCAGCGGGTGCTTCGGGACGAAGTCGTGCAGTCCGATGTATGCGTACAGCGGGGCGACGCGGGCGACCAGTTCCCCGTGGGCGAGTTGGGGGACCCGCACGAGGTTGGGCGAGACATCTCGGCCGACCTCGGTGGCCGCCTTGACGATCTCCCGCCATGTGGTGCTCGGCGCGTACCAGCCATCCACGTCGGGGAACGTGCCTGCTGCCGGCCAGGGGGCGTACACGGCGGTTCGCCACTTGAGGTGGGGGCGACGGGCCGGACCGTCGCGCAACAGCACGGGTATGTCGAAGCTGTCGTCGTAGACGGGCGGTGGCGCATCGTTCACATGAGCGGGAATCACACCCGTACTGTGCCATGCCCGCGACAAGTGGAGGCATGTCGAGTACCGCGCGCTGGGCTCAGGCGGTGTGCCGTAGGCCAGCGGGTGCGGCTGGTTCGCAGGGGCGGTACCGGAGCGGGAGGGGCGCGGTAGTGAGCTGCGCGGTGCGGACTGGCACCGTGGTGTTCTTGCACCGGGTGTCGGTTCCGTAGGCGAGTTCTTCCGCGAGGTGGGAGAGCAGGCCAGTGAGGCCCCTTGGGGCGAGGACCCTGTCCTGAACGTCATGGGCCTGCTGCCCGACGGGCACAACTATCCGGCGCAGACGCAGGCCAAGGCCATTGACTCGAAGTGCCGCCAGAACCCGTGAGCGCTCAATGTTCCAGCGCTCACCGATGACTGCTTGAGTTCACTGACGAGTACCGCCGCTGACAGCAAACGAAGCCCCTCTTACATATCAGCTCAGATCCTTCATCAGGAGATCAAGGTCCGCCTCCTCATGGAGGAGGATACCCAGCGCGGTCATGGCAGGAGTAAGACATGGATCCCAGTTCGCGGTGACCGGCTGACCGACGAGCGGAAGCTGGGGGACATCGCGGGCCTGGGTACGGGCGGCGAGGCGCTCGTAGTCTTCGGCGCTCATCCGCCATGGCCGGGCGCCGTACCGGTGGATGATCCGATTGGCCAGGGTGATGCCCGGCCAGTCGAAGTCGCCGTGGTAGGCGAAGCGGCAGCCGGTGGCGGCGAGGGCGTCAAGGAGGGTGAGGACCACGGTGGCGGCGCTACCAGAGGTGCACACCAGGGGCTGTGAGCAGGCGGCGTCGGCGGCTGCCTCCACCACACGGGGATTCTCACAGATGCGGATCAGGGTGCCGGCCGGCAGAGACAGCCGCAGAGCGTGCAGGTCGCGCAGGGTGAGGTGGGTCTCCGCGTGGTGTAGGGATCGTTCGCGCAGGGAGCGCTCACGCCAGCCCTCGCCCTCGGGGTGCAGGCCGTAGGTGAGCACGGTGCTGGAGACCTCGTCCGGTGTGACGGACGCCAGCCGCCACAGGGCACGTCGCCCGGCCGCGTCGCCGGGGAACTCGGTGGCGTGGGCGAGGGCTATGCCGCGCTGGACGAGGCGGGCAAGCCAGGTCCCGTCGTCCAGGCCGTGCGCCGATCCGGTCACTTCGGCGGCGAGTTCGCCCCGGCCCCGCGCGTCGGTCCGCCCCGGCCCGAGGAGCAGAGTGAGCACGTGGACCGCCTGCCGGAGTGTCCGTACTGCGGTCTCGGGCGTCACTCCTTTGGGCACGCCCGCGCGGCGCAGCCCGTCGTACCACTGCCGGGCCCACTCCTGGTCGGCGAGCGGGGAGGCGTCCAAGGACGAGGCGAGGGAGGACCACACCTGCCCGCGCCGTGCCCGGGCGTCCGCCCGGACGGCTCGGCGGTCGGTGAGCGGCGGCCCGATCTCCTGGAGCACGTCCCTGAGACCGAGCCCAGCAGCCGAAGTGCGCAGCCGGGTGTCGAGCGCGTCGAGCCGCACCGTCACAGCGGGCCCTGTGATCGGCCTGCCGAGCAGGAGCGACAGCTCGGTTCTCTCCTGTGGTCCCAGTCCGGTCAGCCGTAGCGAGCCGGTGGCCTGCACTCCGTTGCCCTCCAGGCGCTTGCGTGCCGTTTCCCAGAGCCGGACGAGTCCCGGACCGGCCAGCCAGTCGCGCGTCGCGTCGGGGAGCGGACTCATACGGACACCAGGCGCCGATGGCGGCCGTTCCACGTGTAGTGCAAGGTGGCCACCCCACGGGCGTGCGGGTCGCGGAGGCACTCGTAGATGTGCAGGGAGGGCACCTCGGGCCAGTTGCCCATGAGCCGCTCGCTGGTGAGGACGAAGTCGAGGTCGAGATCGACGAGGATGCGGCCGAGCCGCCCGTGGGTCGGCTCGTCGACCTTGGCGAATGCATCGTCCAGGAGGATCAACCGTGGTGCGTGCGGCGTGGACTCACCGAGGGTGGTGAAGTGGGCGGCCGCCGCGGCGAAGAGCACGAGGTAGGAGAGCACGCGCTGCTCACCCTGACTGAGCCCGGTGCGGCCGGTGAGCCTGCGCCTGCGACCGGGAGCGGCGTCCTCGACCACGAAGGTATGGAAGCGGAACCAGTCGCGGTAGTCCAACGCGGTGCGCAGATGAGCGACATAGCCAGCCGACGGATCAGCCCGACGGGCGTCCTCGATCCGGCGCTGCAGCACCTCACGCAGTTGCTCGCCCTGCTCGCGGGTGCGCAAGCTTGAAGGACTGCGGAGCAGATCGACGGCTGCCCGTACATCGGCGTCGACATCCTCGTCCAGCTTCCACTGCAGCTCCACGCCGAGGCCGTGCGAGGTCCGCACGGTCTTCAGCGTCTCGTTGAGGGCGGCGACGAGACCGGCGGCAGTGACGACCTGTGTCGACAGATGGTCGCCGAGCTCGCCGGTCAGGAAGCGCTGGAAGACCTCACTCTCGCGGTCGGTGAGCCGGCCGCGGGCTTCGGCAGCCTGGCCGGCGATGCGTTCCCCGACAAGGGCGACGTCGTGGGGACCGTGGTCGTCGACCAGGCGGCAAATCTTGATCCCGTCGAGTTCCTCGAGCTGTGCGTCGTATCCGCCGGCCAGTTGGTCGCGCAGTTCCGTGTGCCGGTTGAGGAGCGTGCTGTCCGAAATCTCGTTCCTCGGGCGGCCGAGGCCGCCTCGCACGGCATCGGCCAGCTCGCGCAGGGCTCGTATGCGGCTACGGACATCCGCGCCGGGATCGTCCGCCAAGTGGGCGGGCAGGGACGAGCGGTCCAGCCCGGCGCCACGGACCACTTCCGGACGGGCGAGAGCGCCGCGAAGGGCGCTCCCCGCGTCGATGACGGCCGTCTGCTGTCGCAGCAGCTCCTCGCGGCGGCGTTTCTCGTCCTCCTCCGCGCGGACTCTCCGGTCGTGGAGGCCGTCACGTTCACGTTCGACTCCATGGCGGGCCCGGTCGGCGTTCGCGATGCGTTGCTTGGTCTCCTCCTCGCGGGCGAGGATCTCCTCTTCGGAGGAGCCGATGGCCTCTTCGCGGGTGCGGAGGTCCTGCCGGGCCGTGTGCAGTTCGCCGAGCCGGACCCGGTGGTTCTCCTCCGCCTCCAGGCGGTCCCCGTGGGCGCGTTCGTACCTCGTGCGGTCGGTCCGGTTCCGGCCCAGCCCGTCGGCTGTGCCGCGGATGGCCCTGCACATGCGTCCGATGCCGTCCTGCAGGGTTACCAGAGCGGTCCGTACACGTTCCAGGACGTCAGGGTCGGCGGGGAGGTCGTGGGACGTCGCGGTCGCTTCCGCTTTACCGCGAGCGTTCACAGCGAGGGTGCGGGCCTCCTCCGCCTCACGTGCCGCTCGGGTCGCCTTGGCGGTCAGACTCCGCAGTTCCTTTTCGCCGGATTCGAGCTCGGTCCATGCGCGGGCGAGGGACCGGGACCGGGGGAAGTCGCGTTCCGCCGAGGTCAGGGCCCTGCGCCGGGAATCGAGTTCGTCGAGGCACCCGCGGTCGTCGGCCAGTCGCCGCTCCACCTCCGCAAGCCGTTCCCCCAGTTCGACGAGGATCCGGCGGCGGGTCCCGGCGCGTACAGCGGCGCCCACATACTCGGCACCATCCTTGGTGTGGCGACCGCGGAGGGGGCCAAGACGCCAACTACCGTCGTAGTACACCGCACCGGCCGCGGTGGCCTCTCCGGCCGGTGCGAGCGCGATGGCGGACAGCAGGTGCTCGACCCGCTCAAGAGTGATGCCGCTTTCCGGTTGCGCGGCAGGGCGCAGCGCGGTGGCCAGCGTCTGCTCACCTGGCAGGACGGTTCCGGGCTGGAGGAAGGTGTCCCCAGTCAGAGGATCGAGAAGCACTCCGTCCGCAGTGACCCAGGCGTCCAGGATCCCGCTCGCCTCCAGCGCCGCTTCCAAGCCTGCCCGGTCGGCACAGGACAGGCCGTCCGCGAAGTCCACCAACCGATAGAAAGGTGCTCCGGTGCCCTGAGCCCGTTCGGCGATGCGGTGATACGGGACGGGCGGTTCCGGATCGGTGCGCCGCTCCCACTCCTCCTTCTCCCGGAACAGGCGACCGTGTTCTTCAGCGAGCCGGGCGACGCTCAACCCGAGAGCGTCCCGCCGCTCGGTGAGTTCTTCACCGTACGGTTCCAGCACGGTCAAAGCGGCCTGCTTCGCCTGGCCATCGATGTCAGGCGGCAGCACCCGCTCCGCGAAGGGTGCCTCCGGCGAGGTCTCGCAGGCGACCACGGCATGGACGGCATCCAACGGTGGACAGCCCGGACCCACCACGGCACGGACGTGCTCCACCCACTCCGCCACCTGGCGAACGTAGCCGCCGCTCTCCTCGGCGACCCTTTCCCGGCTGCCTTCGAGGCGGCCGGCGGCCTCCTCCGCCTCCCCTTCCAGCCGTTCACGCTCGGAGTCCGCCTGAGCCGCCTGCCTTTGCGCGTCCCTCGCTCGCTCGACCAGACGGGCCACGTCCTGGGCCATCCGGGCTCGGTGCTTCACCACGGCCCGGGCCTCCTCCAGCCGCTCCTGCCACGACCGCAAGGAGATCCCGGCAACCGATGTGTCCACAGCGAACACTCGCCGACGACGCACGGTCCGGATCTCTCCACCGGGGCCGGTCAAATCCGCCTCCGAAGCTCCGGCCAAATCCACCTGCGGCAGAGCGACCGTCTCACCGAGATGACCTGTGGGAAGTCCCGCCCTCTCGGCCTGGACCACCAACTCCCGGTGGTCCGTGCCCAATTCACCAAGACGACTCCCCAGCTGTTCGACACCTTCGGCCAGCCGATCGGCCGCGCTCTCCTCCGCCTCGTGCGCCTTGCCGAGCGCGACGAAGGACGTGTCGGCCGCGGCGTGCAGGGCCTCGACCGTGGTGCGGCGTTCCGACAGCTCCTCCAGACTGCGGTAGGCGCTGCTCGCATGGAGAGCGGTGAGTTCGGTCCGGGCGGCCTGTTCCGCCTCCTGCAGAGCACGCAGCCGCGCGTCCGCCTCTCCCTCCTGTTTCTTCAAGTCACCCGTCGCCTTCGCGGCGTCTCCCGCCTCCCGGCGCCGCAGTGCGAGGATGTCCAACTCCCCGTCCACACGTTCCGCCGCCCTGCGCAGCACCCCGGACAGATAACCGCGGTAATCGGCCATGAAGGTGCGCAGGGCACGGTCGGTGCGCTCCAAGCGGCCGAGCTCCTCCCGGACGGCGTCGAGGTCGTGGAGGTTGCGCGCCACCTTCTCCACCACGTCGTCGTCCAGCCCCGGCAGGGTCTCGCTCAGCAGAGAGGCCAGCCCACCGGACTCGATACGGTCCCCGACAGTGGGGCGCCGCAGCCGGTGGAGAAGCTGGGTGAGGTTGCGATAACGCGTTGCGTCGGTGATGCCGAACAGTTCACGGGCCACCCGCGAACGGTGCAGGACCGCGCGGTCCGTGACGTTCTCCGCGCCGACGACCTCCTTGAGCCGGTCCACCGGCAGGGGCCTGCCCGCCTCGACCAGGCAGAGGCCCTCACCGATCCGCAGCGGAGTGACGAAGAAGACCGGCGCGGCCTTCTTCGTCGACTTCGACGCCCGGATGGCGGCGCCGAGGGTGAGATACCGGTCGTCACCCACGTCCGCCGCCATGCGGAACTCGACCCACAGGTATCCGAGGCGGTTCGTCTGCTCGAAACCGTCCAGCATCAGCCACAGGAGAGTGGTCCGGCCCGTGCCCGTGGCGTCCAGCGCGCGGGAGTCGCCGTCCAGCAGGTACGGCAGCAACATCTCCAGAGCCTTGGACTTGCCCGCACCGTTCTTGCCGCGCAGCAGCAGCCGTCCGTCGCCGAACGCGAATTCCTGCTCATCGTACTGCCAGACGTTGTGGATGCCCGCACGGTGCAGACGGAAGCGGACACCGGCTCCAGGAACGGATCGCTGCACCGGGATGAGGCCGTTCGTACCCGGGGTCATAGCGGCAGCTCCTGCTGTGTGGCGGTGTCCGGGGCCGCTCCAGCGGCCCGGCGTACGGTGACGCGGGTGGAGTAGCGGGCGGCCGCGGCGAGGAGCACCCAGCCGGCGCCGTCGACGCGAGCCCCCTGGACACCGGTCACAGAGCGGCCCTCCGGGACCGTGCCGTCGTACCCCTCGGGCAGGCCCACCCCTTCGGAGCGGAGCGGGCCGGCAGGGGCCATCAGCCGCATGCGGACCAGCAGGCCCAGTACGGCCTCCCGCAGCGCGGGAAGGTCCTCCAAGCAGTCGCGCTGCCAGTTGCTGCGCTGCCCGTACTCGGCGACCAGCCCGGCCAGCAACTCGTCCACCAGGCCGCCGGGAACGGCCACCCCGATGACAAGCCTCCCTCCGGTCGCCGGGTGGCCCGGCTCGTCGGGCCGCAGCCGTTCCACCAGGCGCTCCACCAGCAGGAGCGCGGCCTGCGCGACCGTCCCGGTACCGGGCAGGTGCAAGTCCGTCAGCTCCTCCTCGGGATCCACCAGCGCCACGCCCTCGGCGCGGATCTCGGCCTCAAGGCCCAGAAGTTCGGAAAACGCCTGGGCCTCGCGGCGCTGCCGGGTCCGCAGCCAGTCGCGCTCGGCGTCCGTCAGCTCGTCGAGGTAGACGACGGGCGTCTCCACCAGCATGCGGCGCACATAGGTGCGAGGACCGCCGAACCCGGGGTCCGCCGCCCGCCGCACCAGGTCGGCCCCGTCCCGGCTCTGCGCGAGAGGGCCGGCCACGACGACCCGGGCGATCTCCCGGTCCACCGTGATCAGGGCCTCACCGCCGTCCTCCTGCGCGAGCGCGCCCACACTGCCCTCGGTCTCCGTGAGGACGCCCCAGCCGACCAGCCAGCGCAGGGCAGCGACCAGGGTCCGCTTCTCCGCGGCCCGGCCTGCCCCCTCCAGCTCCACCCCCGCGTCGGCCGCCGCAGCCCTGATGTCGGCGACCAGTTGGGAGAGCAGCAGCTGCTCAGGGGCGGTGACCAGCACCGAGAGTGCCAAGGCGAGACAGGCGTAGGTGCGCGGGGTGAAGGGGGTGCCGGAGGAGCGCTCCAGCCGATGCCCCGCACCGACGCCCAGCCCGGCCTTGAACAGCCTGGCGTAGGAGGTGTCGACCAGCAGGCGGTAACCGAGCACCTGCTGGAACCGCTTGCCCAGCCAGTCGGCGTGCCTGCGGACCAGGGGGAACAGGTCGGCATGCGGGCCGTCCGATGTCACCAGCGGGTGGGCGAGCAACAGGCGTCCGGCGGCGCGACGTTCGGCGGCCAAGGCCACATCGTGGGCCGAGGGAAGTGTCACGACACGCCCACCTCCGCTTCGTCACTGGCCGAGACGGACGAACGTCCGATCTCCAGCTCCAGCTCGTCCAGCACCAGGTCGCCGTCGGCCGAGTGCAGCACCGTCTGTACACCGGTCGTGCGGCGTACGGCGAGCCGGATGCCGAGCTCGGCCTCCTCGCTCTGCGCGGACTCCAGCCCGAAATCCTGCGCCCCGTCCGTACCCGCAGCTTCGGCGCGTCGCAGCCGCGCGTTCCCCAGAGCCGTCGCCAGCAGCTCCAGCAACAGCCCGAGAGCGGCCGAGGTCAGGCGTACGTCAGCGAGGCGACCGGCGGCGCTGCGCAGTTCGTCCGCGGCGGCCCGTCTGGCCGCCGCCTGCTCGCGGGCGGCATGCTGAAGGCGTCGCTTCTGCTCGGAGTGGTCCTCCACAGCCGACGCCCGGCCCCGCTGCGCGCGACTGCCCCGCTCACGCAGTGCCACCGGTACTTCGACCACCGGGCCGGTCCACCAACTGGTGTATGCGGGCACCACCTCGTCGGAGGCCGGCGGGATGCCCAAATGGCGGGTACCGTACAGCCCGAAGGCGGCGACCGCGATGTCGTGTGCGTCCTGCGGAGCCGCCTCGTCGAACCACCGGGCGAGCCGCAGCAGATCCTTGCGCCGCGATATCTCTCCCGAGGCCGAACGCAACATCCGCTTGGCGTTGGCGAGCAAGGACTGCAACGCGCGCAGGGTGGCGTCACGCAGCTGATCGACCTGGCTTCCCTGCCCGTCGACATCGGTGAACCAACCGCGCAGCCCCTCCCAGTCCGTCAGCTCACGGCCCCGGCTGCGCTGCACCCGGACCTCCGGTGGGCCTCCGGCCCCCGCAAGCGCCCCGGACAGCCCCTGGCCATGGGCGTCGATGTGCTCCAGGAGGCCGGGGAGGTGCGGCCACAGCTCGTCCAGGACTGCTGCGATCCGAGGGGCGCGGAAGGCCACATCCTCCCTGATGGCCTCGACGTAGTCGAGCAGCAGTTCCTTGAAGCCCTGGTACTCGGCGCTGTCCAGGTCGTACCGTGCCAGCACCTGGCCGAGGTAGGCATAGAAGTCCCGCACGGAGTCCGCGAATTCGGCGAACTGCACGAACAGCGTGCTGACCCGTTCCAGTGCGTCCTGCGGCTCGACGCCGCCCGGCCTGTAGACCAGCTCGTTCAGCTCGCGCAGCCCGCGCTCGACCAGTGCCAGCAGCTCACTGCTCACCTCACGCGCCGCGTCCGCCCCAGCCAGGACCTCGTCGGCGTCCCGCTGAATCCGCTCGCCCAGCTTGGACAACTGGTAGCGGGATCGGGACCGCTGGTACTCGGTGATGCTCGACGCCTTCACCGAGTGACTGCTGCGCAGCAGGTTCCCCCAGCGCACCAGCTGCTCCAGCCGGACGGTGAGGGTCTCGGCGTCGAGCCCGGCCGCGGGCCCACCGGGCTCGGCCAGCTTCGCCAGTACATCCGGTACGGCGAGGTCGGCCAGGAGGGTGCCGCAGAAGACCCGCATGATCTCGACATACTCCAGCCGGTCCGGAGCGCTGAGGTACGCATACGCGCTCAGCCGCTGCCACGCCTCGCCGCGATCGGCTTCCGGTGACGGATCCTGTGCCGGTACCCCCATGACAGTGAGATTACGTAGTACCACCGACCGTTGCTGGAGGTTTGGCGATGTTCCTTACTGATCGCTTCAAATGAGGTTCTGAGACATCTCAAACAGATGATGCTGCAAGCGAACTAGAGCAGGCCGAGGTGGAGGTCGAAGCGTATCTCGTAGCAGATGCGGAGGCGTCTGAACTGGAGGAGCCAGCCGAAGATCCGCTCGACAACCCAGCGGGTCCTGCCCAGACCGGAACCATAGGCGGTGCCTTTCCGAGCGATCTTCGATGTGATACCTCGCGCCCGCAGGAGACGGCGGTACGTGTCATAGCCGTAACCGTGGTCGGCACTCTGCCCACCATGGAGCCCCTGTCGTATCCCAACGCTATGCAGCCGCGATGGCACTATCCCAACGACCTGTCCGACGCCCGCTGGGAGCTGGTCCGCCCCGCCCTGGAAGCCCGGCGCGCCGCCCGGGCTGGCATCCGCCAGTCCCACCCACGACCTGCGCGACCTGATGGACGCCACCCTCTACGTCGACCGCATCGGCATCCTCTGGTGCTACCTGCCTCACGACTTCCCGCCCTGACAGAGCGTCTACAGACTCCTTCACCACGTGGCAACAGAACGGCGTTCTCGACCAACTCACCGGCCTCGTCCACCGCCCCCGACCGGTCCGCCGTCGAGGACCGGCCGCACCCGGCCATACCCCCGACCCCCTCACGGCGGCCCGACCACCGGCTGAACCGCCCGGTGCCGTACACCACGGCACGGGACCCGCACCCCACCAGGAACAGACCCCATGCCCTGCACCGCCCCACCGGCCCGCACCGTGAGGAGGGTGCGAGCCGATGTCCTGCCCCGCCCTGCATCCGCACACTCCAGGCCGTCCCGCCATCGGACTCCACATCCCATGCGGGGCCGGACTTGTGGAACCCACCCCAGCCCCTGAATCCCCAAGGGGCAGAGATGGTTCGCGGAAACATCCCACCCACCGGGAAAGCCGCCGGCCCACCAACGAGTCGGCGGCAAAAGTGCCAGAGGTGTGCGGCCCATGGGCCGTAGCCAGCCGGGGACCACCACCGCCCGGCCCCTCGCGTCGAGCCGTCACGTCCCGGACCCGGCCGTGCCGTGCCGTGGTCGGTGCGAGGCGCCGCCGCCCTACCTGAACCGAGTTGGCCGCTGCCACCCTCGGAAAGGAGACCCCACCCCGGGGTGGGTAGCCAGGCGGCCAAGCCGCACCGTCCCGTCCGGCCCCACACCCTTTCCCCTGGCCCGCCCCGGCCGCACCCCGGCCGAGGCGGGCCCGACCCGTCCCCCCCACCCCGGACCGGGCCGCCCCATCGGGCACCGGGGCCAGCACGAGGACCCCGGCGCCGAGCCCGGGAGCGCGCCGCCAGCCGCCCGGACGGACACGGCCTGAGCCGTCGCCGCCGGACCGGCCCGACATCCGCCCGTCCTGCACCATGAGCGACACCGCCCATGCCCCCGAAGCCGCCGGCTGAGACCGCACGAACGTCCTGCCCGCCCTGCGGCGCGACCAGAACAAGGACCCGCGAACCTGCGTGTGCCAGGCCCCGCCTCCCGACTGGCTCGGCAGAATCCGACAGCCCGAAGCCGTCCTATGGGATCGTGACGGCCGGTCTGGCTTCATCCACGAGTCGTGGTTCAGCTCAACTTCCGTGACGTCGGCGGTCACGCCGGGGCCTGGGCGACGACCCACCCCACGTCCCGCAGGTCGGACAGGCGAAACAGGTTCCAGAAGAAGGCCCTCCTTCTCCGCACCACAGAGGGTGAGCCAGAACCGTTGAACGTGCATGAAGCCAGCCGGTCGGTCTCCGACAACCACCCCCTGGCCGTGCTCTGGCCAGCCGACGACACCTGCACCTGACGCGGCCGCGCCCCTCCTCACCCGGCCCCGCGACTGACACCCGCCCCACCTTCGCGCCTCGATTCGGCCCGCGCCGCCGCTGTACCACCCGCCTGCGTCAAGGCCGTCTGTATCCGTCCACCTGCCGGGGTTCTGTTCCAATCCCGAGTCCGGGAGTGGGGGAGTGGCCCACCTCCAGCCCCGGCTCCGGCTTGTGGTGGGGGCCGCCGATCTCGATCCCCCCTTGCCGGGTGGGGGGCGTGGGGCGTGCCCGGTGTTCGACCGGCGAACCCCCGTGGCACCGGCTCGACCCCGGCATCGTGCCCCTGGTCCGCGCCCGTCCTCTCTCCCCGGCATCATCACCATCTTCATCACCACCATCTCCTCCTGCGAAGGCCACCCCCCACCGCGACGGCACCGACGCCGAACGGCACGTCAACTCGGTGCTGCGCTCCGCCGACCCCACCACCGGCACCGCCGCCGGACCGTCCCCCGACGGATGGCCGGTCACCGAATCGCTGCCACGGCACGCCCAGGACCTGCCCCGAGCCCGATTCGCCGCCCCACCGCAACCTCAGCACCCCGCCGCCCCACCTCAACCACCCCGGCCAAGCCATGACGTTCCGGACCCCCGGGCCCCACCACCACGGACCGCACCCCCCTGACCCCCATGGAGTACCTGAAGTACCTGCTGACGTCCTGACAGCGCATGAGCCACGACCACCCGATCACCACCGACACCTGACCCACCCCACCGAACCCCCCAAGGGCTCCCGACGGCACCACCGACGGCCCGCACCCCACCGCAGCGCAGCCGCCTACCGACCACCGGCCCGACCGATCAACCCTCACCGGCTCCCCGTGCCCACCCCGACCCCTCCGGCCGAGGCCAGACCCCCGCCCCTCCCAGTCGGAGACGAACCGTCGCAACCGCCAGGTGGCTTTGTTCACGACTCGTGGTTCTGGCTCAACTTCTGTGGTGCGGCCACGCTGAGTGACAGTTGAAGGTTTCTGGGCGGGCTGGGAAATTGCCCGAAAACGAGCAGTGGCCAGCGCGCTTTGGCTGACAGTCGGGGCCGTGGAAGAGGTCGTGCTCCGGCTGAAGGAGCTGTTGTTTCTGTCGATCGCGGTCGCTGTGCTGTCGGTGGACGTGAACACCGCGATAGTGCGCGTTGACGCGCGATGCACCGCGACGGGCGCCGTATGTCCGGAATGCGGGACCTGGTCCAGCCTGGTCCACGGCTCCTACCTGCGATTTCCTGCTGACGTGTCCAGCGCCGGACAAAGCGTTGTTCTCCGGCTGCGGGTCCGCCGGTTCACCTGCCGGAACGCCGCGTGCGGGCGACGGACCTTCGTGGAGCAGATACCGGGCCTGACCCGCCGCCACAGTCAGCGTACTGAGCGGCTGCGTTCCACCCTGGCCGCGGTCGGCCTCGCCCTGGCCGGCCGGGCCGGCGCCCGGCTGGCCAGGGCCTTCGGGGTGTCCGTCAGCCGCAGCACGGTCCTGCGGCTGGTCGACGCGCTTCCCGAACCGGAGCTGCCTGCCCCGCGGGTGGTCGGTGTTGACGAGTACGCCACGCGCAAGGGCCGTCACTACGGCACAGTCCTCGTGGATATCGAGACGCGGCGCCCGGTCGACCTGTTGCCAGACCGGGAGGCATCGACGCTGGCCGCGTGGCTGGCCCAGCAGCCCGGTGTCGAAGTCGTCTGCCGCGACCGCGCCCCCTTCTTCGCGGACGGCGCCGCCGCCGGAGCGCCGCAGGCCGTCCAGGTCGCGGACCGGTGGCACCTGTGGCACAACCTCAGCGAGGCCGCCGAGCGAACCGTCACACAGCACCGCCACTGCCTGCGCGTCCTGGTCCCCGAGGCGCCCGAGCCCGTACCCGCCCCATCGGAAGCGACGTCCGGCTCGCCGTGGCCGACCGGCCACCGCTTCGCCGATCACACCCGGACTACGCACGCCACCGTCCACGCCCTGCTGAAGGCCGGGCACAGCCGCCGCGCGATCCAGCGACAGCTCCGCATGACCAGCCGCACCGTCAAGAAATACGCCGACGCCGCCAAGCCCGAAGACCTCTTCACCGGCCAGTGGCAGAACCGCCCCTCCGTCCTCGACGCGTACAAGACCTACCTCGACGACCGTTGGAACGAGGGCTGCACCAACGCCTGGAAGCTGTGGAAGGAGATCGTGCCGCTCGGCTACCAGGGCAGCTACCAGCGCGTCCGCGCCTACCTGCACCAGAAACGCACCTCACCGCGGCCGGTGACCGCCCGGCCGCCTTCTCCCCGGGCCGTCGCCGGATGGATCCTCCGCCACCCCGACACCCTCACCGAGGCCGAGCAGCTCCAGCTCAAGACCGTCCGGACCCACTGCCCCGAACTGGACGCCCTCACCGGGCACGTCCGGTCCTTCGCCACCATGCTCACCAACCGCCAGGGCGAACGCCTGCCCAACTGGCTCGACGCCGTCCGGCAGGACGACCTATCCAGCCTCCACACCCTCGCCGCCGGCATCGACCGCGACCGCGACGCCGTCACCGCCGGCCTCACCCTCCCCTGGAACTCGGGAGCCGTCGAAGGCCATGTCAACCGGATCAAGATGCTCAAACGCCAGATGTTCGGCCGCGCCAGCTTCAGTCTGCTCCGCAAACGCGTCCTGCTGTCATGACAGCACCCCGACCTCTCGGCCCGCGCCCGACAGATCGGGACGCAGCTTCGTTCGGAGCTGCTCGAACGCGGTGGGAGGCGGCCGCTGCGGCAGGAAGGCGCTGATCTGCCGGGCGCAGTCCAGAGCACCGGCCGTGGTGGTGTCGCACTCGAAGTCGTACAGACCGTGCGCATGGATACGCTGGAACTGCCGGGCCGCAAGGCCCACCGGGCGATCGCCGCGTGCCTGCTCACGCCGCTGAAGTTCCTCCAGCGAACACCGCACGCCAACCAGAACGACCTCTCTGGCACTGAAGAGCCCCAGACAGTCCAGCAGACGCCAATCCTCGCTCAGCACATGGTCGACCACCACGTTGTTGCCGGCCACGGCCATACCGGCGACTGCCCGGTGGAAGCCCATCCACGTTCGCCGCAGAAGGTCGGGCAGCTCCTTCGGACCGACCTCCCGACGGGTTCGCATTGAGTGGAAGGCGTCCACCGGCATGTGAAAGTACGGCTCATCCAGGATCTGCAGCAGTTCCTTGGCGATACTGGACTTGCCTGAACTGGACGTCCCGTTCAAGAAGATGATCAGTCCGGTCTGGGGCAGAGCAGGGGCGGCACCGTACTCAGCCGACTCGGGCCCATCGTTGTCCCTGGCTCCGGGCATTCGGGTTCCTTCGTTATCACCAGTGGAGTCTGATCATCATCGCCCACTGACGCCAGCCTCGTTAGATTCCCCGCCGTTCCCAGCCCTCGCCCCGGACACGCTGCGTCACGGACCACAGAAGTTGCGCCAGAACCCGACTCGTGAAGTCAGTTGTTCATGGGTTTGGGAGGCGCCCAGATCCACGGTCGGGTGATGTTCACGAGTTTTGAAGTCACTGGGGTGCTTGCCAGGGCAGCATCGGGATGCTCCTGGTGAAAGGCCCTGGTCATGCCGCAGATGTCGAAGGTCGAGCTGTACGCGGCGGTCCGCCGCGACCACCGCGGTGGTATGAAGATCCGGGAGATCGAGCGCAAGTACAACGTGTCGTGGCGGACGGTCCGCAAGGCCGTGGACTCGGTCTGGCCGGAGCCCAGGAAGAAGCTGCCGCCACGGCCGACGGTCCTGGATCCGTACAAGCCGCTGATCGATGGGATGCTGCAGGGGGATCTGGACGCGCCGCGCAAACAGCGGCACACGGTCACCCGGATCTTCCACCGCCTGGTCGAGGAACACGGCGCCGACGTCTCCTACCAGAGGGTCCGCCGCTACGTCGCGGCCCGGAAGCCCGAGATCCTGGTCGAGTCGGGCAAGGCCCCGGTGGAGGCGTTCGTCCCCAGACCCACCCGCCCGGCATGGAGGCGGAGGTCGACTTCGGCGATGTGGCCGTGCGGCTCGCCGGCGAGCTGGTGACCTGCTACCTGTTCTCCTTCCGCCTGTCCTATTCGGGCAAGGCCGTCCACCGGGTGTTCGCCTCCTGCGGGCAGGAAGCCTTCTTCGAAGGGCGTGTTCACGCGCTTCGGACGCTGGGTGGCGTCCCTCGGAGCAAGGTCCGTTACGACAACTTGAAAGCCGCTGTTGCCCGGGTGCTGGGGTTGAGCCGGGCCAGGGTGGAGGCCGACCGGTGGATCGCGTTCAAGTCGCACTTCGGGATCGAGAGCTTCTACTGCCGCCCCGGTGTCGAAGGCGCCCACGAGAAGGGCGGGGTCGAGGGACGGATCGGCTACTTCCTCCGCAACCACTTCGCACCGGTGCCGGAGGTCGGCTCGCTGGCGGAGCTGAACGAGATGGTCGAGCAGTGGGACCTGCATGACGGCCGGCGGCGGATCGGGTCCAGGCCGCGGACGATCGACGAGTACTTCGCGCTCGAACAGCCACTACTGATGCCGTTGCCGCAGGAGCCGTTCGAGACGGGGCGGGTGTTCACCCCGCGGGTCGACCCCTACGGCCAGATCCCGGTCCGCACGAACCGCTACTCGGTGCCGGCCAGGCTGATCGGCAAGCGGGTCAGGGTGCTGCTGCATGCTTCTCACCTGGTGGTTTACGACCAGAACGTGGAGGTGGCCCGGCACGAGCGGCTGATCGCCAAGGGCCGCTGCCGACTGGAGCTGGACCACTATCTGGAGGCCCTGATCCGCAAGCCTGGCGCCTTCCCCGGGGCCACCGCGCTCGAACAAGCGCGATCTGCAGGAAGGTTCACCCCGGTCCACGACGCCTGGTGGGCCCAGGCATGCAAGGTCCACGGCGAGCCGGATGGCACCCGCGCCCTGATCGAGGTGCTCTTGCTGGGCCGGCACATCGCCCACGAACACCTGGTTGCCGGGCTGGCCTCTGCCCTGCGGGCGGGAGCCTTGACGGCGGACGCGGTCGCCCTGGAGGCCCGCAAGGCCGCCCAGGCCGAGGACGAGCCGGTACCTCCGCCAGGCCAGACGGCATCGAAGCCGCCGGCGCCGGGCACCGTGACGTTTCTGCACGAGTGGAGGCCGGCCCACCTGCCGCCGGACACCAGGCCGCTGCCCTCGGTGCCCCCCTATGACCAGTTGCTCCGACGTCGTCGCGCCAGCGGCGGTGACCACCGAGAGGGAGAAGCCCAGTGCCCCTGCCCCGCCGGCGAGGCTTGACCGAGCAGGCCGCCGACGCCGCGATCGACTCCGCCTGCCGTCTGTTGCGGCTTCCGTCGATCCGGAACGAGTTCGCCGACATCGCCGACCGGGCGATGAAGGACCAGATGACCTGCCGCGGCTTCCTCGCCGAGCTGCTGCTGGCCGAGTGCGACGACCGGGCCCGCACCGAACAATCCGCCGCCAGCTGAACCATCCGGCCCATTGCAGATGGCCCGCACTGAGGGCGGGCCACGGCTACGACCACGACCTACTGATCTGCTTCCTGGTCATGCGGACGTCGACAACATCGAACCCGTCCTGGTGGCGCACCACATGCTGGACCTCGTCCGAACCCGAGTAGCGCAGAAACCCGACCCACCCCTGCGCGGTCGACTGCCGAAGAATCCACTCGACGACCTCCATCACCACCCCGAACTCATCCTCGTGGACGCACGTTCGGACGGTCAGAGCCCAGGGCACGCTGCCATCCAGATTCGGCCTGTCCACGGCCCGGAGCAGGAGGGAGGTGTCCACCCCGTCGAACGAGTGGCTCGCAAAACCACCGGCGAAGACCTGCCACGGGTAACCCCAGGAGTCCCAGTCGGCCGACTCCAACGTCGGCGGCGCTTCTGCCTGCCCCAGGAGCCACCTCAGCTCCTGCAGCGTCGGCTCAGGCAGATCCGGAGGCAGGTCCACAGCCAGAAACAGGTCGTAGTAGTCACTCACACCACGGACCCTAGCTCCGGCCACCGACAGCACTCCGCGAACGGACATCCCGCCTGAGGGCATGCTGCTGTCAAAACTCGTGAACATCGGAGAGCAATCTGATCACCGACTGCCGCCCGAACTCATTGACAAACGCTGCCCAAAGAAGTGAACAAAGCCAGCCAGGCCACTCGTGTCGGCTCACAGGTGAAAAAGTGCACAGCCGGGTACGCGGCTACGTGCACAGCGGCGGAACGCCTCATGGCCGAGCCGCTCCCGGCCAGGAAGCCGCCATCCGTCGAAATGCCGCCAGGGGATACCGAGCCGGGCGAGCGGACACAGCGCGCTGCGATGCCGGACACCGACCCAGACATCGACCTTCCCGTCCTCCCAGCTCGGGCCGCTACGGGCGACAAGCCCGGGGGCGACCAGGAAGTCCGTCGGAGCGCCGGCAAGGACAGAAATGGCCGCAGGGGCACACACTGCAGGCAACTCTCCAGCGCCGCAAGGAAGTGCCTGGGAAGGTCGTGGTGGCTGCGTAGGTCAGAACGAAGAGCACTTGTCGGTGGGAGCTGGGAGCAGTTGGTTGCTGCTGGGCCGCCGAATGTTGATGAGAAGTAGCAGCGGTCCCAGGCCACGAAAACATGATGCCGTCAACCTGTTGACGTCCGTATCCTTCGGCGGGTGAGTCTCATCGAGGTGGGTCCCGGGCAGGTCGAGCTCGTCGTGCGGGGGCCGGGGGCGCTGGCGACCTCTGTCC
>NZ_BAAASZ010000043.1:0-35565 GCF_039533145.1 Streptomyces macrosporus
CACCGCCCCGGCAACGACGCAGCAGGTCAGGTGCGGCATTCCGTTAGGAGTTCCAACAGGCCACGAAACCCTGGACCTGCCGGAGGAGCGGCACGAACCCCTCGCTCACCCGGCGTCCCGCCTCGGCCGGATCGGTCACCCCCTCGTACCGCCGGACCACTGCGTGCAAGGCTGATCTCCTCATGGATCGCGGGGTCGTCCTCTGCGGAGACGGCGTATCCGCCGCGGCACGTGCGGCGTACGCGAGGGGTGCGGCAATCACCGGAAGGTGCCCTCACCGGTGATCCGAACGGCGGCTTCCGTCCCCAGTCCGCCATCCACCTGCTGTGAGCGCTGGGTGACGAGGGACCCGACGGGCGATCGAGGCCGTACACGAGCGCGCCATGGCCGCGGCGCCGGCGTGGACCGAGGACCGGGCGGCGGTGATCCGGTACGGCAGCGGCGGCCTCACGCCGGCACCCCCGGTAGGGTGGCCGACCATGCCTGGGACGCGAACGACCACGACGGTCCACATCGAACGGTCCCTGTTCGGGCTCACCGCCGAGGGCAGTCCGGTGGTGTGGACGGACCTCCCGATGGATGGGGCCGACCGGCACAGGCCCTGCCCTCGGCGTTCTCGCGTGTTCCCGGGTGGCCGGCGCCCGGCGGAACCGCCGAGGGCGGCCCAGGGGGCGGTACAGGAAGGCGAGGCCCCCGGGGCACCGCTACCGGGGCGTGGCGTGGACGGCAGCGGCCCGACGCCGTCAGCCGAGGACGTCGAGCAACTCGCGTTCGCGCCGGGCACTGAGACCGGCACGCCGTGCCCGGTTCAAGCCCTGCTCGCGCTCCCAGCGCAGCGTGTCGACCAGCAGCTCCGCCCGGGACCGGTGACGCAGCCCCGCGGCGCGCGCCGCGGACCCGCTCCGGGCCGACCACCCCTCCCAGCCCGGCTTCACCAGCCACATCGGCAGCGACTCGGCCCCCATGTACTCGGCCACGCCGTTGGCGAGCAGCCACGCCGAGTCGGCGGTGACCACCGGACCGGTGTGCCCTCCGACGGCGCGGGACGACTCGATCCACTCCGCGAACGGAACGACCGGACCGACGGCGTCGTACGTGCCGACCCTCCCCGTCTCCGCGGCGTCGAGCAGCCAGGCGGTCAGATCCCGTACATCGACCACCTGGGTCGGCAGGTCCGGCGTGCCGGGAACCAGCATCGGCCCCCGCGGATCACGTGCCGACCGGGCCACCCAGTAGCCGGAGCGTCCACTGCGATCGCCCGGGCCGCCGATGAGACCGGCACGCGCGATGAGGAGGCGGTCGCCCACGGCGGCCACCGACGCCCGCTCGCAGGCGACCTTCGCCTCGCCGTACACCGCGCGGTCCGCCTCGCTCCGGGCGGTCGGAGCGTGAAGAACCGCGGACTCGTCCGCACCCGGCGCGGCATGGGAGGCGTAGGCGCTGATGGAGGAGAGGTATATCCAGTGCCCTGCCCTGCCGCCCAGCGCGCCGAGCGCCCCGCGCACGAAGCCCGGCTGCCATGACACCTCGACGACCGCGTCCCAGTCGCGGTCGAGCAGCGGCGTGTACGCCGACGGATCACGCCGGTCGGCGGCCACCAGCGTCGCCCCGTCCGCGACTGCTCCACTCTCACCGCGAGCCAGACACGTCACCCGATGCCCGCGCCCGACCGCCTGCCGCGACAGCTCCCGCCCCACCCACGCCGTCCCGCCCAGTACCAGAATCTCCATCCCGGCACCCAAGCACCGCGAGCACGGTCCGCCCGAGCGGGTTCACCGACAGCGAACCCGATGCCGCCGACCGACCGTCGATCCCGGTACGTCCAGCGCATCCACCCACCTCGGAAACAGGGAGGCGGGACGGCACGGAAGCCGAGCCTCCTGTGATGTGTCGGCTCCGGGTCAGTGGAGTGGGCGGCAGTCGCCGACGGTTGCTTCCCGTCGCCCGTGCGCTGGTCATGGTGGGGGTGAGGACTGTCCGCCGCCGGCACGGGGGTGAGACGGGCATCGGGGCTCGCCGGCACGGCGCGGTGTATCCCCTGGTGGTTCGCCGACACGAGGCCGGGATGTCGCACCGAGAACCACGGCGGCCGCCCGGCAGCCGCCGCCCCGCGCCGAACCCCTCCGGCCGCCCGGCACCTGTGAAGCGCCGGGCGACCGACAGGGGCCAAGTGCCGCTTCCGTGCCACCGCGAGGTCTCCGCTCGAGGCGTGTGGCGAGGGAAAACGTGTCTGCCGGAGATGACACGCACGAGAGCTCACGGTGGTGGCAGGCGGCATCTGTCGGTGCCGGCGTGCCCGAATCCCGGCACCGGATCCCGGCCCCTTGACCTTCACGGCCGTGGGTTAAAGTCACGGCCGTGACCACCCCATCGCCCGCCGCCGCGGCCTCCCTCTCTCCGGCGACCGTTTCCCTGGACCGCAAGGTGTTCGCCGGCGCCGGCAACTCGTCCACCGGCCAGGTCGGCGGCGCCACGCGCTTCCGGTACCGCGAGGAGGACGGCGTCGTCTGGGCGGAGTACGCGGGCGGCGACATCGTGCGAGGGTTCCTCGTCGGGACACGCCAGGGCGATCGGCTGCACTTCCGCTACACCCACCTCGATGTCGACCGGGCTACCGCCAACGGCGTGTGCGAGAGCCGGATCGTGGTGCTCGCGGACGGCCGTGTGCGTCTCGAGGAGTCGTGGGCCTGGGAGTCGCGCCCCGAGCGAGGGACCAGCGTGGTGGAGGAGGTCCGCGAAGCGGCCTGATCGCGGTGGCTCGTTCCCACCGCCGGTGACGAAGGACGGTTGCGGCGCCTGTCCGGGGGGTCGCGCCCGCCTGTTGCGGGGGCCCGGGGCCGTCGCCGGCCCGGCGCGCGGTCATCGGCGGCCGCGGGCGGTCCGCACGGCCGACGGGAGAAGACCGCCAACGCCGTACACGGCGACCGTGGTCTCCCGGTACGCCGGATGCCGGTGGAACACGGAGCCGACGAGCGAGCGGACGCGGCGGGGCGTCCACCGAACGGTCCAGGTCCTGGAACGCGATGTCCGCGCCTGGAACACCGATCTCGCGTCGCACGTCCGGACCAAGCCGCGGACGGGATCCTCGAACGTCTCGCCGGCTGTCCGGACGGAATTCCCGACCCGGAAGACCAACCGTCACCGTAGGGGTCAATGAGCCCGCCCGGAGAGCGGTGTCGGTTGTTCCGGAGGCTCGTGGACAAGGTGCCGCAGGCGGAAAGGGAGCAGGCCCGGGACGGGGCCGCCCCGGGCCCACCCCCAGATGGGGAACCGGACGGACACCGGCTCGCCAACGCCGGCCCCGAGGGGCGTTCCGTGATCGGGTGACGACGGTGAAGGGGCCGATCCGCCGACCTCCGCGGAGGGAGGGGCGGCACCGCGAGAGTCCCCAACGTCGACCAACTCCCCTTTGTGGCCAACTTCCGCTTGTTGCACGAACCTTGTGAAACAGCAATGAAAAAAGGTTTACTTCGGGCAGACGACAACGGGGGGGACGATGTTGCTGTTGTACACGCATGCCCTGGTTTGGCACAGGGAGGCATGATATGCCTCCCGCGTCATGGGACGTCGCCGCACTGCCGCTGGTCCTGGCCGGGCCGGTGGTCCGCCGGGTCGACGAGAACAGCGCGACCGTATGGGTCGCCCTCAAGGCCCCGCGCAAGGTGACCCTGGAGGTGTACGAGGGCGCCACCGGGGACCCGGCGGCGACGCTGCGGCTCCGGGGCACCCGGGTCACCGCGCGGATCGGCGAGCACTTACACGTCGTCGCGGTCACCGCGACCGGCGACGCCCTGCGGCCGGGGACCCTGCACCGCTACGCGATGCGTTTCGCCGAGGACACCGCCACGCCGACCGCGCCCGCGCCGGCCACCGCGCCGGACCTGTTCGCCGCGGGAGTGGTGGCGGCCACCGTGGAGGAGGCCCGCCGGCGGCTGGTCTACAGCGAGGCCCCCGGCGCGCCCGCCGCGCCCGGCTTCGTCACCCCGCCCGCCACGGTGGACAAGCTGCGGGTGTTCCACACGTCCAACCGCAAACCACACGGCGAGGGCCCGGACGCGCTCTCCCTCCTCGACCAGGTGCTGCGCGCCGACGCGGGGTCGACCGAACGGCGCCCCCAGCAGCTCTTCCTGACCGGCGACCAGATCTACGCCGACGACGTCGCCGAGGCCATGCTGCACCTGTGCACCACCCGGGGACGGGCGCTGCTGGGCCGGGACGAGACCTTCCCCGGCCTCGCCGACCCGGAGCGTGCCCTGCACCCCGGATTCCGCGGCAAGCCGGCGCGGGAGCTGTTCAAGGTCACCGCCCATCGCTGCGACAGTCACCTGCTGCGGTTCTCCGAATTCTGCGCCATGTACCTGCTGGCCTGGTCCGACGTGCTCTGGCCGACCGTGCCGGACGGCCCCGGCGGAGGGCCGGCCACGCTGTTCGCGGAGGTCCATCCGGATGTCGCCGCCGCCCTGGGTGTGCCCGAGGGGGAGCGGCTGCCGGAGGAAGTGGTCGGCCCCGACTACTGGAACGGACTGGACGCGGTACGCAAACGCTTCGTCGGCGAGGCCGGCCGGCTGGACGTCTTCCGGCAGAACCTGGTCGCGGTGCGGCGCGTGCTGGCCAACGTCCCCACGTACACGGCCCTCGACGGCCATGACGTCACCGATGGCTGGTTCGGCACCGCGCGTTCGGTGACCGAGCTGTCCGGCAGCCCGCTCGGCCGCCGGCTGCTGGGCAACGCGCTCGCCGCGTACGCGGTCTTCCAGGGCTGGGGCAACACTCCCGAGCAGTTCGCCGCCGAGGGCCCGGCCGGTGCGCCCGGCCGGACCCTGCTCGCGGCGCTGGCCGCCCCGGACCACACGGCCGACGCGCCCGCCCGGGAGATCGCCCTGCGCACCGGGGTACCGCGCGGCCTGACGGCCGGCTCGGTCGACCGGGAGCCGGGCGCCCTGACCTGGCACTACACCATCGCCTGGCGGGCCCACCAGGTCTGCGTGCCGGACACCCGCACCGACCGGTTCTATCCGGGCGGCCCCGACTCGCCCTCGGCTCTGCTCTACGGCGACCGGCCGTTCGCGGCGATGGTCGACCCGGCCGCGGACACCGGGCTCGACAACATCACCCTGGTGGTGTCCCCGGCACCGGTCGTCGGCCACCCCTACCTCGCCGGCTTCGCCGGCCCCGCCCTGCGCGCGCTGCGCGCGGACGCCGCCGATCTGGTCGCCGACCACGACGGCTGGGGACACCGGAAGCTCGCCTTCGAGGCCCTGGTCGCCCGGCTGCTCACCCGCCCCGGGGCGGACGGCACCGGCGTGCGCCGCCGACGGGTGGTCGCCCTCTCCGGCGACACCCGGTTCGGGTTCGCGGCCCGGCTGTCCTACGAGGCCACCGCGGCCTTCCAACGCCCCGGCACCGGCCCGGTCCGGGGCGTTCTCGCCCAGCTCAACGGCGGACCGGCGCACGACGAGTACGACGGCTCCCTCTTTCTGCACAGCAACGGCTTCCAGGAACGGTCGAAGGCGATCCCGGCCGTGCGGCGGGTCGCCTGGGCCAACCCCGACGAGCAGGTGATCGACGCCGGCCTGGAGCCGGACCCGGCCCGCCCGGGGCGGTTCGTCCGCTGGCGGGCCAAGGGCTTCCCCGCGGTCACCGACATCACCGCCGCGCACACCCTGGAGAGGAACCCGGACTGGCGGTACCGGGTCGACTTCTACCGGCACGAGGACCCGGACCGGCTGCGCCCGCCCACCGGCGCGCCACAGCCGGTCACCTTCCCGCCCGAGGACGCCGCGGTCCGCCGCCGTTCGCTGCGCTGGTACGTCCGGGCAGCCCAGAACCACTCCGGCTACCGCGACCGGTTCGGCGAGGGCAAGCAGTTGGTGGGCCGCAACAACCTCGGCGAGATCCAGTTCGTCTGGAAGGACGGCGACGCCAAGTCCGTCGTCCAGACCCTGTGGTGGCGGATCCCCGGCGAGTCCGAGGGCGCTCCGCTGACCCGGTTCTCAGTGCCGCTGGACGTCGGCCAGCCGCCGTCGCTGCCGGTCGAGAACCTGCCCGAGCTGTACCGCGACCGCAATCTGGAGGAGGGCCAGTTCGACGCCGGCGAGGACCACGACATCCTCGACCTCCAGCGCGACCTGCAGGAGCTGGGCTTCCTGATCGTGTTGGACCGCACCGGCCGCTTCGACCGTTCGGTGCGGTGGGCCGTCCGCGAGCTCCAGACGTACGCCAAGCGCGGCCGGATCGCCCGGGTGGCCGGCGCCTTCACCCGGCTGGCCGCCGCGCCGGGCAGGGCGGATACCACGCTCACCGTGGAGTCCGCGGAGGGCTTCCCCGCGGCGCCCTTCCGCATCCGGGTGGGTTTCGAGAACCTCGAGGTCACCGAGGTCGCCGGCAACCAGTGGACCGTGGTGCGGGCCAAGGACGACACCGGCGCCGCCGCCTACCCCGTGGGGGAGGGCGTCACCTGGCTGCCCCGGGACGTCTCCGTCCCCGACGACCAGCAGTGGTACGGCTACGCCTCCGCCCTGGAGTCGGTCGAGGTCCCCGAGGCCCGCCGCTACACCGGCCAGGTCAGCGGCTGTGTCGACGGCGCGACTCGGGAGATCATCGCCCGCTGGAAGGTCAACCGCTGGCGCTGCCCGGTGGTGGTGGAGTCCTGGGTCGTGAACGCGGCCGGGGCCAAGCAGCGCGTCCAGACGATCGAACGGCGCGCGGCCACCGCCGACGCCCCCGAGCGCCCGGCCCGGCCGGCCGACAACATCTGGCGCTGGGACGACACCACCAACCCCGACGGGGTGCGACTGCGCACGCACGTCCGCGACTTCTCGGACCGCTGGACCAGGCCGGCCGCCCGGCCGGCGGACACCGCGGAGCGCGACCGCTGCACCGCGATCGGCCGGCGCACCACCTACAAGGACCCCCGGGCCGCCGCCGGCGACCCGGCCCGTCCGATGAGCGGCCCGGTGGCACTGCCCGAGCGCAACGACTGCTGGCCGGAGGCGGAAATCCTTCCGGAACGGCTCATCGGCAGGCCGCTCGCGGAGCTACCCGCCCGGACCCTGGCCACCTTCAAGGTGATCCGCGCGGTCGCCGAGGTCGAGGCGCTCGGCTTCTTCGACGCCGTCAACTGCTACGACCACGCCTTCGCCTCACTGGGGTTGTGCCACTGGACGCTCGGGGCGCGCATCTGGCAGCCCAACGTCGCCGGCCGTCCGCCTCGCGAGCAGTGGAACGTCGACGAGGGCGAGCTGTGGGCCTTCCTCGCCTACCTGCGCACCCGTGACGAGGCGGCCTTCAACCAGCTCGTCGGCGACTGCGGCATCGCCCCGGACCGCACCTGGATCGGCGACGGCAAGACCGCGGCGCCGGGCCAGGCCTCGCTGTGGGTGCGGGACCTGCGCAAGTACACCGCCTACGGCACGGCCACCGACCGCACCGGCACCGCCCGTCCGCTCACCGGCTTCACCGCTCCTGCGGGCAGCAACGTGCTGACCTACCGCCGGTACGGAGAGCTGGAGTTCTTCAAGACCTGGCACTGGTTCCACCGGTTCGTCATGGCCGGACGTACGAGCGCGCCGTTCCAGCGGGCCATGTGGGACATGGCCCGCATGCGGCTGCGGGACGTCCTGTCCACCCCGTGGAACGCCCCCGGCGCCGCCGCCGACAACCCCGCCCCGATGGACCCGGGCGTCACCGTCGGCGACGTCTTCCGCTCCGAGAAGACCATCGCCCTGGTGCACCGGTGGCACGTTTTCTCCCCCGCCAACGTGGCCCGCGACGGCAGCACCGGGGTCGCCGCGACGGCCCTCCAGCGGGTCGTGGTCACCGCCCGGACCAACCGTCCCGATCTGGTCTGGGGCACGAATCCGCGGCCATGGACAGCCGACCACCAGGAGGCGCTCGCGGCCGCCATCCTGGAACGCTGCCCCGACCCGGTGCCGGCCGCCGGCATCGCCCCCGCGGACGACGACCCCACCGACGCCGAGGTTCCCCAGCCCGCCGAGCCCCACCCCGCGCATCACGGCGGCCACCGGCACTCCCGCGACCCGGGCCACACGCTGCGCTACGTCGAGGACTGGCCGTACTGGTACGCGCCGACCGCGACCCCCGCCGAGCAGCAGGCGCGCAACCCGCGCGACTACACCCTGCCCCTCGGCGACCTCGCCGCGGACCAGGCCACGCTCCGCACCGAACCCGACTTCCAACTCGACACCGACGGCCTGCCGGCCTAGACGGGACCACGCCATGACCGACGCCCTGCCCGCCCTGCCCGGGGCCGCGGATCCCGGGGACGGCAACGCTCAGGCCCTCCTCGTCCGCGAGGTCGAGCGGTTGCTGCAGCCGCTGCTCGACGCCGCCGGAGACGACTGGCAACTCGACGCCCTGCTCGACGCCCTCGGCTGGGACCTCACCGCGCTCCCCGGCACCGGGGCCGACCTCACCGACTGGCTCGAACACGTCACCGCCGCCGTCGGCGACATCACCGGCCTGCTGGAGGACCCCCCGGACTCGCTGGAGGACCTGGGACGGGTGCTGTCCGCCACCTCCGCCGCCTTCTCCGCCGTCCGCGGTCTTCCGCCCGCGCTCGCCGCCCTCGACGCCGAGGCGTTGGCCCGCGACCTGATGGACCATCTGGTGATCGCCTATCTGGTCCGCCACCACCCGGTGCTCCACCAGGTGCTGGTGCTGCTGGGGGTGGTGGTCACCGCGGAGGACGCCGACCCCGAGCCGGGGCTGATCGTGGACGGGGTGCCGCTGCGCCGCCCCCGGGCCCGTTCCCGGGTGTACCCCGAACGGCTGGTCGACCTGGTCTCCGACCCCGTCGGCACGCTCCGCGCCCGGTACCTGCCGAACGGACTCGCCACCGAGGCGGACGCCGACACCCTGGCCGACCTGCTGCTGCCCCGGCTCGGCGCCCTGCTGCACGCCCTCGGCGTCACCGCGCTGATCGGCGTGCCCGACCTGGACGACGACACGGACCTGGACGCCAACAGCATCGCGCTGGGCCGCCGCATGCTCACCCTGTCCCACAAGGTCGGCGGGGCGTCGCTCGGCGCGGAGCTGGGCCTCACCCTGGCCCTGGCCTCGGAGGAGACCGGCGGCCTCGGTGTCGTGCTGGTGCCCAGCGGCGCGGTCGCCGTCGATCAGCTGCTGGGCCGCTGGGGCCTGCACGTCGACCTCTCCGCGGCCGGCCCCGGCCTGGCCGTCGGACCGCGGGGCGTCACCCTCTCCGACGACGCGCTCGGCCATGTCGGCCTGCGCGCCGAGCTGCGCACCGTGCGGGACGGCCACCCCGCGCTGCGGCTGGGCTCCGCAGAGGGCACCCGGCTGGAGATCGGCGCGGTCCGCGTCTGGCTGGCCGCCGAACTCGACGCCACCGCCGAGGACGGCCCCACCCCCACCCCCGCCGAACTCCTCGACCGCGCCGACCTCGAGATCGGCGCCGCCGCCGAGAAGGCCGCCCTGGTGGTGGCGCCCGGGGACGGCGACGGCTTCCTGGCGAGCGTCCTGCCCGCCGAGGGGCTGCGCGCCGAGTTCGACTCGGGCCTGGTCTGGTCCCGGCGCAAGGGCCTGCACGTCCACGGTTCCGCCGGACTCGCCGCCGAGCTGCCGGTCCACTTCCGCCTCGGGCCGCTCGAGGTCCAGGGCATCCAGCTCGGCCTGACCGCCGGTGAGGACGGCCTGCGCGCCGTCGTCACCGGCACCGCCCGCCTCGCCCTCGGCCCGGTCACCGCCACCGTCGAACGAATGGGGCTGTCCGCCGGGCTCTCTCCCGCCCCCGGACGGGACGGCAACCTCGGCGCGCTCTCCCTCGGCGCCGGCTTCGAGCCGCCCCGGGGCGCGTCGTTGAGCATCGCGGCCGGCCCGGTGACCGGCGGCGGCCACCTCTTCTTCGACCCTGACCAGGAGCAGTACGCGGGAGCGCTGGCGCTCCAGCTCCAGGGCATCGCGCTCAAGGCCGTCGGCCTGCTCACCACTCGGATGCCGGGCGGCGAGGACGGCTTCTCCCTGCTGGTGATCGTCAGCACCGAGTTCACCCCCGTGCAGCTCGGTTTCGGCTTCACCCTCAACGGCGTGGGCGGCCTCATCGGCGTCAACCGCAGCGTCAACGTGGACGCGCTGCGCGCCGGACTGCGCACCGGGGCGCTGGACTCCGTGCTCTTCCCGAAGGACCCGCTGGGCCGGGCCGCCGAGCTGGTCGGCACCCTCGGCGCCGTCTTCCCCGCCACTCCCGGACGGCACGTCGTCGGCCCGATGGCCCGCATCGGCTGGGGCACCCCCACCCTGCTCACCATCGACGTCGGGCTGCTGCTGGAACTGCCCGCCCCGCTGCGCCTCGCCCTGCTCGGCCGCCTCCACCTGGCCCTGCCGACCGAGGAAGAAGCCGTGGTGGTGGTCAACGTCGACATCCTCGGCACCATCGACTTCGACCGTGCCCGGGCCGCCGTCGACGCCTCGCTGCGCGACTCGCGGATCGCCGGCTTCGCTCTCACCGGCGACCTGGCGATGCGCGCCGACTGGGGCGAGAAGCCCGCCTTCGCGATCTCCGCGGGCGGTTTCCACCCCCGCTTCCAGCCGCCGGCCGACTTCCCGCAGTTACGCCGCCTGGCGCTCTCGCTGCTGAACGGGGACAACCCGCGGATCCGGCTGGAGGCCTACGTCGCGCTCACCTCCAACACCGTCCAGTTCGGCGCCCGGCTGGAGCTGTACGCGGCGGCACTGGGCTTCAGCGTCCAGGGCATGCTGTCCTTCGACGCGCTGGTGCAGTTCGAGCCGTTCGGCTTCGCCGTGGACATGGCCGGGTCCTTCGCGCTCAAGCGGGGCCGTACCAACATCATGGCGGTCCGGGTGGACGTCGCCTTGTCCGGGCCACGTCCCTGGCACGCCCGCGGCCGGGCACGCTTCGAGATCCTCTTCTTCAGCGGGGAGATCTCCTTCGACCGCACCTTCGGCAGCAGCGCGCCCCCTGCCGAGCTTCCCGCCGCCGTCGAGGTCGTCGCGCTGCTGGAGGCCGCCCTCGCCGACCCGAGGAACTGGACGGCCCAGCTTCCCGGCGCCGGCAACAGCGTGGTGACGCTGCGGGAGATCCCGCACGAGGAGGGCGTGCTGCCGGCCCATCCGCTGGGCTCGCTCGCCGTCACCCAGCGGGTGGTGCCCCTCGACGTCACCCTCGACCGCTACGGCCAGGCCCCGGTGAGCGGGCCGGACAGGCTGACCATCACCGCGGTGACCGTGCGCGGCGCCCCGGACGCGGACGCGGAACCGCTGGTCACCACCGAGACCCGGGAGTACTTCGCGCCCGCCCAGTTCCGGGAGCTCGGCGACGACGAGAAGCTGGCCCGGCCGTCCTTCGAGGAGCTTCCCGCCGGGCGCACCGCGGCCCGCGCCAAAGGGCCGGGGCGCGACCGCGGCGGGCTGGTGCAGGCCGAGGTCGACTACGAGGAGGTGCTGGTCGACGGCGCCGCCGGCGCCGCCCCGGCCGCGCTGCGCGCCGCCGCCCTCGCCGCACCCGCCGCACCCGGCTCCGGTGTCCTCGCCGGGCCGGCCCTGTCGTCCCGCACGGCGGCCTCACCCGCCGCCCGCGCCGCCGCGCGCCGCTCGGGCAAGGCCCGCTTCGCCGCGTCCGCCCGCCGCCTCCGGGTGCACGACACCGGCTACGCGGTCGACGGCGCCACCGCCGCTGCGGCCCGCGGTCCGGCCGCCGCGAGCACCACGGCACCCCGTCCGGCAGCCACCACCTGGACCGAGGCCGACGAGTTGCGCCGCACCCTGCTGCGCGACGCGGCGCCCCGACCCGGAGCCGTGCAGGCCGTCGCCCACCCCAGCACCGACCCCGCGACCGCCGCGCTGCGGATCATCGCGGTTCCCGGAGGAGACCGATGACCGGCGGCCTGACATTTCTGTCCTGGGTACGCGAGGGACTGGGCGCCGACGGCGGTGCCCCCGACCCGCTCGACGGCTCGCTGCCCGCCCGTACCACCGTCACCCTTCACCCCCGCGTCAACGACCGTGCCGAGCTGTCCGTATCCGCCCGGCTCTACGGCCCGGGCGACGTCACCGGCCTCGATCCGCACCAGATCCTGCGGACCTTCCCGGCCCCCGGGACCCCGGACGCCCAACCGCACCTCTTCGCCGCGATCGAGTTCGACCGCCCCGACCTGCCCTGGATGTTCAGCACGGCCGCCCCGGACGACCAGGGGAGGCTGCGCCCCTGGCTGGTCCTGGCCGTGGTGGAGGAGGAGCGCGCCTCGCTGGAGCCGGACCCCGGCGGCGGCCTGCCCCGGCTGACCTGCGACCCGGCCGACCTGCCCGACCTCGCCGAGTCCTGGGGATGGGCGCACGCCCAGGTCGTCACCGACGGCGACCTCGGCGACGAGGCCATCGACGCGCTGCTCACCGACGCCCCCGACCACACCCTGTCCCGCCTGCTGTGCCCGCGCCGCCTCGCACCCGGCACGAGCTATCTCGCGGCGGTGGTACCCGCCTTCGAGGCGGGCCGGCTGAGCGGCCTGGGCCGTGAGCTGCCGGAGGCCGACCGCGACGCGCTGCGGCCCGCCTGGCCACCGTTGGAGGCCACGCGGCCGTGGCAACTGCCGGTCTACCACCACTGGCGGTTCACCACCGGCCTGGACGGCGACTTCGAATCGCTGGTCCGCAACCTCACGCCGCGGGCCCTGCCCGGCCGGGTCGGCACCCGGCCGCTGGACGTCGGCCGAGCCGGCAACGGCCTGCCCGAGCTGCCGGACGGCGCCCCGGGCCGGATCGTCGACCTCGAGGGCGCGCTGCGCACCGCCGGCACCGAACCGCTGCCCTGGCACGCCGCCACCGCCCGCGGCTTCGCCGAGGCGTACACCGAGATCCTGGACGGCTCCAGCCCCGGCGCCGCCACCGGGACCGACGCCGACCCGGAGCTCACCCCGCCCGTCTACGGCGCCGCCCAGGCCGGCGGCCGGGCGGCCGTCGCCCCGAACGGCGGGACGAAGCTGCCCGGTTCCGGCTCCGGCCCGTACTGGCTCCGCGAGATCAACCTCGACCCCCGGCACCGGGTGGCCGCGGCGCTCGGCGGCGAGGTCGTCCGCCGTCACCAGGAGGACCTGGTCGCCGCCGCCTGGGACCAGGCGGCCGAGATCCGCCGCGCCAACGACGCGCTGCGCCAAGGCCAGTTGGCCCGCACCGTCGCCGACAGCCTGCACCGCAGGCTCGCCGGGCCCGCCGGCGACGACCGGGCGGACGCCCGACTGCTCCAGATCACTGCCGCGGCCCGGGCCGCGGTCGCCTACGGGGCGGGCACCGTCGCGGGCGAGACGGCCCGCAACCAGGAGGCCGCGGCCGCGCTCTCCCCGGCCTTCCGCAAGCTGCTGAGGCCCGGCGGCCCGCTCACCGCGAAGACCGGCACCGGGGCCGACGGCACCGCGGCGGCGCTGGCCGGACAGCTGACCCGCCGCCAGGCCACCGCCACGCCCGAACCGGCGCCTCCCGCGGGCAGCATGGGTGTCGAGGACCTGCCCGGCAGCGAGACCTTCACCCGGCTCACCCCGGACCGGCTCACCCGGCGCTGGTGGGAGCAGGACATCCCGGGCCCGACGGAACAGCCCGCCCCGGCCGTTCCGGGCATCCGCTTCGTCGGCGCGGCGATGCCCACCCGGGTGTTCGTCACCACCACCGACGGCCGGGTGATGTCCCGCTTCACCTCCTCCCAGGGCACGGTCGGCTGGACCGACCACGGCACTCCGCCCGGCACCACCGCCGAGTCCGCGCCGGCCGGCGTCCGCGATCTGCACGCCTTCGTGACCGGCGCCAACGGGCGGCTCTACCGGCTCGGCTGGGACGGCGACCGGTTCGCCTGGCACGACCACGGCACCCCGTCGAGCGGAGCCCTCAACCGCTGGTGGCGGCTGTCCGCGGTGTCCCGCGACTCCCGCCCGAGCGGCACGCTGATGCGGACCGGCACCTACGACAGCGTGTACGCCGTCAACACGGCCGGCCGGCTCGTCGAGCTGAAGACGTACGACGGGGACACCTGGAGCTGGTCCCAGATCGGCGTCCCCGGCGGCGCCAACGTCACCAACCCCACCGACCTGCACGGAAGTCCGTTCGTCCTGGCCCCGTTCAAACTGTCCGCGGTGGGCACCAACGGGCGGCTCTACTTCTACGGTTGGAGCGAGGGCGTCTGGAGCTGGCAGGAACTGGGCGCGCCCTCCGGCTGGGGCTTCATGTCGGACCAGCCGCCGGTACCCGGCTCGGGCCTGCTCCAGTACATGGTCAAGGCGGCCGACGGCCTGCTGTACACCTACCAGATCACCAACCTGTTCCCGGGCTGGAAGCCGTTCCGCTCGGACGTCGGGTTCTGCCTCGGCGCCATCGGCACCAACCGCGGTGTGGTCAGCAGCAACTACTCCACCGTACTGATCTACACCATCGGCTCGGGCTGGGCCGAGGTCGGCGGCCGGGCCCCGGTCTCCGGCAACCAGGCCCTGCGCGGCATCGTCCAGGGGACGGTGGTCTGGGCGGTGGGCGACGGCCGGCTGCTGCGCCTGGACACCGCCGCGGCCCACCCCGCCTGGGAGGACCTGGGGGGCCCGGCCTTCGGCGGCGCCGGCGCCCCGGACGCCGCGCCGGCCCGCCACATCCGCTGGCGGCCCCGGCTGGGCTTCCGCTCCAACCTGCTCATCGGCCACATGGACAACCCCGGCGGCCCCAACCGCGCCCACCTGCGGATCGGCCGCAACACCGACTTCGACGCCCGGGTCGCCGACGGCTGGCAGGCCCCGCAGGCCCTGCCGGTGAACGGGATCAACGACAACGTCCAGGGCTTCGCGATCGCCTGCACCGACCTGAACGTGCCCGACCCGAACAACCCGCGCCCCGACCTGCTGGTCTTCTGGATCCAGGACCATCCGCTCGGCAACTTCGGCAACTACGTGATAGGCCGCGACCTCTCCGCGACGGGCGCCCCCGCGAGCTGGACCGAACCGCAGCGGCTGCCCGTCCCGATGTCCACCCTCTACGGCTCCTCCGGCGCGCTGACCGCCTCCTATCCGGTGGAGTGCGGCACCGCGACCCTGGCCGTCCTGGACGGCGACAACCGCCAGGAACTGATCGTGGTGTATGCCGCCGGAACGCCCGGCAACCGGCGCCTGTTCCTGCGGATCGGGTGGTGCTTGGACCCGGACTCCGGCAAGGTCACCCGCGGCTGGAGCGACTCGGTGGAGGTGCCCTGGCCCGGCCGGCCCTCGGACTCCGCGCCGCCCATCGCGGGCATGGCCGTCGCCGTCGCCGACCTCGACGGCGACCTGCGGCCCGAACTCGTCGTGCTGCTGATGGAGCGGACCGCCTCCGGCGTCACCCCCTCCTACCGGATCGGCTGGAACGTCAACGCCCGCGGCACCGTCACCGGCCGGGCGAACGGCGAGCGGTGGAGCGGTGTGCGCAGCGTGCCCGGCGGCTTCGGCTCCCGGGTCGCCGGCGCCGGACTCGCCGTCGCCGACTTCTCCGGCAGCCTCCAGCCGGACCTGCTGGTCTTCGCGATCGAGGACCTCGACACGGAGGCCGACCGGGAGAACCGGGCCTGGTACCGGGTCGGCACCGACGTCGAGAACGGCACCCCGCGCTTCTGGTCCGACCTGCTCCCGGCGCACCCGGGCGGCTGGTACGGCTGGTACAACCAAGGCGCAGCGGTCTGCGTGGCCGACCTGCCCGGCGACACCCTCGCCCGCAAGCGGAAGATCGCCGACAACTTCCGCACCGCCGCCACCCGCCACCAGAACGCGCTGCTGGCCGCGCAGCGCCGCGCCGAGCAGGAGGACGAGGCGGCCCTGCGACTGAGCGGCCTCGCCGAAGCCGTCCACGAGGCACTCGCCCCCGAACGCACCGTCACCGCGCGCGTCACCGGCCGGCTGGCCGGCGCGGAACTCGCCGACGCCGGCCTGACCGACCCGCTCAACCCGCTGCTCGCCCCGCCGGTCTTCCCGCAGCCCACGGCGGAACTGCTCACCGAACTCGGGCAGGACCACCTGCTGCCCGGCGTCCAGGAGATCCCCGCCGACACGGTCACCCTGCTGCGCACCAACCCGGCGTTCGTCGAGGCGTTCCTCACCGGCGCCAACCACGAACTCGGACGCGAACTGCTGTGGCGGGGCTTCCCCACCGACCGCTCCGCCACCTCCTTCCGACACTTCTGGGACGCCCGCGGCACGGTGCCGCCGGGCCAGGAGGAGCCGGACGTCCCGCCGCTCGCCGAGTGGCCGCGCCGCGCCCGGCTCGGGTCGATCGCGGTCGGGCCGTCGGGCGGGGAGGAGCTGGTGCTGCTGGTCCGCGGCGAACTCGTCCGCCGTTTCCCGTCGCTGGGCCTGCACGCCCGGCGGGCGCTGCCGCCCGACACCCCGGGAGGGCCGCGCAGACTCGGCGCCGACCGGCTGGAGCCGGTCTTCCTCGGCCGGCTCGACCCGGACATCCTCTACGCGGGCTTCCCGATCACCGTCGCCGACGCGCGCGGAGGCGACCCGGCCGCGGGCGGCGACCCGGGCTGGTTCCTGGTCTTCGAGGAGCACCCCGGCGCGCCCCGGTTCGGGCTCGACGTGCCGCCCCGCGACGCCGTCCACGGCACCGTGCCCGCCACCTGGCGGGACATCAGCTGGGCCTCGGTCGTCCCGGACGCCGGGACACTGGACCGACTCGTCCACGCCCCGCTCGCGGTTCCCTTCGGCACCCCGGCCCGGCCGCTGCGCACGCCGCGGCACGCCGGTGAGACCGTGCCCGAGGTCACCTGGGCCCACAACTCGGCCCATCTGGCCCACATCACCCTGCAACAGCCCGCGCGGGTCGCCTTCCACGCCTCCGACCTGCTGCCCGGCTTCGGCGCCGGACGCCGCGTCACTCACGTCCGCAAGCGCGAACCCGGCAGCGACCGGGTCCGGGTGCGGGAACTCGCCGGGCAGCACCCGGACGGCACCTGGTGGCGGTTCACCGCGGCCCAGGTGATCGCCGCCATCCAGGCCCGGGAGAGCTTCTACGTCGAACTCCACCCCGGCCACCGGGTCGCCGTGCGGGTCGCCCACGACGCCGACGGCCGCCCCCACCTGCGCACCGAGGGCGACGCCGACACCGGCGACAACCTGCTCTCGCTGCCCCCGATCCCGCCCGGCTCCGGGCTGCCCCCGCAGTACGCCGAGCCCACCGACACCACCCTCCGGACCACCTTGGACGGTCATGCCTGAGACACCCTGGACCCTGTCCACCCAGTATCCGGTGCTGCTGCTGCCCGTCCGGCTGGAGACCCGCTTCACCGCCGACCAGCTGCTGGTGCGGATCTACCCCGACGAGTTGCACATCGACACCCACGAACCGCCGCTGACCGCCGACGAGGTGGGCTGGGGCCGGCACTACTGGAACGCCATGTGGTCGGCGGGCAACGACCCCGACGCCGCCCCCGAGGTCGTCGCCGCCGCCGAGAAGGCCGCCTGGGACGAACTCTCGGGCCGCTACGGCGCCGAGCGCGCCGCGTGGATCGCCCGTGTCCTGGAACCGCTCGGCTTCGACGGCGGAGCCGGACCGGGCCCCGTCTTCCCGGAGCTCGGCCCGCCGCGCACCGGCACCTGGACGCGGCGGGCCGTGGCCCGCGCGCTGCCCACCCGCTGGCACGTCACCGGCTACCCGCTGGCCGCCGGGCAGGCGCCGGTGCGCGTCACCGCCGCGAACCCCGTCCCCCGTCCGCTCCCCGTCGGTCCCGCCCCCGACAGCGTGCTCCCCGACGACCCTGCCGAGCCGCCCGTCGACGACGCCACCCGCTGGCTGGTGGACTTCACCGAGGCGGAGGCCGTCGGCATGGCCGTCCGGCTGCCCCGCAGCGTGGGCGGCACGGCCGGCTACCGCCGGCTGGTGGTCCACGGCGTCCTGGAGACCGCCGCCCCGGACACCGCCGCGGACGAGCTCAACGCGCTGCTGGAGGCCCAGTACCACACTCGCGGCCTCGGCTTCGTGCCGCCGGGCGCGGCGAGCAACAACACCGCCACCGCCACCTCGGCGCACAGCCGCACCGACCCCGCCCGCCGCGCCGCCCTTCAGGTCCGGCACGGCGACTCGGCCCGCGGTGTGCCGGACACCGCCGCCGGGCTGCTGCACCGCGCCCTCGGCCTGAGCCCCGCGGCGCCCGGGGGTGTCGGCGCTCCGCGCGCCGGCACCTCCGGCGCCCTCGCTCGAGCGCACTTCGGCGACCGCACCGACGAGCGCGCCGTGCGCGCCGTCTCCACCGCCCTGTGGGGCGCCACCTGGGGCAGCCTCCTCACCCAGCTCACCGCCGGACGATTCGGCGACGCCGCGATCCGCGGCGCCCGCGAGCACCTGATCGAGTACGTCCGCCCCGGCGGCCCGCTGCCCACGCTGCGGATCGGCAACCAGCCGTACGGCGTGCTGCCGGTGCTGCCACTGGCCCGCTGGACCGACCTGGAGGGCCCCTCGTACGGCAGGCACCGCCTCGACCCGGCGGTGGTCACGTTCCTGCGCCGGCTGCGCAGCGCCGTCTGGGAGCCGGCCGCCGCCGACACCGCGGCCGTGCCCCGGGTCACCCGCGGCACCCAGCCCGACGAGACCATCGCCCGCATCCTGGCGATGGCGCCCACCGCCCGGCGGATCTTCGGCCGCAGCGCCCTGGGCGCCGAGTACGTCACCGCGTTGTGGCGCTTCGGCGAACTCCTCCTCAACGACCGCTGGCGCGACCGGCTCACCGGCGCCGCGGACGCGCTCGCCCGGCGCTTCGGCATCGCCCCGTTCGACGTCCGGCTGGCCAAGCTGGTGTTCGCCACCGAATCGTTCCCGCTGGACGCCCCCTGGGTGCAGGCCCCCGAGACCGTCCCGGGCGGGCGGCCCGCCGAGTACCTCGCCGCGCTCGGCCGCTCGGGCCGCAGTCCGGCCGAGGTGCTCGCCGCCCACGACCTGGGCCCCGCCGCCACCACGCCGCTGCTCTACCGCCTCGCCCGGCACTCGCTGCTCGTGGAGTACGGCACCGCCGCCTCCCGCATCTTCGGCGACGGCCTCGGCGCCGGTCTGGAGCCCGAACTCGTCGGCCTCGACGAGCAGGTGCCCACCCCCACCCTGCGCAGCAGGCTCGAAAAGAACGTTCCCGGCACCACCACCCGCGCCGGCGCCTGGATCACCGGTGCCGGCGCGGCCGACGCCCGCGCCCGTGACGTCACCGAGACGACCGCCGCGCTGCGTACCCTCTCCACCGTCGACCCCGCGGACCTGGAGCGGCTGCTCGCCCAGCACCTGGACACCGCCTCCCATC
Source organism: Streptomyces macrosporus (assembly GCF_039533145.1). Classification (NCBI taxonomy): domain Bacteria; kingdom Bacillati; phylum Actinomycetota; class Actinomycetes; order Kitasatosporales; family Streptomycetaceae; genus Streptomyces; species Streptomyces macrosporus. The sequence continues at coordinate 19,277 of NZ_BAAASZ010000043.1, forward strand.
GCCTGGACGCCTGGCTCACCTCGCTGGCCACCAAGCGCCTCGCCTGGCTGCGCCGGCCCGCCGCCCAGGGCGGCAAGACCGGCGGTGTCCACCTCGGCGGCTACGGCTGGGTCACCGACGTCACCCCGCGCGGCACGGCGCCCACCCCGGTGCCCGCCGACCGCAGGCCCCGGGGCGAGACCGGCCCGCTGCTCGCCGCGCCCTCCGGCACCCCCGGCCCGATCCTGGCGCCGTCCCTCGCCCACGCCACCACCGCCGCCGTGCTCCGCGCCGCCCAGCGCGCCCACGGCGACCGCCCGGACAGCCCGTTCGCCGTCGACCTCACCTCGGAGCGGGTCCGCACCGCCGCCTGGATCCTGGACGGCGTGCGCCAGGGCCGGCCGCTGGGCGCGTTGCTCGGCGCCCGGCTGGAACGGGCCCTGCAGGACCACCCGCTGCCCGCCCTCGCCTCCTGGACCGACCGCTTCCGGGAGCTCGCCCCGATCCGCGCCACCAGCCTCGGCACCGACGGCACCGCGACCGAGACGATCCCCGCCCACGACCTGGTCGACGGCCTCGCGCTGCACCGGCGCCGCCGGGCCGGCCGGCTCGACCTGGTCCGGGACGTCGGCGTCCCGCCCGAGTCCACGGCCGAACTCACCGCGCTCACACAGGTGCTGGACCACCTCGCCGACGCCGTCGACGCGGTCGCCGACACCCTGCTCGCCGAGGGCGTCCACCAGGCCGCCCTCGGCAACCCGCTGCGCGCCGGAGCGACCCTCGACGCACTGGCCAACGGCGAGGCCTCGCCGCCCGAGCCGGAGGTCCTGCGCACGCCGCGCACCGGGGACGCCGTCACTCACCGGGTCGTGGTCCTGCTCGACGACACCCCCGCCGACCCGGCCCGCTGGCCCGCGACCGACGCCGACCGGGCGGTGCAGGCCCGCGCCGCCGCCGAACCCGCCCTCGACGGCTGGCTCTCCCGGCTGCTGCCCGCCCCCGCCGACACCACCGTCACCGCCCTGCTGGACGACGGCACCGCCGTCCCGTTCTCCCTCGCCGGGCTGCCGCTCTCCCCGCTCGACTGGGTGGCCCTGGCCCCCGAGGCCCTGCCCGACCCGGCGGCGCCCGCCGGGGCCGCGCTGGAAGGCACCGATCTGGCGGCCCACCTGCTGCGGCATGCCGCCGAGCTGCCCGCCGTCGCCGGACGGACCGTCACCGGGCTGAACGTCACCGGGCTCGCCGCCCTGCTGGAGACCGCCCGGGCCGCTCGCGACCTGCTGCGCTCCGCCCGGCCGCTCGCCCCGGCCGACCTCACGCTGCCCGAACACGCCCCGGACGGCCCGCAGCCCCCCGATCCGGCGCGGGCGGCCCGCGTGGCCACGGTCGTCGGCATCCTCACCGCCGCCCTCGCCGACACCGGGCAGACCACCGACTCGGCCCGGCTGCGCACCGGGCTGCTCGCGGCGAGCCTGCTCGGCGTGCCGGGCGTGGTACCGCCCCCGGCACCGCCCGCGGGCGCCCCCGCGGACCGCGCCGCCGCCCACCTCGCCGCGCTGACCGCGCTCGCCCAGGTGGCCCGGGCCGAGCTGGCCCGCCGCCGCCAGGCGGTGGTCGCCGCCGTGACGGACCGCGAGCGGCTCACCGCCGCCCTCGGCCCCGATCTGCCGCTCCTCCCGGCCTTCACGCCCGCCACCGCGATCCCCGCCACCCATCCGGATCTCACCGCCTCCCTGGCGGCGAGCACCGAACTGCAGGGCGGCGACCCGCACGCCGCTGCCGGGCACCTCACCGCGCTGGCCCGGGTGCGGCGCGGCATCGACCGGCTCACCACCTCGCTCGGCTATGCGGAGGCCCTCGCCACCGGCGAGACGCTCACCGTCGGTGTCGCCCAACTGCCGTACCAGGAGGGCGACCGCTGGGCGGCGCTGCCCGCCGTCGGCGGCGGCAGCCCCGGAAACCGGCTGGCTCTCGTCCTCCACAGCCCCGGGGGAACCCCCTCCCTGGACGGGCCGGTCCGCGGCCTGCTGATCGAGGAGTGGACCGAGGTCGTCCCGCGCACCACCGAGACCGCCGCTCTCGCGGTCCACGCCGACAGCCCGGACTCCGCACCGCCGCAGGCGCTGCTGCTGGCCGTGCCGCCGGACGGCCGGGCGCAGTGGGACCCCGACCTGCTCACCGAGACCGTCGTCGAGGCACTCGACCTGGCCCGACTGCGCGCGGTCGACCTGGAGGCGCTGCACCCCGTGGACCCGGACGCGCTCACCGACATCGGCCAGTTGCTGCCCGCCGCGGTGTTGGCCACCAACACCGAGTCGACGGACACCGCCACCACCGACCTCACCCGGGGACTGCCCCGATGACCCGTACTCCCGGCCGCACGCGCGGCCCCCGACCGGCGAGGTGAGCCCATGCCCTCCATCACCACCTGGACCAGACTGGAGCCCAGGGCCCGTGCCGGGGACATGCGCCCCGCGTTGGAGGCCCGGATCCACGACCCGCTGTGGCTGCTCGCCCGGCAGTGGCAGTTCGGGGAGTACCTCGCCGACGACGCCGGATCGCCGGTGTGGATCCGGGTCCGGGCCCGGTCCGACGGCATCACCGCCTACCGGCCCGGCCCGCTGCCCTCCGCCGGCACCCCCGCAGCGCCCGTCGAGGCCTACTCGCCCGGCGTGCCCCTGGAGGCGCTCGCCGAGCGCGAGGCGGTGCCCTCCGCCGACCTGCGCGCCGCCGGGGAGTCGGGCCGGCACCTGCTGCGGCTGCTCGACGCGGCGGGACTGGGGGAGGTCGCCGCCGCCGTGCTGCGCACCTGGAAGCTGCCGCCGCCCGGTGCCCCGGACGACAGTCCCGCCACCGCCCCGGAGCAGAGCGCCGCGGTGCGGCGCTACCTCGCCGTCATGGGCGGCCGGGCGCCCGACGGGGACCTCGCCGCGGAGGCCCTGCGTCCGCTGCTCCCCACGGACGAGGTCCCCCCGGACCTGCGGCTCACCGCGGCCCGGACCGCCGCCGCCCTGCCCGTGCTGCGCACCTGGCTCGCCTGGCACGACGCCCGGTACCTGGCCGCCCCGGCGGGCGACGACGCCTGGCAGCCGGCCCGGATGGAGTACCACTTCTCGGTCGGCGCGGATACCGGTGGCCCCCTGGACGGCACCGCCCCCGGCACCGAGGTCACCCTGGTCGCCCCCGAGTACCTCGGCGGGCGCCTGGACTGGTCCGACTTCGTCGCCACCGGCCCCACCGGCCTGGCCCCCGAACCCGCCCGCGCCGAGGTCGCCGCCACCGTGCTGCCCGCCCCGGCGGCCTTCCCCGGCATGCCCGCCCGCCGCTACTGGGAGTTCGAGGACGCCCGGGTCTCGCTGGGCGCCGTCGAGACGGCACCGGACGACCTGGCCCGGATGCTGCTCGCCGAGTACGCCACCGTCTACAGCAACGACTGGTACGTCGTCCCGCTCGACCTGGACGCCGGAACGCTCACCACGGTCACCTCCGTGGTGGTCGGCGACACCTTCGGTTCGGCCCTGGGCGGCCCCACGCTGATGCCTCCGCCCGGCGGCGGGGCGGGCGACGCCCACTGGTCGCTGTTCCGGCTCTCCACCGCTTCCGGCGGCCGCCACCCGGCCTTCCTGCTGCCGCCCGCCACCGCCCAGGGCCTGGAAGGCGAGCCCCTGGAAGAGGTGCTCCTCGCCCGTGACGAGGGCGCCAACCAGGCCTGGGCCGTGGAGCACACCGTCACCGACGCCGTGGGCGCACCGCTGGACCGCACCCGGGCGGCCACCCCGCCCGAGGAACCCGATCCCTTCGCCCGGGGCGCCCTCGGCTACCGCCTGATGAGCTCCGTGCCCGACCACTGGATCCCGCTGCTGCCCGTCGAAGTCCGCCCCGGCGCGGTCCGGCTGCGTCGCGGCCGGCTCACCCGCCCCCTTCCCGACGGCGGCCGCGAGCCCGTCCCGCCGCTGGGCAGACTGCTCGACCCCGGAGGCACGCTGGACCTGTACCACGAGGAGGTCCCGCGCGAGGGCGCGGTGGTCACCCGCGCCTGGCAGTACGCCCGGGGCGCCGATGGCCGCGGCTACCTGTGGGTCGGCCGCCGCAAGCGCACCGGCCGCGGAGAGTCCTCCAGCGGTCTGCGGTTCGACACGCTGCACTCGTGAACACTCTCCGACGGCTCGAACGTGACGGGGCTCCGGCCGCCCTCCGGTGAAAGCGCCCTCCGGTGAAAGCGCCCCGCCGCGGCGGGATTTCGGGCAGGAGGGCTGTGGTCTCCGAGGTCGATCGTCCCACCCTTGAGGGGCGCCGTTCGGCGCAGACGACCGGGCGGCTCAAGGGCGTCGGTTCCGGTGCGTCTTCTCGGCGGCCATGGGTGGTTCCGGGGCCATGGGGAGTTCCAGGCGGGACCCGTGGAAGCGTTCGCGCAGGAGCCGGTCGTGCGTCACCACGACCAGCGTGCCGGTGTAGTGGGCCAGGACTGCCTCGATCCCCTCCACCAAGGCGGGGGCCAGATGGTTCGTCGGCTCGTCGAGCAGCAGCAGTTCGGGGGCCGAGGCCAGGGTCGCGGCGAGCGCGAGCCGGGAGCGCTGCCCTCCGGAGAGGGTGCTCGGCGGACGCGTGCGGTCCAGTGGCGCGTGCTCGCCGAGTCGGCGCAGGCTCACCTCGACACGGCCATCCGCTCCGTGCCCGCCCCGCGCCTCGAACTCGGCCACGAGGGCGGCGTAGTGCTCGAACTCGGCGGGGCCGGCCGTGCCCAGTGCGGCCTCCGCGATCCGGATACGGCGTTCCGGGGCGCGCAGCTCGCCCAGCACGTGGTCCACGGCGTCGCCCACGCGCGCCGAATCGGGAGATCGAGGGTCTGGCGAAGGTGGCCGATGCCGCCTGGTGCCATGACGGTCAGGCTGCCGTCGTCGACCGGCTCCCGCCCTGCGAGCAACCGCAGAAGCGTGGATTTCCCGGAGCCGTTGTCCCCGACGACACCGACCTTCTCGCCCGGCCGGACGGCCGGGGACACGCGGTCCAGCACAGTGCGGTCGCCATGGCGCTTGGTCACCTCGGCAAGCGCGAGCTGAGACGTGGTGAGAGGAAGAGTGGTCACGGTGGCGCCTGCGGGAGCAGGGGGCAAGAGCAGTCCTTTGTCGGGCGAACAGGATCGCGCGGCAGGCAGAGGGAGCGCAGGCTGCCGACCGATGAACAGGAAACTTGGCGAGACGCTCCGTCTCGCCAAGGGGAATCCGCGGTTGGAGCGTGCCTGGCGGATCACTGCTGTGAGCGGACGAAGATGCCTGTGAGGTGGAGTCCGGCCCGGTGGTGCGGGGCGGGTTGCCCGTGCGCACGGCCGGACCACGCCATTGACCGAGCCGGTCGAGACACCGCTCGACCCTGGTGCGGTCGCGGTGGACCCGGCGGTCGAGCGCCGAAGGTCGACCCCGCGCCCGCCCCTGCGTCCGCGGTGGGCGGCCTGGTCCGCGGGCACCGGGAGCACCGCCCGGATGCCGCGATGCCGCGCCCGCGCAGGTGGTGGCGGATGGTCCGGGAGGAACGGGCCCGGTCGGCCGAGGCCACCTCCGGCCGGGGGGCGGGGGCGCCCCCGATCCGCTCAGTCGGCCTTGCGGTCGCGGACGGCGGCGAGCCCGCGAACCGCGTCGGCGACGGCACGGAAGTCCTTGCGCAGAATGTGGGAGTGGTTGCTCGCGACCTTCGCGCTCACCTGGATGATCGGATTGCGGGCGAGCACCGGATCGAGTGCGGCGCGCACCTGTTCCATCTCCTCCCGGCCCGCGCCGAGATTGCCGCCCGTGGCCAGAACGTACCGGGCCGGGACGGTCACGCGGTCCAGAACCGGCGCGATGGCGGCGTTGATCTCGTTGGCCTCGATGTTGACCTCGGCATGCTCGTCGGCGGTCATCCGGGCGGCCAGGCCGAACGGGCGCACCAGCGGCAGCAGCAACCGCATCCTGCGGAACAGCTTCCGGATCCGCTCACGGCCTTCCTCGCCGGTCAGACCGTACGGAATCCCGCCGTCCACGCACACCACCCCCGGCGTGCGGTCCGGATTCCGCTCGGCCCAGTGCACCGCGAGCGCCGCGCCCACCGGCGCAGGCGGACCGCGCCCCGGAACCCGGAGACGCCCCCGCGGGCCCCCGGACGCGACGCCGAGGCCGTCCGCGAGTACGAGGAGACGTTCACCACCGTCCTCATGGCCTCGGGCATGCCCAGGATGACGGCCCGGGTGCTGGCCTGCCTGTGCGTCACCGACACCGGCAGCCTCACCGCCGCCGAACTCGTCGGGCACCTGCGGGTCAGCCCGGCGTCCGTCTCCAAGGCGATCGCGTTCCTCGAGAGCCAGGGCTTCGTCCGCCGGGAACCCGGCGAACGCCGCCGCGAACGCTACGTCGTCGACGACGACGTCTGGTACCAGTCGATGCTGGCCGGCGCCCGGTCCACCGCCCACCTCGTGGCGGTCGCCCGGCAGGGCGTGGACATCCTCGGCCCCCGCACCTCGGCCGCCGCCCGCCTGGAGAACATCGCCCGCTTCGCCGCCGTCGTCGCCGTCGTCGCCGAGAGCATCGCACGCGCCGCGGGGGAGGCCCGCGAGATCCTCCACACAAACCCGAAGCGCCCTCGGGCGACACCGCCGAGCCGCGTTCGGATCGCGGATCGACGATCAGGTGATACTCGGGCCCGAGGCGGTTCCGGTCGGCCGGCGAAGGACCGGCATGCGCCAAAGTGCACATATGGCATCGAACCGGACCGCTCCGGCGGGCAGTGGGCTGCCGCACGCGGCGGCCAGGGCCACACCATTCGTGGCGGCCGCCGTCGTCGTACTGGACTGTGCGACCGACTTCCTCTCCGACACTCCGCTCATCGGCGTCGTCACACCGCTGCGGCTGGCGCTCGCGGCCGGGCTGGTCGCGCTGCTGGTCACGGGCGTCCGCTTGAGGACCTTCCGCACCCGGCTGGACCTGCCCATCGGGCTGCTGCTGCTCGCCTCCGCCGGGACCACGGTCGTCGGCGGGCATGCCACGGCCCCGCTGCGCGGCCTGCTGACCGCCGTCGCGGGGTACTACCTGATCGTCGCGGTGCGGCGGTCCCGGCCCGAGTCGTGGCGGGCGTTCGGGCTGCTCGCGCTGGTCTGCGTGGCGGCCGTCGGCACCACGGCGTTCGCGCAGGTGACCAACGAGACGCCGACCGGTTTCTGCCGCACCGGGCTGCTCACGGAAGTCGACTGCGACGCTTCCGGAAGCGGCACGCTGATCCGCGCCGTCGGGACCTTCGCCAACCCCAACCTGCTCGCCGCGTTCCTCGTCCTGTTCACCCCGGTCGCCCTCCTGGCGGTGGGGGCGGTCGCCGAGCGCACGGCCCGGGCCGTGGTCGTGCTCGTCGGCGTCATCGGATACGCCGCCGTACTGACCACCTTCTCCAGGGCCGGCTACGTCGCCGCCGCCACCGGACTGCTGGTGCTCGGCACCGCGTACCGGCTGGCCCCGCGACTCGACGAGCGGCGCCGCCGCCTGGCGGCCGGGCTGTGCCTGGCCGCCCTCGCCGCCGGCGCGGTGGTGATCTGGGTCGTGTCGCGGGCCGGCACCGCGCTCGGGGTGCGGGGCCAGGCGTGGCGGGCGGCCCTCGACATCGCCTCCGCCGACCCGCTGGGAGTGGGGCTGGGGCGGGCGGGCGCCGTCATCTCGGCCGCCACGCCCGGCGACCGGGTCTTCGCCCACGCGCACAACCTGTGGCTCAACTGGCTGGTCGAGGCGGGCGTGGCCGGTCTGTCGGCCGTGCTCCTGATCACCGCGACCGCCCTGGTCTGCGCGGCCCGCGCCGCCCGTGAGAAGTCCGTCGTCGGCACCGCCGGGCTCGCCGCGCTGGTCGGCTTCTTCCTGGTGGGCATGGCGGACCACCCGGCCAACCTGGACCGGGTCGACATGCTGTTCTGGCTGGTGCTCGGCCTGGTCATGGCCGAGGCCCCCGACCGGTGGCGCCGCCGTGCGGCCGCGCCTTCACCGGCGACCACGGCGGCCGTGCGGTCTCCCGCGGCCCATTCGGAACGATCCGACTCCACGCACCCCGCCCCATGACCGGCCCACGGCCAACCCACCACGGGTGCACACGCTCTTGTGCCCACCTCCGACGACAGGACCGACGCCGACACACGGCGGGGCGCCGGCCGCCGACGCTTCCGGGCTGTTCGACAGCCGTGGCGTCGCGGACGAGTGCGGAGGCCCGTTGCCCGTCGAACGGCCGACCCGTCGGCCACGGCTGCCCCGTCCGCCGGGGCGCGGGGCGGCGCCGGATCAGCCTCTCTGGAAGAACTCCACCTCCGCCAGGGCCAGGTGACGGCCCGCGGTCAGGTCGACGGCCGAGCGCAGGACCAGACGCACCGTCTTCACGTCGCTGATCCCGGTGGGGAACGTCTGTGGGCCCGGCTTGTCGCCGAGGGTGAGCTCCTCGTGGTGCTTCGTGCCGTCCTGCCGCGTCACCTCCAGATCCAGACGGAGCGCGCGTGCCTGGCGGGCGTAGTCCTCGGGGGACTTGGACGCGCCGTTGATGATGATCAGATCGACCCACCGGAACGGCTTGCGGAAGGTGTAGGTCACCGAGGCGCCCGGTGCGGGCGCGCCCCAGTAGCGGTTGCTCAGCCCGTCCGTGGTGTTCGTCGCCGGGTGCCGGGGGATCTCGGCGCTCGCCTCGATGCCCACCGGGGTCACGGGTCTGGGTTTGCTCATCTTGTCCCGGGTGTCCTCGAGCAGGGCGCGTCCGGCCGGCAGCAGCAGGAGACCGCCCGCGCACAGAGCCACCACCACGGTCAGGATCACCAGGAACCGCACCGCCCGGCCCGAGCCCGCCCGCACCCGGCGGCGGAACGGCCACACGGTCCGCCACCACGGCAGCGGGGCGGGCGTGGCGGCGGGGCTCAGCGCGGTCGCGCAGCGTCGGCAGAACCGGCGGTCCGGCGGGTTGGGCGTGCCGCAGGCGGGGCAGGGCACCCCCGCCACCTCGTCCGACACCGCCGCGGGCCGTACGACGGGGCGTGGGGCGACCGGCTTCGCGGGGCGTACGGGCAGGACGGGGTCCGGTGTCGGTGCCTCGGGGGTGGGGGTGGCGGAGGGCGACGCCGCGGCCCGGGCTTGCGGTGGTCGTGGCCCCGTTCCGGATGCGGCGGGTTCGGGTTCGGAAGGCCCGGTGCGGGCATGGTCGGGTCCGGCCTGCGGGGGAGGGCTCGTGCTCTCCTCCCGACCGGGCTCGACGCCGGGACCCGCGTCGTCGCCGGAGCCTGAGCCCGTGGCGCGCGCGGAGTCCGTCCCCCTCGCCTCGTCGTGGCCGCGGCCCGCCGGCCGGGCACGCGACGAGGTGTGGGGAGGCGCGGCGGACGCGGGCTCGTCCGCCGGCGGTGCGGGCGCCGGGGCGGGGTGCGGTGAGGCCGGAGGCTCCGAGCGCGTGCTCGGGGCCGGCGGGGTGTGCGACCAGCCCAGGTACGTGCCGCAGTTGCCGCAGAAGTCGTCGTCCGGGCCGTTGGACGCCCCGCACGCGGGACACGCGCGCACGACGTCACCTCCCTTCGTCGGTGGGCGGGCCGGGCAGGACCTCCACCCGACAGACGGTGTGCACCGGGCACATGGCCCGGACGATTTCGCGGACCCGGTCCGGGTCCACCCGCGTCGCGCGGCCCGGCCACACCCGGACCAGGGTCTCGGAGGGAGGGGCCGGCGGGAGGTCGGCACCGGCGGTGCGCGACCACGCCGCGCCGCCGTCCCCGGTCACCTCGGCGTGCACGCCGAGCGTGAGCCACAGGCCCTCGACCAGGCCGCGCCGGGTGCCGCGCCACCGGTGCAGCTCCACCGCGCGGACGACCGCCTCGCGGCGCGACTCCACGGGCCACTGCGGGTCGTCGGCGGCGCCCACCCACGACGCCAGCCAGGCCAGGAAGTCGGTCGGAGCCACCCGGGGGTCGAAGTAGGAGGGCAGGTTGTCGAGGGTCGCGAAGACCGGTGCGAGGACGGTGTCGAGACCGGCGGTGAACCGCTGCGCGAAGTCGTCGTCGGCGTACAGGGCGGGCAGTTGCCCGCCGATCGGGTACCTGCTCGGCAGTCCGGGCACGGCGGCGCGGCTCATCCCCGTGCCTCCGGCTCGAGGGCCGTGACGGCCACCTGGTGCTGGTGGGAGAAGACCAGCGCGCCCGCGGCCACGTCGATGCGGTTCGTCGGCGCGCCGCGCCGCCCGGTGATCGGGTCGGCGGGGAACAGCCGGATGTCCTCCACCAGCGCGTCGCCGCCGGCGCGTTGCAGCACGCCGAAAACCTCCCCGTACTGCACCGGCCGCCCGAACGGCCACCCGGTGCCGTCGGGGCCGCCGTGCAGCGGGTCGAGGTACCGGAACAGCGCGGCGAGCGCCGCGTCGCGCACCCGGTCGGTGTCGTCCGGCGCCGCCGCGAGCCGGGCCACCACGGTGACGCCCTGGTAGACCGGCGGCTCCACGACGAGGCGGGTGCCGATCAGGCGTCGTTCGTCGAGGCTCGCGGTGATCGCCCGGAGCACCTGGTCGGAGGGGATCAGTTGCTCGAAGCGGAGCCGGTCGCCCTCGTCGGCGACCGCGTCCGGCACCACCAGGACCCGTACCGCGCCCGCGTCGTCGCCGGCGGGCAGGCAGCGGACCCGGCGCACCGAGGGCGCCGCCTGACGGCTGATGATCTCGTAGTCCTCGGCGGTCACCGCGCGCTCCTGCATCCGCAGCGCGTCCGGCGCCCGCAGCCTGGCGTTGGCGACGGTCTCACCGGCGACACCGCCGCGCGCCGCCTCCCGGTTGACGACCCGCGCGATGTACGGCACGGAACTGCGCAGCACGGAGATCGCCCCGCGGGCGACGTTGCCCGCGGGGCCGCCGCCGGTGCGGTAGCGGGCCACCCGCACCCGGGCGCCCTTGGGCGGTACGGCGCCGCACTGCCGCAGCGTGCCGTCCGGCTCGCGCAGCACCGGAGGGAAGCCGAACTCGCCGGTGGTGGCGTCCACGCGGACGTGCCGGTCGGCGGGCCCGGAGCGGCCGAAGTGCTCCACCACCTCCCAGCGGTGCCACCCCTCGGCCGAGGACACCTCCACCACGGGGGGCTCCCCGTCGAGGAGGACCGGCGGGCGGTCGATCCGGAACGTCTGCCCCGCGACCCCCTCCGAGGTACCGAGCGGCACGTCGGTGACGGTCTCGGCGTGCTCGACGGACACGGTGCCGCCCACGGTGAACACCGCCGCCTCGCGCACCGTCGGGGACTGCGAGTAGAACGGCTGTCCCGGCTCCGCCTCGGTGACGCGACAGCGCAGCCAGCCGGCCCGCGTCCCGCCGATCACCGACGCCGTGTGCCCGGCCGGCACGTACACGATGACCTCGCCGGGCCGGTTCAGCCCGCCGGTGGTGTCCGTGCCGGTCTCGCACACCTGCCAGCCGCCGCCGTCCCACGCCTCCCACACGAGCGGGGGCTGGCGCGGGTCCACGCCGACGCCCTCCACACGGCTGTCCAGGCGCACCGCGACGATGCAGCGCGGCACCGCCGTCGGCAGGCCGAACAGCAGCGCGTCGCCCGGCTCCGGTGCCGCCTGGAAGCAGGGCACGTCGCGGCCTTCGGCGAGCGCTTTGGTCCGGTCGGTCTGCTCACCGGCCCGGGGCGCGGTCACCAGGCGCGTCAACTCGCTGGGCAGGATGCGCAGTTCGTCCGTGGTCGCGAACACCACGGCCTCGTCGGTCTCGCCGCGCGCGGTGGTCACCTCCGTGCCCGCGGGCAGCGCCACCGTGTCGGGCTGCGGCGCCGACAGGTAGAAGTCGACCTCGGCCACGGCCGCGGTCGGGGGGAACAGGCGGATGCCCAACAGGTCGAGGAACGCCGTGTAGTTCTTGTCCGGAACCCGGTTCAGCCGGTACAGCAACTGGTCCACGAGGTAGGCGAACGTCTCGATCAGGGTGACGCCCGGGTCGGAGACGTTGTGGTCGGTCCACTCCGGGGCGCGCTGCTGCACGTACCGCTTCGCCTCGTCGACGAGCTGCTGGAACCGCCGGTCGTCCAGATTGGGGGAGGGCAGGGCCATCAGTCGGCGCCCCATTCCTCGGCCCCCTCGTCGGAGGGGATCGTGTAGAAGGGAAAGACCAGGTTGCGCCGGTCGTTGGTGGAACGCACGGTGTAGTGCACGTCGATGTAGAGGGTGCCGGCCTCGACGGCGTCGAAGGCGACCACCACGTCGTCCACCGCGATGCGCGGCTCCCACCGCTCAAGGGCCTCGCGCACCTGCTGCGCGACGCGTCCGGCGGTGGCGCCGTCGCCGGGGGCGAAGACGTAGTCGTGGATGCCGCAGCCGAACTCGGGGCGCATGGGGCGCTCGCCGGGCGCGGTGCCGAGCACCAGGCGGATCGCCTCCTCGATCTCCCGCTCCTTCTCGACCATGCCGATTCCGCCGGTCGGCCCGACCCGCAGCGGGAACGCCCAGCCGCGGCCGATGAACCGCTCGCTCATCACACGCCCCCGATCTGTACGTTCGGGGCACCGGCCAGGACGGTTCCGCCGCACGCGGTGCGGTCGCCCACCCGCGCGGCCGGCACCCCGCCGATGAGCACCGTGGCCGCGGCGAGTGCGGCCGGGCCGGGCAGGATCACGTTGGCCGGTCCCATGACCGCGTGCGGTGGCATCGGGCAGGCGTGCAGGCTGCCCACGACGGCGGCGGGACGGCCGCCGATCACCACGCGCGCCACCGCCGCGGCGGCGCCGGGCGGCGGGGTGGTGATCAGACCGCCGTGGCTGGTGGGGTCACCGGTACGGGCTGCGGCTGGCATGCGGCGCTCCTCGTGGAAGGTCCTGGGCCCGAGGGTTCGGGTCGCGTTCTTGGTGGACGGGGACGGACACGGGCCGGGCCTCAGTTGATCCGGATGAGCCGGGCCTTGAGGACGCCCAGCAGGCCGCCGTCGACGGTGACGCCCGACCGGCCGGTGACCTCCACCGAACGGCCGTCGATCCGGACGCCGGCTGTGCCGGCGATGTCCACCTGCCGGCCCCGCACGCTCACGGTGCCCTGCCCCGCGTCCAGCGTGATGCCGTCCTTGTCGAGCAGGACGGAGGTGAGGGGTCGGCCCCGCCCGGCGTACACCGTCAGCTCGATCCGGTCCCGCCGGTCGTCGAGGCGTACCTCGAGGCGCTCGTCACCGGTCATCAGCCGCAGCCCGGAGGGCCCCGGAGCCGCGGCGTCCAGCAGCTCCACCCGGTGTCCCGAACGCGACACCACGGAGCGGCGGTTGACCTTCCCGCTGGTGCCGTCGATCAGCGGGACGTCGTGGGGCGACGGCTTGTCCACGCCGTTGTAGAGCCCGCCGATGACGTAGGGGCTGTCCAGCAGGCCCTGTTCGAAGCCGACCAGGACCTCGTCGTTGACCTCCGGACTCACCACGCCCCCGCCGCCTTTGCCGCCCCACTGCACGGTGCGCACCCAGTCGGTGACGTAGGTGTCGTCCAGCCAGGGGAACTTCAGCCGCACCGCGCCGCGCTCGGCGCCGCCCGGTTCGCGCACGTCCGTCACCACGCCGATCGCCAGTCCCGGCATGCGCGGGCCGCGGGCCGGCGCGTTGGCGCCGGTCACCAGGCCCGTCAGGGAGCGGTCCGGACTGGCGCTGACCCACACCGTCGTCCGGTACCCGCCGTGCGGATCCAGGACGTGCTGCACCGCCGTGGCCGTGTAGCGGCCCGAGAACGCCTGTCCGACGTTGCCGAGTGTCACGGGCCTGCCCGCCCGCAGCCGGGGGTTGCCTTCGGCCACCGCCTCCAGGTCGGCGAAGCCCGCGCCGACCTGGGCGGCCGTGGCCTCCGCGACCGCCGCGGTCTCGGCCTGGGTGCGGTACGGGGTGTCGGTGACGGCCAGTTTCGCCGCCTTGCCGAACCGGGCACTCATCGCCGGGTCCAGGCCCGGGATCGCCGTCTCGCTGTCCACCGACGGTTGCCGGGACACCAAGGGCTGCTTCGTGGTGACGTCCCAGCCGCGCACCTCCACCGACGACGCCCCGTCCGCGGCCGACAGCGAGGCCCGCAGCGCCAGCAGGTTCCGGCCGTACTCCAGCACCATCGGGCTCCGCGTGGCGGGGGTCGAGGGCGCGGGCGCGCCGGACGCCTTCTTCGGCCGGGTGAACTGGAGCAGCCCCTTGTCGTCGACGCGCACCTGTGCGCCGCTCTCCGCCGCCAGGTACTGCAGGAAGTCCCAGTCGGACACGTTCGCCTGCGACAGCTGCTGGTAGGTGACCGGCGCGGCCTGCACGGTTCCGCAGGCCAGCCCGGCCCCGGCGGCCACCTTGCGGACGATGGCCGCCGCCGTCATGTTCCGGTACGCCACCACTTTCCGGCCCCGCTGGAGGCGGTGCGCCTTGGAGTAGGCGCGCACCACCGTGAACGAGCCCGTGCGGTCGCGGTCCACCTCCAGGGCCGTCACCTCGCCGTTGAACAGCCGCTCGCGCGCCTGCCCGGACACGGTCACCACCGACACCCGCAGCGGGGTGCCGATGGTGATGCCGGTCGCCTTCAGGAACTCGTGATCGGGGTCGCGGAAGGTGAGCACCGCCGCGTCGGGCAGACCCACGTTCTCGTCCACCACGCAGCTCACCAACTGGGCGGCCCAGACGGGCGGAAGTTCGGCGGGCGCCTCCACGACGGGGTCCGCCGCGAACGACCGGCCGCCCCGTGCCTCGGGTGTGGTCACCGCTCCTCCTCACCTCCCGCGTCCCGCAGCCCCGGCACCACCAGTTCGGTGCCGGGCACGAGCGCCATCGGGTCGTCGATTCCGTTCGCCTCCGCGATGACCCGCCAGGCCGTCGCGTCGCCGTACTCGCGCCAGGCCAGCAGGGCCAGACTGTCGCCGGCCACCACGGTGTGCGTGCTGCGGGCGGTGCGCGCGCCGGAGGTCGGGTTCTGGCCCGGCGGGTCGACGCTCGCCTCCTCGATCGACAGCGCGCAGGTGGCCCGCAGCGGCCTGCCGTCCACGTCGAACAGCGTGTACGTCACCGACAGGCTGGAGAGCACCCCGTCGAACGAGGTCGTCCGCGCCGTGCCCCACTCGAACCGCACCCACGGGCTGGCCGGCTTCTTGCGGCCCAGGCTGGCCGGGGTCGGCACGCACGCCTTCATCAGCTTCTCCACCGCCTGCTCCACGGAGTTGTCGTGGGTGGCGGTGGCGTCCAGGAACACCTCGAGGCTCAGCGTGCGCGGGCCGCTGCCGACGAACTCGGGGAGCGCCGACTCCTCCGCCATCCGGGACGGGGAGCGTCGCCACTCGGTGCTCTTGCCCAGTTGCAGCGTGGAGGGGTTGAACTGGAGGTCGAGCCGCTCGATCGTCCCGCCGGGCTTCGCGCCGACCGACGCCGGGGGCTCCTTCAGAGTCAACTGGGCCCTGGCCCGACTGGTGCGGATCGTTGGGGACATGCCGGGGCCTTCCTTTCCGGGAGCGAGTACGTGAGAGGCGGGCGGTCGACAAGGCTGTGTCAGGAAGGACGCAGCCCCTCGTGGGCGATCTCCAGGGTCTCCACCGCGGCCTGGGAGCTGGCGGGGTCGAAGGACGGCCCCTGCCAGCGCACCGGGACGATCCCGAACACCTGCCAGCCGATGATCCGGGTCAGGTCCGGTTTCAGCGCCACGATCTCGCCGTCCTTGGGCTCCACCCGCCGCAGCGTCTCGTCGAGCCAGCGGCCGATCTTCGCCGTGTCGGCGGTGACCGGCCGGGTGAGCGTGATGTTCGACCAGGTCACGCGCCCGGGCAGGTGCCAGGTGAAGCCGTTGTTGCCGCCCTCGGCGTAGGTCTCCAGCTCGACATCGGCACCCATGCCGGAGCAGGTGTGGAAGGCGCCCAGGTCGTTGCCGCCGATCGCGAGCCGGAAGAACACGCTCGTCGCGAAGATGTTGTCCGTCATCCGTCCGTCATCCGTTCCGTGCTCTCAGCGGCGTCCGTCGTGGGAGCGGCCCGTGCGTTCCCGCCCGCGCCGCAGCTCGGTGCGGAGCAGCCGGGCCATCGGGTCGAGCAGACGGCGCGCCAGGTCGTCCAGGTCGACGCCGGGGTCCTGCGGTGTCTCGGTGCGCCGAGTTGCTCCCTTGTCGGGAGCGGATGGCGCGGAGGACGACCGCGGCCGGCCGCGCGTCGGCACCGCCGTGGCCGGTGTGCCCGTGGGCACGGCGGCGCCCCCGGTGCCGGCGACGCCGCGCTGGACGGGGAGTGCCGCCCGGCCCGTCCCACCACCGCCCGTCGCCGGTCCGGGGCCCGGCATCCCGGCCTTCGGCCTGACCACGGGGCTGGGCCCCGTCGGCGGCGGGGCCGCTGCCG
>NZ_BAAASZ010000043.1:35604-36644 GCF_039533145.1 Streptomyces macrosporus
ACGGGGCCGACGGGCGGTCGGCGAGTGCCGGCGCCTGCGGGACGGTGACCGGCAGGGGCCGCGCCGGTGCGGCGGCGGCCGGGGCTGCGGCCGGGGCGACCGTTCCGGGGCCCGTGCGGGGCGGCGCGGGCCGGACGACCGGGACGCGCTGGACGGATGCCGGGGAACCGGCCCTTCCGGCGCGCGGGTTCCCCGGTCCGGGGTGCGCGGTCGCGGCCCGCCGGCCGCGAGGCGGCGCCGGGGCGATCGCGGACGGGCTCGGCGCCGGATCGCCCTGGGGGGCGGCCAGTGCGCCGGCCCGGCGCACCGCCACCACGGGACGGTCGCCGGAGCGGGAGGCGGCGGGCGGCGCCACCCCTTCCGGAGCCCGGGTGTTCAGGGTGAGCGGACGCGCGGCGAGCAGCGAGAGGGTGCGGGGCGCCGCCGGGGCGGAGCGCGCTCCGGGACGGGTCACGGTGAGGGGGTGCGGGCCGGCCCCACCAGGGGTCCGGACGCCTCCGGTGCTTTCGGCCGCGGCCCGGGCGACGACGACCGGGCCCGGTGCGGCGGGGTCTGGGGGCCGTGGTCCGCCGGGGCCCGGCCCGCCGGGCGTCGCGCCGGGGCGTGACGCGTTCCCCACCGGGCCTGCCGAGCCTTCCGGGCCCGCGGTGCCGTCCGGCGCCGGACGGCGGGGCGCGGCGGCCGGGGGCGGCGTCACCACCGGTGTGGCGGGCCCGTCTCCGTGGTCCGTGGGGCCGGGCGACGCGGCGCCCTCGGCGGGGGAGCGGTCCGCGAGGCGACGTTGGACGGTGCCCGTCCCGAGCAGCGGCGCGTTCGCTCCGCTCCCGTCCGGCGCGAGGGGTGTGGTACGCGGTGCGGTCCCGGTGGGCGTCGGGTCGTGATCCGTCGTGGGCGACGCCGGAGAGGCTCCGGACCTCCGGTCCTGACGTGCCGGAGCGGGCCGGGCGTCCGGGCCGGGCGCCGTGCGGGAGGCGCGGGCACCGGACGCCGCGGGACCGCGCGGCTCGGCGCTCGGCGGCAGCGCGGACAGCGGCGCGCCC
>NZ_BAAASZ010000044.1:0-3680 GCF_039533145.1 Streptomyces macrosporus
CACCGCCCCGGCAACGACGCAGCAGGTCAGGTGCGGCATTCCGTTAGGAGTTCCAAGCCGTGAGCAAACGCTGCCCGAAGTCGGGTTCTGGCACACCTTCTGTGGAGCCGACCGTCGCGGCGGCTCACCGACGGCGGCCCGTCCGGAGCCGCGCAGGTCGGCCGCGTGGCCCAGACCCCGAGCGGAGGCGCTCCCTCTTCACACCACAGAGGACGAGCCAGACCCGGGAATCGACAGCACTTGTCCACGGTGGTGCGCCGCTTGGACGCCTCCCGGTCGAAGGCTGGGGCCTGCCGCCCCGGCTGCCCCGCCGCAGCCGGTGACGTTGCCGGCCGGCCGGGACGGGGATCACCGCCCGGCTGCCGCGTCTGCGCAGGTGGGCGCGGTTCTTCGGGGAGGCGTGCGCCTTGTCGCCCCCGACACGGCCGGGGCGGGGGCGGGACGGGCCGCCGAGCGGGTGCGGGGTCCGGGGCGGTCCGACCGACGGCGCCGGGGCGGGTGTACCGCTTGGGGGCGGACGCCGCATACCATCGGCCCGCTGCGAACACCGTGGGAGCGTCGGGCCGAGGGAGCGAGAAGTGCGAAGGGACCGCCTGCGCGTCCTGATCGTGCCGGGCATGGTCGCGGCGGGACTGGTCCTGCTGACGGTGGTGGTGCTGTACCTGCCGGGCTTCGTGGTCGACCACGATCTCGCGGGCGCGCGCCTCGAACCGAAAGACCGCCTCGGCGCGGTGAACGACGTCCGCACCACCCTGTTGCAGGCCGTCGCCGGCGTGGCGATCTTCCTGGGCGCGTACGTCACCTGGCGCCAAGTGCGCGTCGGCCAGGAGGGGCTGAACGCCACGCGCGAGGGGCAGGTCACCGACCGGTTCGGCCTGGCGGTGGAACAGATCGGCAGCGACAAACCCGACGTGCGGATCGGCGGCCTCTACGCCCTGTGGCGGGTCGCCGACCACTCCAAGCGGGAACGCGAGGCCGTCGTCTCCATCATGGCCGCCTTTTTGCGCACGCATCTGCGGTGGCCGCCCACCGAGCCCGGCGCGCCCGCGCCTGACGCGCCGATCAACTCCGTGCCACCGCTGGAGACCCGGGCCCCGGACGCCCAGGTGGCACTGACCTGCCTGGGCGTGCTGTGCCAGGGACGCGAGCCGGAGTGGCTCAACCTCATCTCCACCGACCTCAGGCGAGCCGACTGCGACGGACTGCACCTCCAGGGCGTCATCCTCGACCGGGCGTGTCTGGAGGCGGCAAGTCTCTTCCGTGTCGACCTGACACGCACCTCGATGGCCGGAGCCGTGCTCCGGCACGCCGAGCTGGCGACGTCGATCCTCCGAGCCGCCCGCCTCGTCGGCGCCGATCTGCGCGGCGCGCGACTGGTCGAGACGGACCTGGAGGACGCCGACTTCACCGGCGCGGACCTGCGGGAGGCCGATCTGTGCCGGGCCCGCGCGCCCCGCACCTCACTCCGCCGCGCGGACCTGCGCCTGGCCGACCTGCGCGGTGCCGATCTGAGCACTGCGGACCTGAAGGAGGCGCGGCTGGAGGGAGCGCGGGCGAGCGCCCGTACCCGATGGCCGGAGGACTTCGACGCAGCGGGATCCGGCGTCGTCGCGGCCGAGGGGCCCGAGTCCCCGACCAACCCCATGTCCGGTTTCACACTGCGTACGGACCTTCCGCCGCTGCGCTCGTATCCGTGATCCCGACACCCACGAGCCCGCCACGAGCCGGGAGCCCGACTCTGCGGGCGTTCTCCCGGCCCGGCGACCTGTCGTGACGGTGCCACATCCACTGCACCCCGGCTCCTGCAGCGCGGCGGCCCGCTTGGCAGGCAGTGGCGGGGCGGCTGTCACGGGGATGTCATGTCACCGTTGTCCGCCGGTCGCCGGCGCCACTGCGCCGCGACGGGGATGCCGCGCGGGCGGTCGGTGAGGAGGGCTGCTGGAACTCGACGGTGAGGCCGGAGAAGACCTGCACTTCCTCATCGACGCCGGTCCGGTCCTCACCCTCCGCTTCGAGGACGACTCGGTCGCCGAGGTCGTCGTGGAGCACTTTGGAGCTCGCCCGGATAGGCGCGATGGGGCACCTCGGGAGTAGAACAGGCACAGGACGTGGTGATCATGGAGTTGCGACGCTCCGTGATCATCGGGGAGACCTGTGCCTGCCCCGCGCTCATGGCTGACCGATCCCCTGTGGGACCGATTCGCGGCACCGCTGCTCCAGCGGCCGGCCTACGATCCGGTTCATCCCGCTTCTATCGCCGAACTGTCACGGCATCGTTGACGGAGACCTTTTCGGCCCCGATCCGCCGCATGCGTTCGGTGCCCCATTTCCCCAAGGGGGCCAGGGCGGCGTTGAGCGAGACGCCGTGCTCCGTCAGGGAGTACTCGACCTTCGGTGGCACCTCGCGGTACACCTCACGATGGACGAGCCCGTCTTCTTCCATCTCCCGCAGATGTTGGATCAGCATCTTCTCACTGACGCCCGGCAGACCGCGTCGGAGCTCGGCGAACCGGCGGGTCCCGTAGTGGTGCAGCTCCCAGAGGATCAGCGACTTCCACTTGCCGGCGACTACGTCCATCGCCGCGTCGATGCCGCAGAAGTAGGGACCACGTCGTGCTGATGTTGCCATCCGCCCCCTCCAAGCCGTACTTACCCATGGGTGAGTACCTGACTAATTAGTCAGTACTGGTCAACCCTACCGGCAGCGGGGAGGATCGAGCCGAACGATGGACACGAGGGGGAGCCCCGAAAATGACAACCAACGACAGCGCCCGGGTGAGCGTTCTCGGGCTGGGTGCGATGGGCAGTGCTCTCGCAGCCGCCCTGGTGAAGGCCGGACACGAGACAACGGTCTGGAACCGCTCAGTGGGGAAGGCGGACGGCCTCGTTGCGCAGGGCGCGCAAGCCGCCGCCACGGCCGGCGACGCGGTCCGGGCCAGCCGGCTGGTGATCGCATGTCTGCTGGACCACGCGTCGGTCCACGAGGTGCTTGAACCGCTCTCCGACGAGCTGGCCGGACGAACCTTGATCAACGTAACCACGACGTCACCGGCCCAGTCACGGGAGCTGGCCGCCTGGGCCGCCCATGCCGGGGTCGCGTATCTGGACGGCGGCATCATGGCCGTACCGCACATGATCGGCCGGCCCGGGGCATCGATCCTCTACAGCGGATCGGCCGATGTCTTCGACCAGTGCAAGCCGCTGCTCGACCTGTGGGGCACCAGCACCTACGTCGGTGAGGATGCCGGGCTGGCGTCGCTGTACGACCTCGCCCTACTCGCGGGCATGTACGTCATGTTCGCCGGATTCGTGCACGGCGCCGCCATGGTCGCGCCGGCCGGCGTGACGGCGGGCGAGTTCGCTGCCATGGCCGCACCTTGGCTGACCGCCATGACCGGCGCCTTCCAAGGGTTCGCCACCGTCATCGACGGCGGGGACTACACCGTCGAAGGGCAACAGAGCCTGGAGTTCTCCGACCTCGGTGACCTCCTGGCCGCCAGTTCCGACCAGGGCATCAGCACCGAGGTGGTCGCCATGGTCCAGCGGCTCATCCAACGCCAGATCGATGCAGGCCACGGAGAGGAAGGCTTCGCCCGGATCATCGAGAGCATCAAGCAACCGGGCTAAGAACCTCTAACAGAATGATCATCGGTGTGGGTCGATCAACTTCGACGCTGCGT
>NZ_BAAASZ010000045.1:0-3720 GCF_039533145.1 Streptomyces macrosporus
ACCGTGTGCGACACCCCCGGGGTGTTCTCCACGAAGTTGGTGATCAACCAGTTCAGGTTCTGCGCCGCCTGGCTCATCGGGCTCACACTAACGCTCCTGATCGTAGGTGCTGCCGGGGCCGAAGCCCGGTCGGTCATTCTGGGTGGCGTCCGAGCTCCCCGCGGTGCGTCCCCGCCGGACGCCGCGGTGCAGGTTGCTCAACCTGCCTCGGACGTCCTCGGGGTTGCGGGAGACCTGGGGGCCGCCCTGAGGTGCCTGCTCCCCTTCCGCGGCACCCGGGACCAGGTTGGCCTTGGGGACGCGGCGGGGCAGACCGGAAGAGGTGACTCCGCCGGCCTTGGGATCACGGATCCGCTCCGCCCGCTGCCAGCGCTCGTCGTTCGCCGTGCGCCATGCGGAGTCATCGGAACGATCCTCTCGACGAGGCACCTCCGGTGATTCCGTTTGTGGCTGGTACTGCGTGGCCGAGGTCTCCTGAGACTGCTGCCTCTTCGGTTCGCGACGCGGAAGTCCCGCATCGGTCAAGGAGGTAGAGCCCTCGGAGGAGGTCCTCGATCGGTTGAAGCCTACGCTTTCCCGGTCGTCTTCGGGAACGCTCGGAGCGGATTCCGCTTCCTGTCCGGCCCGCTGACCGGTGCCGTAGGCGTTCTCGCCGTACCCGGCCCCGTAGCCCTCCTGGTACTCCGGCTGGTACTCGGTCTGGTACCCCTGCTGCGGGTACTCGGCCCGGTACTCCTGCTGCCGGTACTCCTGGCCGTAGGAGGACGACTCCTGCCCGTAAGAGGTCGACTCCTGGCCGTACGAGGCGTCCTGCGGGAAGCCGCCCTGCGCGGCGTACTGCCCCGTCTGCTCGGGGTCGTAGGAGGGCGCCTGCGCGGAGTCGTACCGCTGCTCCTCGTACCGTCCCTGGCCGTCGGTCTCCGTTCCGTACCCGCCGTTCTCCGCCTGGTACTGCGCCTCCAGCGCCGCCCGGCGCTCCTCGCGCATCAGCGACCGGCCCACCGGGTCGAGGACGGAGGGGGCGTTCTGCGGCTGGGTCGGGGAGCCGTAGCGGGAGTCGTCGAAGCCCAGCTCGGCGGCGGAGGGCTGCCGCCGGTCCTCGTACGCGGACTGCGCGGCGTGCGGCTGCTCGGGAACGATCCGGGAGACGGTGAAGTCCTCCTCGAACTGCTCCTCGCCACCGCCACCGTGGGTGATCTCCTCCGGGAGCATGACCAGCGAGGTGGTGCCCGCCTGTTCGCCGGAGGGGCGGAGCTGGACGCGGATGCCGTGCCGGGCGGCCAGGCGGCCGACCACGTACAGGCCCATGCGCTGCGAGATGGCCGCGTCGACCGTCGGCGGGTTGGCCAGCTTGTGGTTGATGTCGGCGAAGTCCTCGGGCGTCAGACCGATGCCCTTGTCGTGGATCTCGATCATCACGCGGCCGTCGGGCAGCCGGGTCGCGGTGACGCGGACCTTGGTCTGCGGCGAGGAGAACGAGGTGGCGTTCTCCAGCAGCTCGGCCAGCAGGTGCACCAGGTCGGTGACGACGGCGCCGTGGATCTCGCTGTCGGGTACACCGGACAGCTCGATGCGCTCGTAGTCCTCCACCTCGGAGGACGCGGCGCGGAGCACGTCCACCAGCGGCACCGGCTGGTTCCAGCGGCGGCCGGGCTCCTCGCCCGCGAGGACGAGGAGGTTCTCGCCGTTGCGGCGCATACGGGTCGCCAGGTGGTCCAGCTTGAAGAGGTTCTCCAGCTGGTCCGGGTCGGCCTCGTTGTTCTCCAGCTCCGTGATGAGGGAGAGCTGGCCCTCGATGAGGCCCTGGTTGCGGCGCGAGAGGTTGGTGAAGATCGCGTTGACGTTGCCCCGCAGCAGCGCCTGCTCGGCGGCGAGCCGGACCGCCTCGCGGTGGACCTGGTCGAAGGCCCGGGCGACCTCGCCGATCTCGTCGCGGCTGTCGATCGGGATCGGCTTGACCCGGGTGTCGACCTTGCCCGGGTCGGTGCGGGAGAGCTGGTCCACCAGCATCGGCAGCCGCTGCTGGGCCACGTCGAGGGCGGCGGTGCGCAGCCGGCGCATGCTGTTGCTCATGGAGCGGGCCATCATCCCGGCGACCACGAAGGCGACCAGCAGGGCGACCAGCACGATGACGGAGTTGACGATGGCTTCCTGCCGGGCGTCGTCCGCGATCTGCGCGGTCTCCTTCACCGCCCTGTCGGTGAAGGACTCCTCCACCGCGCGGTAGGCGTTGAACTCGCCGGTGGCGACCGTGTACCAGTTCTCGGCGGTGACGCCGCCCGCCCGCAGCGTCCGGGGGGACACGCCGGAGCCGATGGACTGGATCATCTTGTCGGCCTCGGGCGGGGCGACGAACTCCTCGCCGGCCGACTCCGCCTCCTCCTTGGCCTCCTCGATCCGGTTCTCGGTCTCCGCGTTGGCCTTGACCAGCTCCTCCTGCAGCCTCTCCCAGTCCGCCGGGGTGCCGCCGCCGCGGTACTCGTCGAGGGCGATGCGCTCCAGGTAGGCGTACGAGGCGAAGGCGGTGAGCTGGCGCCGCTTGTCCTCCGCCTTGGGACCGGGCTTGATCAGCAGGTGGGTGCCGATGGAGCGCTGGAGGGAACTGGCGGCCTTGGAGAGCGAGATGGCGTAGACGGTGCGGCCGTAGGAGGTGATGTTGCCGGTGCCCAGCCCCAGTTCGTTGGCGAACTCCATCAGCGGGTGCTGGATCTGGACGTAGCCCTCCTCGGTCTCCACACCGTTCAGACGCTCGGTGTAGGCGGCCTGGCGCAGCTCCTCCAGTTTCGGCTCGACCTCGGTGAAGGCCGCGAGGCGACGTTTGAGGCCCTGGTGGTCGGGCATCTCCTCGACGCGCCGGTGGAACTCCTCGGCGGCCGCGTCGGTGACGTCGCGGACCTCCTGGATCACCGGGTCGTCCGTGTTGCCCTGGAGGAGCGGCGCGGCGGTGCGGTCCCGCTCGTCGATCAGGGCGTGGGCGTACGTGGCGGCGGCCCGGACCAGTTCGGCGGTGCGGTTGGCCTCCTCGGCCTCCTGCCACGTGTCCAGGGAGCTCTGCACCCGGTAACCGCCGAAGACGAGGGCGACGAGCACGGGTATGAGCAGGATGGCGTTCAGTCTGGTGGCCACGCGCCAGTTGCGGATCGCGAACCGGCCGCCGCCGTCGCCCGTTCCCCCGCCGTTCCCGGGCAGGTCGGAGGACGCCTCCGCGGCGCGCTGCGGCGGCGTGAAGTTGCCCCGCGGCTCCCGGGGCGGGGAGCTCGACTTGCTTCGCCTCACTCGACCAAACCTCTCGGCTTCAGCCCATCGTCTTCGATGCAACCGTAACTACTGTTGAGTTCAGCGAATTTCAGCACGCCAGGCAGAAGCTTTCCAAACACCTGGACCTGTGAAGAAGTCCCGCGATCCGTGAAGAATAAAAAGGGCATAAACACCCGTTCGTTGGCGAATGGTCGAAGTTTTGTGCGCGCTGGGGAACGAGGTGCTTGCGCCGAGTGTTCCGGGCGTCCCAATTCTCTGTCGAAACGTTATGAAGGCCGGGACGGGTGTACGCGAGGCGGGCCCGTCCCGGCCGTTGATCGGTGACGCTCCGTCGCCTTCCACGGCGCGGAACGGCGCGGAGGCACACTGTGGAGATTCGGCGGAAGTTCAGCGCAGGCGTGCCAGAAGCGCGTGCTCGACCAGGGTGATCAGCGCGCTCTTGGCCTCGGCCCGGTGCCGGGC
>NZ_BAAASZ010000046.1:0-504 GCF_039533145.1 Streptomyces macrosporus
CGGCCTCGTCTCCGATCGCGCCACGACCATCTGAACCACAACCCGCGAGAGGTCATACGCCCTCGCCCACTATCACGCACCAACTCGTTAGCGCCGGTTTTCGTTCCGATGTTCCTCAACCCCCCAGAGTCCCGTAAGTTCACGCAATCTGAAGGGTTCTCGGTGGGAACTCAAGGGTCCGTCGTCGTGCTCTGCGGAGTTGCTTCCGTGGGTTCGGGGCCAACTCGCGACCTTGCCGGGCGCTGGGCGAGGCCGTCGCCACGGCGCTGGCGGTACGCGACGGCGCGCCGTCGACCGGCCCCGCACCCACGTACGCGCAGGTGCAGGCCCTCGTCGACGGGCCCGGCGTCACGTGCCGGTGAGCTTGTCGAGGTCGGGGGCGTAGACGGTCATCCAGTGCGGGTTCAGCCGGTAGTAGACGACCTCGCGGTTCCAGTCGAAGGCGTCGTCGTCGCCGTAGAAGTCCTTCAAGTAGGCGAGGAGTTCCTGCCAGTCGGCCGTGGG
>NZ_BAAASZ010000047.1:0-8077 GCF_039533145.1 Streptomyces macrosporus
GCCCCCGGCTCGGGCCGGGGGCGCTCGGGCTTTTGCGGACGCCGATAAACGCGCGGGGCGGGCGGGGGAAGGCCGCCCGCCGTACGGCGACGGGTCAGGCGGAGAGGGTCCGCGGCTTGAAGGACGGCCGCCGCGCCTCGTACGCCGCGATGTCGTCCTCGTACTGGAGGGTGATGCTGATGTCGTCCAGCCCCTCCAGCAGCCGCCAGCGGGCGTTCTCGTCCAGTTCGAAGCCGGCCTCGACGCCGGGGGCGGTGACCTTGCGCTCGACGAGGTCCACGGTGATCTCCACCGTCGGGTCGGCCTCGGTCAGCTCCCACAGCCGGTCCACGGTCTCCTGCGGCAACACGACCGTGAGCAGTCCGTTCTTCAGCGAGTTGCCGCGGAAGATGTCGGCGAAGCGGGAGGAGATCACGGCCTTGAAGCCGTAGTTCTGCAGCGCCCACACGGCGTGCTCGCGGGAGGAGCCGGTGCCGAAGTCGGGCCCGGCCACCAGCACGGTGGCGCCCTGCCGCTCGGGCCGGTTGAGCACGAACTCCGGGTCCTTGCGCCAGGCCTCGAACAGCCCGTCCTCGAAACCGTCGCGGGTGACCTTCTTCAGCCAGTGCGCGGGGATGATCTGGTCGGTGTCGACGTTGCTGCGGCGCAGCGGAACGGCACGACCGGTGTGTGTGGTGAAGGCTTCCATGACTGTTCTCAGACTCCCGCGGGCTCGCGTACGTCGGACAGGTCGGCGGGCGAGGCCAGCCGGCCCAGCACGGCGGTGGCGGCGGCGACCTGCGGAGAGACCAGGTGGGTGCGGCCGCCCTTGCCCTGCCGGCCCTCGAAGTTGCGGTTGGAGGTGGACGCCGAGCGTTCGCCCGGCTTGAGCTGGTCGGGGTTCATGCCCAGACACATCGAGCAGCCCGCGTGCCGCCACTCGGCGCCGGCCTCGGTGAACACCTTGTCCAGCCCCTCCTCGACGGCCTGGAGGGCGACCCGTACCGAACCGGGCACGACCAGCATCCGCACGCCGTCGGCGACCTTCCGGCCCCTGAGGACGGAGGCGGCCGAGCGCAGGTCCTCGATCCGGCCGTTGGTGCAGGAGCCGACGAAGACGGTGTCCACGGCGATCTCGCGCAGTGGCTGTCCGGGCCTCAGCCCCATGTACTCCAGCGCCTTCTCCGCGGCCAGTTTCTCGCTGGGGTCGGCGAAGGAGTCCGGGTCCGGCACCGAGGAGCTCAGCGGCGCGCCCTGGCCGGGGTTGGTGCCCCAGGTGACGAACGGCGCCAGCTCGGCGGCGTCGATGACCACCTCGCGGTCGAAGACGGCGTCCTCGTCGGTGCGCAGGGTCCGCCAGTACTCCACGGCGGCGTCCCAGTCGGCGCCCTTCGGCGCGTGCTCGCGGTCCTTCAGGTAGGCGAAGGTGGTCTCGTCCGGGGCGATCATCCCGGCGCGGGCGCCCGCCTCGATGGACATGTTGCAGATGGTCATCCGCGCTTCCATCGACAGCTTCTCGACGGCCGAGCCGCGGTACTCGATCACATAGCCCTGGCCGCCGCCGGTGCCGATCCGGGAGATGATCGCCAGGATCAGGTCCTTGGCGGTCACGCCCTCGGGCAGTTCGCCGTCGACCGTGATGGCCATGGTCTTGAAGGGGGCCATCGGCAGGGTCTGGGTGGCCAGGACGTGCTCGACCTGGCTGGTGCCGATGCCGAACGCCAGCGCGCCGAAGGCGCCGTGCGTGGAGGTGTGGCTGTCGCCGCAGACCACGGTCATGCCGGGCTGGGTCAGTCCGAGCTGCGGTCCCACGACGTGGACGACGCCCTGCTCGACGTCGCCGAGCGGGTGCAGCCGGACCCCGAAGTCCGCGCAGTTCTTGCGCAGCGTCTCCAACTGGGTGCGGGAGACGGGGTCGGCGATGGGCTTGTCGATGTCGAGGGTCGGGGTGTTGTGGTCCTCGGTGGCGATGGTGAGGTCGGTCCGCCGCACCCGACGCCCGCTCTTGCGGAGCCCGTCGAACGCCTGCGGGCTGGTCACCTCGTGCAGGAGGTGAAGGTCGATGTAGAGGAGGTCGGGCTCGCCTTCCGCGCGCCGGACGACATGGTCGTCCCAGACCTTCTCCGCGAGTGTCCGTCCCATCGCTTTCCCTCCGGCCGGCAGCACTGTCGGCCTCGTCTCGACGTCCATGTCGCCACCTCCGTGCGACGAGGGTGGCGACCGTCACTCCAGCTTGGCGGGTGATCCGGAAAATTGAACTTGCGTTTCGTAATGTGAGACGCGAGTATCGTTGCATGGACAACTCTAGCGGCGTCGGCGTACTCGACAAGGCGGCTCTGGTCTTGAGCGCTCTGGAGTCCGGTCCGGCCACCCTCGCCGGGCTGGTCGCAGCGACCGGGCTCGCGCGCCCCACGGCGCACCGGCTGGCGGTGGCCCTGGAACACCACCGCTTCGTGGCCCGCGACATGCAGGGCCGATTCATCCTGGGACCGCGGCTGGCCGAGCTGGCCGCCGCCGCGGGAGAGGACCGCCTCCTCGCCTCGGCGGGCCCGATCCTCACGCACCTGCGCGACGTGACCGGGGAGAGCGCCCAGCTCTACCGCCGCCAGGGCGACATGCGGATCTGCGTGGCCGCGGCGGAACGACTGTCCGGACTGCGGGACACCGTGCCGGTGGGCTCCACCCTGCCGATGAAGGCCGGCTCCGCCGCCCAGGTCCTGATGGCCTGGGAGGAGCCCGAGAGGCTCCACCGCGGTCTGCAGGGCGCCCGCTTCACGGCGACGGCCCTGTCGGGCGTACGGCGCCGCGGCTGGGCCCAGTCCATCGGCGAGCGCGAACCCGGCGTCGCCTCGGTCTCCGCGCCCGTGCGCGGCCCCTCCAACCGCGTGGTGGCCGCCGTGTCCGTCTCGGGCCCGATCGAGCGCCTGACCCGCCACCCGGGCCGGATGCACGCCCAGGCGATCGTCGAGGCCGCCAACCGGCTCACCGAGGCGCTGCGCCGCAACGGCGGCTGACCCCGTCCGTCCATCCCCGGCTCCGGGCCCCGCGCGCGCCGCCACGGGGCCCGGAGCTAGGTGGTCCGACGCGGCCGTTCGGACTCGTCGGACCCAAAAACCCCGGAACGGCGACAGGCCCCCCGCCGAAGCGGAGGGCCTGTCGCCGTGTTCCCGTACCCCCGACCGGATTCGAACCGGCGCTACCGCCTTGAGAGGGCGGCGTGCTAGGCCGCTACACAACGGGGGCTCCAGCTGCGGTCCCGAAGGACCGAGTACCCCCGACCGGATTCGAACCGGCGCTACTGCCTTGAGAGGGCAGCGTGCTAGGCCGCTACACAACGGGGGCTTGGGATCTCGCTGGGAAGATCTCGCTGGGGTACCAGGACTCGAACCTAGACTAACTGAACCAGAATCAGTCGTGCTGCCAATTACACCATACCCCACCGGAACTCAAGCTCTTACGAGACTTTTGTTCTGGTGACCGCCTTGCGTCTCCGGCCTTTCGGCCCGTTCCGCCCGGCGACGGGAAGAACATTACCCGATCGAAGCCCGTGCTCCAAAACGAGTTCCCATCAGGGGCGCCCGCGGCCGATCGTCTCCCGGTACGTGGTCGTGGAGCGCACCGGCGCGAAGAAGACCGGGTTCACGACCTCGGGCACGTCGACGCCTGCGGACACCGCCTGCTCGACGGCAGCGGCCCCGACGATCTTCCTCTTGGCGTCGACCACACCCGAAGAACGCACACGAACACCCCCGTGCGTGCCCTCTTCTCCTCCCCTCACGAGCGCTCCCCTCACGAGCGGATCTCGGCCCAGACCACCTTCCCCGGACCGTCCGGCCGGGGGACGGCTCCCCAGGAGGCGGCAAGCCGGGAGACGAGCCACAGGCCGCGGCCCGTTTCGGAGTCCGAGTCGGGGGTGGTGACCTCGACGGGCGGCATGCGCTCGGCACGAGTGTCGGCGACCTCGACGCGGAGGTGTCCGGGGTGGGCGGTCAGCCGGAGGTGGAAGTCACGGCCGGGGACGTGCCCGTGGCGGATGGCGTTCGCCGTCAGTTCGGCCACCACCAGGGTCACGGTGTCGTTCACCGTCGTTCCGTACGGGTGCCCCCAGGCGTCCAGTCGTTGGGAGGCCAGCCGTCGGGCCAGCCTGGCACCGCGCGGGGTGGAGGTGAACCGCATCTCGAACTCGCGCAGAGGCTCCGGAAACGGGTGTGTGTTCTCGGAAGAGGGAATCTCGGTCGTCACGGACATGAGCCTGCGGAAACACTCCTAGCCTGACCAGTGATGACGCCTCTACCGAGCGTCACTGTCGGAGTCGTCGTGCCGCCCTGTCGGGGCGGCTTCGAAGGAGAGCACATGGCGGGGGTGAAGCAGGAGACCGCGAACGGGCCGGAGGACCCCAGCGGGGAGTTCCTGCGGTCGTTCGGTCGGCAGATCAAGCTGTTCCGGGAGCGGGCCGGGCTGACTCAGGCGCAGCTTGCCGATCAACTGGGTTACGGGGAGGCCCAGATCGCCTCCATCGAGCAGGGCCGCCGCATTCCGCGTCCGGAAATGATCGACAAGGCGGACGAGGTGCTGGAGGCGGGCGGGGTGCTGCTGGCCATGAAGAAGGAGGTGGCCCGCGCCCGCTACCCCGCCTTCTTCCGGGGTGCGGCGCGGATCGAGGAGGAGGCCGTCGAGTTCCACGCCTACGCGACCCATGTGGTGCCGGGCCTGTTGCAGACGGAGGAGTACGCGCGAGCGGTGTTCACCATGTGGCGTCCTCGCAGGGATGCGGCCGGCATCGAACAGCAGGTCGCGGCCCGGATGGCTCGGCAGGCGATCTTCGGGCGGGAGCCCGCTCCCACCCTGAGTTTCGTCCTGGAGGAGGCGATCCTGCACCGGCAACTCGGTGGCTCGTACGTGCGCCGGGGGCAGCTTGAGCAACTACTCCTCGTCGGTCAGAACCCCGATGTGGAGATCCAGGTGATGCCGACCGACCTCACGGACAACGCCGGGGTGGACGGCCCGTTCACCCTGATGACGCCGAAGGGTGGTGAGCAGGTGGCATACCTGGAGAGCCAGGGGCACGGCAGACTACTCACCGACAGGGAAACGGTTCGGGGCGTGGCCTTGCGCTACGGGATCATCAGGGCTCAGGCGATGCCCCCGCAGGAATCGCTGCTGTACATCGAGAAGTTGTTGGGAGAAGCGTGATCATGATGCAGACCACGACCGACCGGCTCGCCTGGGTCAAGAGCAGCTACAGCGGCGGAGCGGGCGGCGAGTGCGTGGAGGTCGCCGCCACCGAGGCCGCCGTCCACGTCCGCGATTCCAAGGACACCGCCCGCGAGGCCCTGACCGTCGCCCCGGCCGCGTGGTCCGCGTTCGTCGACTTCGCCCGTCGAGCCTGATCCCGCCCCGCCGGGCACGGTACGTCAGCAAGGTGTCACGGTCGGCTTGGCCGAGCCGTCGTCCGCTGGCGGGTCGGGGCACGGCAACCACGAACAACGGTGCACAGGGCTGCACCAGGTCCCATGGCCGCCCTCCGGGGCGGCCGTGGTGTTGTCGGGAGGTGACACCGTGGAAAGCCGCGGAAGCCCGGGGGGCGGGTCCGGAAGCCGTCTCGGCTTCCGGACCCGCCCCCGGGGTGTGTCGGGCGCCTCACGCCTCCAGCTTCGCCAGGGCGGCGTCGACGCGGGCCAGGGTGCGGTCGCGGCCGAGGACCTCCAGCGACTCGAAGAGCGGCAGGCCGACGGTGCGGCCGGTGACCGCCACCCGGATCGGGGCCTGGGCCTTGCCCAGCTTCAGGCCGTGCTCCTCGCCGGCGGCCAGGACGGCCTCCTTGAGCGCCTCGGCGTTCCAGTCCGCGTCCGCCAGCTTGGCGCGGGCGGTGCGCAGCAGGGCGTCCGCGCCGGGCTTCATCGCCTTGGCCCAGGACGCCTCGTCCGCCACGGGCTCGTCCAGGAAGAGGAAGTCCACGTTGGCGGTGATGTCCGACAGGACGGTCACCCGGGTCTGGGCCAGGGGCGCCAGGGCCTCGAAGGCGGCGCGGTCGAACTTCTCCGGCGCCCACGGGGCGTGCGGGGCCTTCAGCCACGGCTCGCACCGGGCGATGAACTCCTTGGTGTCCAGTTCCCGGATGTGCGTGGCGTTGATGGCCTCGCACTTCTTGAGGTCGAAGCGCGCCGGGTTGGCGTTGACGCTCCGGATGTCGAAGGCCGCGACCATCTCGTCCATCGAGAAGATGTCCCGGTCCTCGGCGATCGACCAGCCCAGCAGGGCGAGGTAGTTGAGCAGGCCCTCGGGGAGGAAGCCGCGCTCGCGGTAGAGGTTGAGCGAGGACTGCGGGTCGCGCTTGGAGAGCTTCTTGTTGCCCTCGCCCATCACGTACGGCAGGTGTCCGAACTCCGGGATGGTGCCGTTGCCCACGCCGATGTCGGCCAGCGCCCGGTACAGGGCGATCTGGCGCGGGGTGGAGGAGAGCAGGTCCTCGCCGCGCAGGACGTGGGTGATCTCCATCAGCGCGTCGTCGACCGGGTTGACCAGCGTGTACAGCGGGGCGCCGTTGGCGCGGACGATGCCGTAGTCGGGGACGTTCTCCGGGGTGAAGGTCAGCTCGCCGCGGACCAGGTCGGTGAAGGTGATGGGCTCGTCCGGCATCCGGAAGCGGACGATCGAGGGACGGCCCTCGGCCTCGTACGCGGCCCGCTGCTCGTCGGTGAGGTTCCGGCACGTGCCGTCGTAGCCGGAGGGCCTGCCGGCCTTGCGGGCGGCCTCGCGGCGCTCCTCCAGCTCCTCGGCGGTGCAGTAGCAGCGGTAGGCGTGGCCGGCCTCCTGGAGCCTGCGCGCGACGTCGGCGTAGACGTCCATCCGCTGGGACTGCCGGTACGGGGCGTGCGGACCGCCGACCTCGGGGCCCTCGTCCCACTCGAAGCCCAGCCAGCGCATCGAGTCCAGCAGTTGCTCGTAGGACTCCTCGGTGTCGCGCGCCGGGTCGGTGTCCTCGATGCGGAAGACGAAGGTGCCGCCGTGGTGCCGGGCGAACGCCCAGTTGAACAGGGCGGTGCGGACCAGGCCCACGTGGGGGTTGCCGGTCGGCGAGGGACAGAACCGTACGCGTACGTCAGATGCGCTAGCCACGCTTGATCACCTTGTTGGTGAGAGTGCCGATGCCTTCGATGGTGACGGCGACCTCGTCGCCGACGTTGAGGGGTCCGACGCCCGCCGGGGTGCCGGTGAGGATGACGTCGCCGGGGAGCAGCGTCATGGCCTCGGTGATGTGGACGACGAGGTCCTCGATGGACCGCACCATCTGGCCGGTGCGGCCGAGCTGCCGCTGCTCGCCGTTGACGGTGCACATGACGGCCAGGTCCGAGGGGTCGACGTCGGTGACGATCCACGGGCCCAGCGGGCAGGAGCCGTCGAAGCCCTTGGCCCTGGCCCACTGGTCCTCGGCGCGCTGGACGTCACGGGCGGTGACGTCGTTGGCGCAGGTGTAGCCCAGGATGACGTCCGCCACCCGCTCGCGGGGCACCTGGCTGCACATCCGGCCGATCACCACGGCCAGCTCCGCCTCGTGGTGCACCTCGCGGGAGAAGGACGGGTAGACGATGGGGTCGTCGGGGCCGATCACCGAGGTGGAGGGCTTGAAGAAGGCGGTCGGGACCTCGGGGACCTCGTGGCCCAGCTCCGCGGCGTGCTCGGCGTAGTTCCGGCCGATCGCCACCACCTTGTTGGGCAGCACGGGCGGCAGCAGCCGGACCTTGTCCAGGGGAATCCGCCTGCCCGAGCGTTCGAACTCGGCGAAGGGATGGCCCTTGATGATGTCGAGGACGAGGCCGTCGCCGTTCCGGGCGTCCCCTTCCACGACTCCGAACGCGACGTTGCCGTCGATGGAGAATCTGGCGATGCGCACGGGTGGTGCTGCCCCTCGTTGATCGCGGGTGGGAGTTGACACTCAAGGGTAAGCCCCGCACACCGGGGGTGTGCGGGGCCCTTGCCGCGCGCGGGTGAGGCCGGCGGACCGTGCGCCGGTGGCCGTCCGTCAGCGCAGACGCGCCATGAGCGCGTGCTCGACCAGGGTGATCAGCGCGCTCTTGGCCTCGGCCCGGTGCCGGGC
>NZ_BAAASZ010000048.1:0-2563 GCF_039533145.1 Streptomyces macrosporus
GCCGCGCCCGCGCCCGCGCCCGCCGCCGCACGGCCGCGGGCCGGTCGGGCGGGGGCCGGGGGAAGCTGCCCCTTGAGCGGCCCCCACTCGTTGGGGTCGGGCACGCCCGGCGGCAGCGTCTGCCGCCGCTTCGGGCCGCCCGCGCCGGACTCCCCGGGCTCCTTGGCCCCGGGCCACGCCTTGGCGACGCGGGCCGCCAGCACGAAGTCCTTCCGCAGCGGATGCCCCTCGAAGCCGTCGGGCAGCAGCAGCGGCGCCGGGTTCGGGTGGCCGGTGAAGACGACGCCGAACATCTCGCGCGTCTCCCGCTCGTGCCAGTCCGCCCCGGCGTACACCCCGATCGCGGTGGGCAGCTCGGGCGCCTCGTGCGGCACGGTGGTCCGCACCAGCAGCCGCCGTACCGGTGTGCCCAGCGCGGCCAGGTGCGCGCAGACCCGGAAGCCGGTGCCCGGCTCGTCCACGGCGCTCAGCCAGTCGAAGTAGGTGCAGCCCAGCTCGTCGCGCGCGGCCGTCAGCGCCTCGATCCAGCGCTCGGCCGGCACGTCGACGGTCAGCAGCTCGTACGCCTCCGAGGCGCTCGCGCCCTCGCCGAAGACCTCCTCGGCCGGCCGCGGCAGCCATCCGACGGCGGACGGGTTCGGTCCGGTCACGCGCGCTCCTCCCCCGCTGCCGTGCCCGGGGCCGGGGGCGGGGCGACCGGGCCGCTGGTCAGGGCGGCCTTGGACGGTGCGGACGGCACGGGGGCGCTCCCGTACCGCTCGGCCGGGGACTCGTGGGCGATCTTCTCCTGGAGCTTGAGGATGCCCTGGAGGAGCGCCTCGGGCCGCGGCGGGCAGCCGGGCACGTAGACGTCGACCGGGATGATCTGGTCCACGCCCTTGGTGACGGAGTACGAGTCCCAGTAGGGGCCGCCGCAGTTGGAGCAGGCGCCGAAGGAGATCACGTACTTCGGCTCGGGCATCTGCTCGTAGAGCCGCTTGACCGCCGGGGCCATCTTGTCGGTGACCGTGCCCGAGACGACCATCAGGTCGGCCTGGCGCGGGCCCGGCGCGAAGGGGATGACGCCGAGGCGGATGAAGTCGTGGCGGGACATCGACGCGGCGATGAACTCGATCGCGCAGCAGGCGAGCCCGAAGTTGAAGACCCACAGGCTGTAGCGGCGGCCCCAGTTCAGGACCACCTTCATCGGCTCCGGGGCCAGCCGGGCCAGCCCGCCCAGGCGGCGGGGCTCCGGCAGGTCCACGGGCCGCGGGCCGGCGGGGCGGGGGGTCACGTCCATGCCAGGACGCCCTTCTTCCATGCGTAGAGCAGTCCCACGGCCAGGAAGCCGAGGAAGACGAACATCTCCACCAGTGTCACCCCGCCGAAGCCGGGTGCCGCGAAGACCGTCGCCCAGGGGAAGAGGAAGATCGAGTCGACGGCGAAGACGACGTAGAGGAAGGCGTACACGTAGTAGCGGACCTGGGTGTGCGCCCAGCCCTCCCCGACGGGGTCGACCCCGCACTCGTACGTCAGCAGCTTCTCGGGCGTCGGCACCACCGGCCGCAGCAGCCGTCCGGCGCCGAAGGCCAGGGCCACGAAGAGCACCCCGAGGACCGCGACCAGCCCGACGACCGCGTAGCCGTGGAAGTAGTCCGGCACGTCCGTCCCTCGCTCGGTGGTGTTCGCGTCAGTGCAGCACTCCGTCGGAAGGCGAGTCTAGGCCCTGTGCCCGCCGGAGGGACCGCCCCGTCCGGACGGGGTGGGGACAGCCCCCCTCCGCCCCGTCCCGCGCACCCCATGGCGGCGCGTCCCCGCCCACGGCAGTCTGGGCCCATGACCGCGAGCCCCACGACCTCCGACCGCGCACGGCGCGACGGCCCGCACGGTACGCGCGCCTCCCGCACTTCCCGCACCGTCCGCGCCCCCGGCTCCGACGACGGGCACGGCGACCACGGCGACCACGACGGCGGCCACGGCAGCGACCACGACGGCGGCCACGGCAGCGGCCACGACGGCGGTCGGCTGCCCCCGCCGCGGCCCCCGCTCGGGGCGCCGACCGTGAAGGAGATCACGCACCTCCTGCTCAACCTGCCGATGGACGTCGTCGGCTTCGTCTACGTCTGCGTGTGGGTCTTCTGCGGCGCGCTGCTGTCGGTCACGGTGGTCGGGCTGCCGGTGCTGGCGCTCGGGCTGGGGGGCTGCCGTCTGTTCGGCAGGCTGGAACGCGCCCGCGCCCGGGCGCTGCTGGGGGTGCGGATCGACGAGCCGACGCCGATCCGGCACCGGACGCACGGCGGTTTCTTCTCCTGGCTGTGGACGAGCCTGAAGGACCCGGTCGGCTGGCGGCACGCCCTCTACTCCTTCATCCGCCTCCCGTGGGGCGTCACCACCTTCGCCGTGACCTTCGTCTCCCTCTTCGTCGCCTGGCCCGTCCTGCCCTGGCTGGTGCGCGGGCTGAGCCACGTGGACCGGGCAGTGGCGCGCGCGCTGCTGTCGCCGTCGGACGAGTTGGAGCGGCGGATCGCGGAGTTGGAGTCGGATCGGCGGGTGGTCACCGACACCGCCTCCGCCGACCTGCGCC
>NZ_BAAASZ010000049.1:0-853 GCF_039533145.1 Streptomyces macrosporus
GGTCGTCTTGCCCACGCCGAACCCGCCCGCCACCACGATCTTCGCGGAGGTGGTGGAGCGGGCTGCACCGCTAGAGCTTGCGAAGTCCACTGAGCACCCTTTCGAGCAGTGTCACATCTGGCTGGCCACCGGCGGACTCGTCGCCGCCGGGCTGGTGGATGGCGACGAGACCGGCCTCGGCCAGGTCGGCCACGAGGATACGGGCGACGCCCAAGGGAATGGAGAGAAGTGCGGAGATCTCTGCTACCGATTTGATCTCGTAGCACAGATGGCAGATCCGCTGGTGTTCGGGCAGCTGGCCCTGGAGCTGGGCGGGCTGCGCCGTGGTGTGCACCAGTGCCTCTATGGCGAGCTGGTAACGCGGGCGGGTACGCCCCCCGGTCATGGCGTACGGCCGCACCAGCGGCGCCGACCCGCCCTGGTTCCCGGCCGGCCGGGCGCGACGCGGCTGCGGCGGGGATTGTTCGCCCTGACGGGGGTAGGGAGGAGGCTGAGGCGGCTGTTGCGGCTGTTGGTACGGCTGTGGCTGTTGGTACGGCTGCGGCTGCTGGTACGGCTGGGACGGGGGTGTCTGCCACTGGTGGCTCGGAGTCGAGGGGAAGTTGAACCGCTTCATGGGCGGTTCGTTCTGCGGCTGTCGAGACTGGTGCTCACCGCCATAAGGACCGCCTGGGGGCGTTGCCACGTCTCCTCCTCCACTGCCGGACGTCGTCGGGCCGTCTCTTCCGGGAACCGCTGAGGCCCATCGCGTCCCCGCACCCTATGGCGCGGAGACGCGACGTGCACGGTGTGTCTGTTAGTTGAGAAGGCTTCCCTGGAGTTCGGCACGGAGATCCGGGGTCAGCACCGTACC
>NZ_BAAASZ010000050.1:0-7773 GCF_039533145.1 Streptomyces macrosporus
TGCCCGGAAGAAGTTCCGAGCAGCACGAACGTGCCGCTCCGGTTCAACCACGGAGCGACGGAACGTTCAGCAGAAGTGAGACGAACGCCCCGCCGCTAGCGGAGCGTCCTCGTCACCGCGGCACAGGCCGCGCACGAAGCACCAGACATGTCGCCGATGCTACCGGAGCCGACGGCAAGTGATCCTTTGACGTCACTCCGCCGCAGACCTGCCAGCCACCCCCGCACCACACCCAGCCCCTGTCCCCCGTCACGCCCGGCCGAGTCAGCGCCGTCGGACCAGAACTCCCGCCTATCCGCGCGACCTCTAAGGCACGGCTACGTCGATGCGTAGTACCGCTGGCGAGCTTCTCTGACGTCCTCCGGGAAGGCGCCCACCAGGCCAAAGTCGGTGATCGAGTTATCAAGCTTCTCAACCGCCGTCTGCACTCTGGAGCTTCGCCGTGGTCCCAGTCTCGGGGTGCGGCCTCGCGCCGATGGTCGGCGGCTCCTTACTTTCCCCCGTCGGCGGAATGGAGCTGGAAGTCGACGACGACGCAACCAACCTGTCCGTCATCGGTGCGGCCGATCCAGACGGGGTAGGCCCCGTCGCCTTGGCCGGCACGGAAGGCGATGAGGTTCGGCTCGGGCTCCGGGCCGGGCAATTCGACGCTGAAATGGCTGTCGCTGTCGAGGGGTATGAAAAGATCCTCGTCCAGTTGGTCTTCGAGCACCGTCCGCGTCGCATCCATGAAAGCCGCTGTGCCGGTATCCACGCCAACCCCGTAGAACTGGCCCTCGCCGAGCAGCCCCAGGTCCTCGTCGGGCCGGAGGGCCATTTCCCACTCGCGGGGCGGGATGTCCAGGAACGTCACCTTGGCCGCGGCGACATTGACCCCGCGTGCCGTGCGCAAAAGCGACAGCGTGACCGGAAACTCGCCCGATGGCACAGCCACGGTCCGCGGGGTCTCTCCGATCCAGCCGGGGTCCGAGACCACCAGCTGCCCTGACGTGATCCGCAGCACGCCGGCGTCAACGGGCTCGACGACGGCCGGCCCGTCCGGAGTGTCGCACGCACCCGGACTGAACAGCTGCTCGATTCCGGTGGCGCGCAGCGGTCCCGACCCTTCGTTCACCGACGCGTCGTTCAGGACTACGGTCGTGGCGGGCTCGTGGCCCTGCTGGGCGAGGAACGGCGCGAACACCTGCCAGTCGCCGAATTCCGGTACGGGACAGAGGAAGCTTTCGACGGGCGCCGCGAACCGCCGCACGGGGACGCTCGACGGGCCGGATGTTCGAGCGTGCAGTGGCTCCGTCGACGCTCCCCTCGGCCCGGCGAACTCGGACTTCACCTCGACCTGCCCGTCGGCCGAGACGGTCGTGGTCTCCTGAACATCCCACTTATCGGACGAGTATTCCTGCTCGTTAGAAAACTGCCATCGGGTGTTCCAGCGAGCCAACAACATCCCCGTACTGTGCGGCTTGAGGTCGATCATCTGCATGCGCCAGGACCTGTCGTCGAACAGATACACACGCCACATGCCGCGCGGCCATCTTTCGACCAGTGCCAGCGGTTGCTCCCGCGCAGACAACAGAACCGCGTAATCCATCCCGGCAGCATGCTTGCGTGCCGCGAGCGCTCGCGATATCGGGTCCGGATGGGTCATTCCCCGATAGGAACCCCACATCTCGCCGTACGACACATCAAGACTGTCGAAGATCACAGCCGCACATCCCCCTCCCGTGGCACCAGCCACCCCGAGCAGTGGCGCTCGACGGGTGACCCCTGCCGCAACGCCCTGCCCTTCCGAAGCTTCGTCGTGCCGCCAGTCTGCCACTTGGGTGTGACACAGAGGATTGTGGGAGCCCGCAACCTGGGGTTACCGACGAAATGGGCCGCCCCAGGTGATGAAACATAGTCGGTTCGGCGCGATGAAATCCTGAACCCCATGGCCTACCGCAGCCGCCACCGCCTGTCGGCAAACGAACGAATGGTGACAGGTACGGCGGGCTGAACCTTCCCCTTGATCACGGACACCTGGAGACTGGGACGTGAGGTTCCAGAGGAAGTAGTGCCAGGTGGGAAGCAAGAGCAACCGCAGCAGGCGGTACACAGAGGAGTTCAAACGGGACGCGGTCGCGCTCGTGCACTCCTCCGGGAAGACCGTCACCAAGGTGGCCCGGGAGCTCGGGGTGAGCGCCGAGGGACTGCGGAACCGGGTCAAGCAGGACACGATCGACCGCGGGCAGGGAGCGCCGGGAGAGCTGACGACGGCGGAGCGCGAAGAGCTGCGCCGGCTGCGGAGGTTGGCCACCGAGCAGGCGGAGACGATCGAGGTGCTGTGAAAAGCGGCGGTCTTCTTCGCGAAGGAGAGCGATCGATGAGCGAGGTGTATGCGTTCATCGAGGCGGAGAAGACCACCCACGGCGTTGCTCTCCTGTGCCGGCTGCCGAGGGTGGCCCGCTCCTCCTTCTACGCGTGGCTGGGCGGTGAGAAGACCCGGCGGGCGAAGCAGGCCGCGGACGACGCCCTGGCGCACGAAATCACCGTGCTGCACCTCGCCTCCCGCGGCTGTGGGTGCCGATAAATCATCCGTCCAGGTCACGGCCTTGATCGGCCATCTCTGATGCGGCCGCCGGCCATCCCGCCGTCTTCACCCGGGCAGGGGAGGACGGCATCATGACGGGTCGTGCTGCCGCGCCTGGCCTACCTCGCCGCTACCAACCTCTTCACCCTGCTACGTCTCGTGCCGATGAGCGACCGCGAGAAGGACGTGGAGATCCGCGCCCTGCGGCACCAACCGCTCGTTCTGCAGCGCCAGGTCGCCCAGCCCGCGTTCACCGACACCGACCGTGCTGTCCTCGCCGGCCCGCTCCACCGCCTCCCCGTGGACAGGCTGCGTCACCTCCTGCCGCTGGTACGCCCCGACACGATCCTGCGCCGGCACCGTGACCTGCTCAAGCGACGCCATGCCGCAACCCGCGCGCCCAAGCGCCGTGGGCGCCCGCCCACCGTTCGCTCGATCCGCGTCCTGGCCCTGCGTCCGGCCCGCGAGAACGGCTCGTGGGGCTACCGCCGGATCCTCCCCCTGCGGCTTCGCCGCGGGAGGTACCCCCAGGCGAGCTCGCGGCGCTCGGCATCAAGGTCGCCGCCTCCACCGTCTGGAAGATCCCTCGCGAGCACGGCATCCCGCCTGCGCCCAAACGGCAGAGCACCACCTGGGCCGACTTCCTCCGCAGCCAGGCGGCCGCACTGCTCGCCTGCGATCTCTTCGAGACCCGGACGCCGACCGGGGCGCGGATGTACGTCTTCGCCGTCATCGAGCACTCCACGAGGCGCATCCGGATCCTGGGCGCAACGGCACACCCGACCGCGGAGTGGATCGTGCCGCTCGGCCGCAATCTCGTCATGGACCTGGAGGACGCGGGCAGCAACGCCAGGTTCCTGACCCGAGACCGAGACGCGAAGTGCACCGCGGCCTTCGACGCCCTGCCGGCCGACGCCGGCCTGAAGGTCGTCACCACTGGCATCCGGATGCCCCGGATGAACTCCCTCATGGAGCGCTGGATACAGACCTGCCGGCGCGAGCTCCTCGACCGCACCTTGATCCGGAACCAGAGCCACCTCCTGTACGCGCTCCGCGAGTTCGAAACCTTCTACAACGAGCACCGGCCACACCGAACGCTGAAGCAGGCCGCGCCCCTTCGCGCACTACCCGAACCGATCAGCGTGCCGGCGCACATCGGACACATGGAAGTCCCCCGACGGGACCGACTCGGCGGAACCCTTCGCGAGTACCGACATGCTGCTTGACCAGGCCGGATGATTTGTCGGCACCCGCAGAGCCGTATGACTCCACCGTCGCCTACATCGAAGCCCACTACCTCGTCGACTGACCAACGCACAAAGGCCCGGCAACCTGTGGCGGTCGCCGGGCCTCACCGCGCTGCTCGGGCCCTGCTCTGTCCCCCGGGCCGGACACCGGGCGAGGCATCGTGCGTTCCGTTGTTGGCGTTCCTGCGACCGCAGGAGCGGCGCCGACCGGTTGTTGCGAGCCCTCTTCCCGGTTCTCATGGGGACGATGTCGGTGTTGGGGTTAAGATCCGGGGTCCTGGCAGTGGGGAGGAGCTGGGTGGCGACGTCCGGGTTTGCGCGGTGGAAGGCTGGCTGGGCTTACGTCAGGGACTTTCTTGCCTCTGATGTAGACGAGGTCTATAGCCGCTGTGTGAATGCGGCTTTGGCGGATCCAAAGAGAGCGCGGCTGCTGGGGAAGCGCGCGGGAGTTACGGCAGATGCCGTCTGGCAGCACATGCAGCTCATGCCGAACGTCGACCGGGTGCACGCGGCGTCCGCCGAGCCGTTGGAAGCCGCTACGGAAGCGGCGGATGCTCTTCGAGATGTTCGTCAAGAACATCTCGATGCAGCCGAGACCACTGCGTGGAACTGGCGGGCAGTCTGTCTGGCGATGGTGGGCGTGAGCATCACCTTGGCGGGCTTGTGGGGCTTGTGGGCCGTGGCAGCCGTAGCGGTGGCGGCTGCGGTGGCGCTGTTCGTACTCACCCTGCGCGGTTCGGCTGCTTGGCCGAACCTGCGGCAGTGCCTTGTGACCGGGTGGCTGAGCCTGGGCGTGCTCGTGCTGCGGGTCCGGCTGGGGATCAAGGTAGCCGAGTGGGGACGGGAGTTGCGGCAGCGCGGAATGGGACCGGTCGTTGACAGGTCCATCCGCACCCTGCTGGGGGGCGATCCTGATTCCCTGCTGGTGCCTGACAGCTACGACGGTCTTCGCTCCCCGCGCGAACGCGGCTACGTCGTGGAAAGTGCCCCAGCTCTGCTATTAAAGCGGAAACTGGCACAGATTCAGTCGGGCACCATCGCGGTCTGCGGCCCACGCGGTGCAGGAAAGACCACCCTGCTGGAGACCTGCGTCGAGGACGCTGACTTCGGACTGCTGGCCCAGGCCCCGGCCACCTACGCGCCGCACGACTTCCTGTTGTCCCTGTCGGTGCAATTATGTGAAAAGTATGTCGAGGTTGAGGGCTACGACGTACCCGAGTTCACTCGCCTGTCCCATGTCCGCCGGCTGCTGCGCCGCATCTGGGCGCGGTGCCGGAAGCTGCTGCGCTGGTCGGTCTTTGCCCTGCCGACTCTGGCTTTCGTGGTCCTGGGCTCAGCCGCAGCGGTCCGGTCTGTGCCCCCTGAGCGTACGGCTGCTGCGTTCACGCGACTCGACAGGCACGTCGAAGAGATAGGTGCGCTGATCAAGGAAACCTGGCAGGGACAAGCGGCCGGGACAAGCGTCTCCCTGCTTCTTATCGCCGCCTTCTGGTGGAGGATGCGGCGAGCAGCCCGGTGGCACTTCCTCCGCCGTACCGCACTTGCCAGCGGTGCCGCCGTTGGCATCTTCCTCTGCCTCGGGAGCCTGGTGTCAACCCTGGCAGACAAGGGGGTGCAGCAGCGCATCGCCGAACTGTCTCCCGAGGTCAGCCTGCACGTGCTCGCTTACCTCGGCTTGTGGGCAATCTGCAGGAAGGCAGGCGAGAAGGGCTGGCGCCTTCCTGTGGGCGGCGCGCGGATAGCGGCCCGTAATCTGTTCGGCCCGCTCAGTAAGGTGTGGCTCTTCCTTCTTCTGATCTTCATCTTGCGCAATCCACAGACCCAGGCCGTCTTGGCCGACGCGGACAATCCGCTGCGGGTTGCGGCTGTGCTGATCGGCGTCATACTGCTGAAAGTGAGCGACTGGGAGCTGCGGCCGGCGGAGCCGGCGCTGGTGACGCAGTGCCGCAACCACCTGTACCGGCTGCAGACGATCCAGATGTCGACCGCAGCCATGACCACCGGCGCCGCGCAAGTGCTGACTCTAGGCACTGCCCACACCACCTCCGTCTCCACGGTCCCGCCGAACTTTCCTGAGCTGGTCACAGACTTCCGCGAACTGCTGTCGCACATCGCCGCGACCTACAGGAACCGCGGCGGACGCGTGGTAATCGCCATCGACGAAGTGGACCGCCTCGGATCGGACACCCAGGCCTTGGCCTTCCTCAGCGAAATCAAAGCCGTCCTCGGCGTTCCCCATGTGCATTACCTGATCTCCGTGGCCGAAGACGTCGGTGCCGCCTTCGTGCGCCGTGG
This sequence comes from Streptomyces macrosporus, assembly GCF_039533145.1. Taxonomy (NCBI): domain Bacteria; kingdom Bacillati; phylum Actinomycetota; class Actinomycetes; order Kitasatosporales; family Streptomycetaceae; genus Streptomyces; species Streptomyces macrosporus. The sequence continues at coordinate 6,109 of NZ_BAAASZ010000050.1, forward strand.
CCTGCCTCACCGAGACGTCACCGATAGCTCCCTCGACGACGTCGTCTACGTCCAACCCGCCACCCTGGACGAGTCCCGGGCCATCCTCGCCCGGCGCGCCCCCGGCCTGTCGGATCCATATGTCATGCTGGCTCACGCCCTGTCCGGAGGAATCCCACGCGATCTGCTGCGCTACGGACGGCACATCATGGAAACGCAGGAGAAGACGCAGTCAGCCGAGCTGACCGATATCTCCCGCGGCCTGGTACTCCAGGAACTGGCCGAGACCCTGGCCGGTTTCCGCACCTTGCTCAGCAAACAGCAGTGGACACCCGACACCCACGACATCCTCAATGCGTTCCGCAACCTAGGTGCACACTTGCGAGGTGCTTGTCCTTGTACAGAACTCGAGATCCAGTTCGCCCTTGAACAGTTCGCGGTCCACTCAGCAAACGATCTCCGCAGCACCGCTCATCCCGCTCTGACAGACGATGCCCGGCAACTCATCGACGAAGCCGCCGCCTATGCTTACTTCTCCCTCACTCTCCTCGACATCTTTGCCGCCGAGGGCTTCGACCGCCGCCGCCAGGCCGCGGAAACACACGGCCCGAACGGGGACCCGGAACTCTTGGCCGAGGCGCGGCAGGAACTCGGTCTGTCGCCCTACAGCGCGCGCCCGCTGATCTCTGCCATCCGCGAGGCCTGGTCACTGCCACTGCAGCCTGCTCTGGCTGGTGGCGCCGTTCCACCGCCGAGGTCGAGGCGCTGCGACCACCACCCTCACCTGCTCTGAACAGGGGCCAGAACGCCGTGGGAATCTGACTGATCAGTGGTGGTACGCAGGCAGATGCTGTATGGGCGACGGGCTGACGCCGACTCGCGATCGCGGTCAGGAGGGCACCTTTGCGTGTTGCGCGCGGTGTACTCGGCGGGCGGCCGCGCTCTTCGCGTGCTGTCCGCCTCCAGAAGCCGCTCCTCGGCTACGCACCCGAATCCGACCAAGCCCACAACATGCGCCAGATCGCCAGGGGGCTCGCATGAGCAAGGCAGACGCCCTCGGCGGATCCGCCACCTTCGACGCGGTCGCACAACCCCTCAGCAGCCGAGCGGCCTCCTTCGCCGCATTCGCCGGCCACAGCACCACCAACACGGACAACTCCAACGGAGACCTGGACACCCCGCGACTCCGCGTCGACCAACTCGCCCGCAACCCCTACAACCCCCGGGGAGAGCTCAAGGCCATCGAAGAGATGGCCGACAGCCTCACCGGACGAGGCGTCATCCAACCCCTCACCGTCGTCACCCGCCGCGCCTTCCTCGAAGCCCACCCCGACCACGACGACGCCCTCGGCTCCGCCGAATACGTCGTCGTCGACGGTAACCGCCGCCTCGAAGGCGCCAAACTCGCCGGCCTCGACGACGTCCCCGTCCACATCGACGACTCCCTCGCTGAAAACGCCGACACTCTCCTGGAGACCGCCCTCACCGCAGCCGTCCAGCACGAGGACCTCGACCCACTCGACGAAGCCAAAGCCCTCCAACGCCTGGTCGAAGTCCACGGCTCCCAACGCGCCGTCGCCAGAGCCCTCGGCAAATCCAGCGGCTGGGTCACCCAGCGCCTGGCCCTCCTAACAAGTCATCTCATTTGGCGAGTCGGCGGTAGCAGATGAGAGTGCAGGCGATGCT
>NZ_BAAASZ010000051.1:0-78569 GCF_039533145.1 Streptomyces macrosporus
GGTCGTCTTGCCCACGCCGAACCCGCCCGCCACCACGATCTTCGCGGAGGTGGTGGCCCGCGATGCGGAAGTCCCGTAGGCGGCCTGCGGGCTAGAGCTTGCGAAGTCCACTGAGCACCCTTTCGAGCAGTGTCACATCCGGTGCACCGCCGGGCTCGCTGCTGCTGCCCGGCTGGTGGATCGCCACCATCCCGGCCTCGGCCAGGTCGGCGACGAGAATTCGCGCCACCCCCAGAGGTATAGCGAGCAGTGCCGAGATCTCCGCGACCGACTTGACCTCCTGGCACAGGTGGCAGATCCGCTGGTGCTCCGGGAGCAGCCCCATGAGCTGCGCCGGGTCGGCGGTGGTGCTCACCAGCGCCTCTATGGCGAGCTGGTAGCGCGGGCGGGTACGCCCCCCGGTCATGGCGTACGGCCGCACCAGCGGCTGGTCGCCTTCGCCGCCGTACGGCACGTGATCGTTCAGGCCACCGTACGAACCGGGTGAGGCGGGCGGCGGGGTCATGGCTCCTCCGAGCGAGGCATGAGGTCGGCGATGCGGACTGTGGTGCTCGTGTGGGGGGAGCGGTGCCTAGTTGAGAAGGCTTCCCTGGAGTTCGGCACGGAGATCCGGGGTCAGCACCGTACCGGCCCGGTCCACCAACAGGGCCATCTCGTACCCCACCAGACCGATGTCCGCCTCCGGATGGGCCAGCACCGCCAACGAGGAACCGTCGGAGATCGACATGATGAAGAGGAACCCCCGCTCCATCTCCACCACCGTCTGATTCACCGCACCCCCCTCGAAGATGCGCGACGCACCAGCGGTCAGCGAGGTCAGACCCGACGCGACCGCCGCCAACTGATCGGCACGGTCCCGCGGGAACCCCTCGGACATGGCCAGAAGGAGGCCGTCGGCGGAGACCACCACCGTGTGCGACACCCCCGGGGTGTTCTCCACGAAGTTGGTGATCAACCAGTTCAGATTCTGCGCCGCCTGGCTCATCGGACTCAACTAACGCTCCTGCTGGTAGGTGGGGCCTATGCCGCGGCTGCCGCCGGCCCGGCCGCTTCCGGCCTGCCGGCCCTGCTGGATGCCCCGGCGGAGATTGGTCAGCCGGCCGCGGACGTCGTCGGGGGCGCGCGAGACCTGCGGACCGGTCGGCGCGGACGGCCGCTGCTGCGCGGTGCCCGCGACCAGGTTGGCGCGCGGTACGCGGCGGGGCAGGCCGGACGTGGTGACCCCGCCCGAAGCGGGCTGGCGGAGCTGTTCGGCCCGGCGCCAGCGCTCGTCGTTCGGGGTCTCCTCCCAGGTGTCGCCGGACGCGCCGGCGGCGGACCGTCCCTGGGACTTCGGCGGAGCCGCCGCGGTGGCGGCCGCGGGGGCCGAGGGCCCCCCGGCCCCCGGCCGGGACGCCCCCGCGGACGGGGAGTCGTCCGAGCCCCGCCGGCCGGCGCGCCGGGCGCTGAACCAGCTCGACTCGACCGACTCGAAGATCGGGGTGCGCTCGTCCGCGCTGGCGGTGGAGGAGCTGCCGGGCAGCTCGAAACCGGTGTTGTCGCGGACGGCGGGGACGTTCTGCTGGGGGATCGGGTACTGGCCCGTCTCCTGGGGAGCGGGAGCCTGCGGACGCGGGAACTCGCCCGTCTCCTGGGGAGCGGGAACCTGCGAGCGCGGGAACTCGCCCGTCTCCTGGGGAGCCTGCGGACGCGGGTACTGCCCCGTGTCCTGCGGAGCCTGCGGACGCGGGAACCGGCCCGTCTCCTGCGGCCCCTGGGGACCGCCCTGGCCGCCGCCCGGCTCGAGGCGCGGGAACTCGGCGGTGTCGCCGGGCCCGGAAGGCTGCTGGTACGCGCCGACACGGGGGAACTGCGCGGTGGACTCGACCTCCTCGTGCCCGCGCGGCGCGTCGGGCACCTCGCGCGGGCCGGACGCCCGGTCGCCACGGCCGTCGGCCCAGCTCGGACGCCGTTCGCCCGGCCCCGCGGGCAGCTCGCCCGCGGAGACGTCGTCGCGCCGCGCGGGCCGGTCGGCCCGGGGCTCGGGACGCGCGTCGGCGCCGAAGGAGGTCGCGTTCGTCGCGCTGGCCCCCATCGGGGCGCCCGCGCCCGGACGGGCGGGCTGCCCGGTGCCCGGACCGGGGCGGGAGGGCGGAGCGCCGAAGCCGCCTCCGGCGGGGCCACCACCGCCGACGGGGCCGGCGCCCGGCAGCGCGGCGCGCGAGGAGCCGCCCTGGACCTGGCCGCGGGTGGGCAGCGCGCCGAGCCGGCTGGTGCCGGCCGGTGCCCCGCCGCCCTGCGGCTCGCGCCGGAGCGTGGCGGACGGGCCGGGGCCCTGGCCGCCCTCGCCGGGCTTCTTCTGCTGCTGCCCGCCACGCTGGGTGACGTCGACCGGGAGCATGACCAGCGCGGTCGTGCCACCGGAGTCGGAGGGCCTGAGCTGGATGCGGATGCCGTGGCGCAGGGAGAGCCGGCCGACCACGAACAGACCCATGCGGCGGGAGACCGAGACGTCGACCGTCGGCGGGTTGGCGAGCCGCTCGTTGATCGCCGCCAGGTCCTCGGGCGACAGACCGATGCCGGTGTCGTGGATCTCGATCAGCACGCGGCCGTCGGGCAGCGCGTGACCGGTGACCTTGACCTTGGTCTGCGGCGAGGAGAACGAGGTGGCGTTCTCCAACAGCTCGGCCAGCAGGTGCACCAGGTCGTTGACGACCCGGCCCGCGACCTGGGTGGTGGGAACGGCGTTCAGCTCGATGCGCTCGTACTGCTCCACCTCGGACGCGGCGGCGCGGAGCACGTCCACCAGCGGCACCGGACGCGTCCAGCGGCGGCCGGGCTCCTCGCCCGCGAGGACGAGGAGGTTCTCGCCGTTGCGGCGCATACGGGTCGCCAGGTGGTCCAGCTTGAACAGCGAGGAGAGCTGGTCCGGGTCGGCCTCGCGGGACTCCAGCTCCGAGATGATCGACAGCTGGCGCTGGATCAGACCCTGGCTGCGGCGCGAGAGGTTGGTGAACATCGCGTTGACGTTGCCCCGCAGCAGCGCCTGCTCGGCGGCGAGCCGGACCGCCTCGCGGTGGACGTCGTCGAACGCCGCGGCCACCCGGCCGATCTCGTCACGGCTGTGGACACCGACGGACTCCACGGAGGTGTCGACGTCCTGCGGGTCCGCCTCGGAGAGCTGCTTGACCAGCTCGGGCAGACGGCGGCGGGCCACGTCCTGCGCGGTGTCCTGCAGCCGGCGCAGCGAGCGGACCATGGAGCGGGCCACGACGAACGCGCCGACCAGCGAGATGCCGAGCACCAGCAGGACCAGGACGCCGTTGAAGAAGGCGTCCTGCTGGGCCTCGGAGCGCAGCCGGCGGGCCTGGTCGTCCATCTCCGTGAGGAGGGAGGCCTCGATCCGGCCCATCTGCTCGATCTTGACCCGGTCCTGGTCGAACCAGTCCAGGTAGGAGCGGTTCTCGCGCGAGATGCCCTCGGGGTCCTTCACCACGCGCTCGGCATACTGGTCGGCCGAGGTGATGTTGACGATGCCCTCGTCGAGCGGCTTGGTGAGCTCGGCCGCGCGGCTGGTCCCGTAGATGTCGGCGAAGCGCTTGCGGGCGGCGCGCTCGCTCTCCCAGGCGGTCCTGATGTAGAGGTGGTCGCTGTCCGAGAGCTTCGGGCCGTCCTTGCGGGCCAGGCCGGCGCTGATGATCGCGCGCTGCATGGAGGCGTACTCCTTGGCGGAGGAGAACGCGGCCAGGGCGCGGGTGCTCTGGATCATGTCCGGGTTGCTGGTGGCCTGCGCCATGTCCTGCGACAGGCTCAGCAGCGACTCGATCAACTGGTTGTAGTCGTTGACCGTCTGGGAGATGTTCTGGGGGCTGTCGTACGCCCGATCCCGGATGTTCTTCAGCGTGTTGAGCTGCCGGGAGATGTCGGTGATCGTCGCCCGGACACCGGAGAGCACCTTGTCGTCGGCGCCCTCGATGCCGCTGGTGGCGTCGAAGAACGCCGCCTTGACCCGGTCGGTCTTCTCACGCGGTCCGACGACCGTGTCGTCCTTGGGGTTGCCGGTGCCGGTCAGCGGACCGGCCGAACGGTCCCGTTCCTCCTGGAGGGCCGCCGCCAACTCGGTGGCGTGCTCGGTCATCTCCGTGAGGAGCTTCATGTTGTCGAGCTGGTCGACCTCGTCCAGCGAGCTCTGGATGCGCAACGCGCCCAGCGAGGTGGCCGCCACGACCGGAAGGGCCAGCAGCGAGACCAGACGGGTACTGATGCGCCAGTTGCGCAGAGCGAGACGCGAGCCCGTCGTGCTGGGCTCCTTGGGTTTCGGGCCGGCCTCCGGTTCGCCGTCCGGCTGCGCGTTCGCGCGCTTGCCCCCGTCGGCGTCGAGGGCCTGCTCCCGGCCACCGCTCTCCTGGGCACGCTGGGGCGAGGAGCCGCGGTCGGTCGCACCGCGCAGCTCCGGGTCCCCCACAGCGCTGCCATCCCTCTTGAAACGTCCCTGCACTAGCGTCGCAACCTCTGGACCAGGCGTCCCCCCGCGAACGGCGGAACGGTATCGAGTCGGGAAGGCCCGCGAGGACCCCCCTGACGGTCGTGAGTGACCGGCGCGCCCCCGAGTCGCCGCCGCGCGGCGCTGCTGTGCGCCCCCTTGCGCGCCGGCTTTCTCTGCGGCGGTCCGTGGAATTCCAGCACAGTGCCGGAACTCCAACAAGGGCCGTGGACAAGGCCGTGACGCGAGTGACGCTGCGCAGACGATGCGTCGCGGAGGGTGCAGACGGATAACGCCCATTACGGACTTTTGGCAGCTAGCTTCCCTCTCGGCGACCGAGAGTGCTCACTGCCCCGGTAGCGGCACCGGAGAGCCGAATATCCGAATTACAGCATGTATGTCCGTTTGTCATCCCAGGCGAGACGGTCCCTTATGCGGCTTTTGCCTGACGATTCGTGAGTAAAATCACAGGCGGATCGTTATCCGAGTCATGCCTGGTGGGGAACGGGGACCCTTACGCTCAGCTTGGCAGAACCGCCGTGAACGACAAGAAGGCGAACGAGGCAGACTTGGTGAAGACGACGATGACCGCGCGGAGCGTCGCCAACCCGCGACGCACGACCCTGGCCCACCTCAAGAGCGCCGACGAGCTGATCGCGGTTCCCGCGTCCGAGCGCGCCGGCGGAGAGACGGCGAAGGCCACCGCTCTGCCCTCCCGGACCGCCAATCCGCGGCGAACCGTCCTGATGGACTCCCCCGTCGACTGACCGTATCCGCGTCCGTGGCGACGGAACGCTTCGGCCCCGCACACCGTGCGTGTGCGGGGCCGAAGCGTTTCCGCCGTGCCGGTCCTCCCGGCAGGGCTCAGTGCTGCCAGCTGTGGGGGGCGTGGTAGGTGGGGATCCGCTCCGGGCGGCGCCAGGGGGCGGGGGTGCGGCGGGGCCGCGCGGACGCCGCGGGGCGGGTGTGGGTGGCGGCACGGGCCAGGAGCAGGGCGGTGACCGCGGCGAGTTCCTCCTCGCTGGCCTGCCCCTTCTCGACCCGGACCACGTCGGTGGCGGGGCTGGGCATGAGACTCTCCCTCACTGGATCACTGGATGTCACTGGGGCGGGTTGCCGTGCTTGCGGGCGGGCAGGTCCGCGTGCTTGGTGCGCAGCATCGCCAGGGCGTGGGCGAGGGTGGCACGGGTGTCGGCCGGGTCGATGACGTCGTCCACCAGACCGCGCTCGGCCGCGTAGTAGGGGTGCATCAGCTCGGCCTTGTACTCCTTGACGAGCTTCTCCCGGACGGCCTCGGGGTCGTCGGCCGCGGCGATCTGCCGGCGGAAGATGACGTTCGCGGCGCCCTCGGCGCCCATCACCGCGATCTCGTTGGTCGGCCACGCGTAGGTGACGTCCGCGCCGATGGACTGGGAGTCCATCACGATGTACGCCCCGCCGTAGGCCTTCCGCAGGATCAGCGAGATCCGCGGCACGGTGGCGTTGCAGTACGCGTACAGCAGCTTCGCGCCGTGCCGGATGATCCCGCCGTGCTCCTGGTCCACCCCCGGCAGGAAGCCGGGCACGTCCAGCAGCGTGATGATGGGGATGTTGAACGCGTCGCACATCTGCACGAAGCGGGCGGCCTTCTCCGAGGCGTGGATGTCCAGCACCCCGGCCAGCACGTTGGGCTGGTTGGCCACGAGCCCCACCACCTGCCCGTCGATCCGGGCCAGCGCGCAGATGATGTTGTTGGCCCAGCGCTCGTGGACCTCCAGCACCTCGCCGTCGTCGACGATCTCCTCGATCACCGCGCGCATGTCGTAGGGGCGGTTCCCGTCGGCCGGCACCAGGTCCACCAGCGTCTCACACCGCCGGTCCACCGGATCGGCGCACTCGGTCCGCGGCGGGTTCTCCCGGTTGTTGGACGGCAGCATCGACAGCAGGTAGCGGACCTCCTCCAGACAGGTGGCCTCGTCGTCGTAGACGAAGTGCGCCACGCCGGAGGTGGTGGCGTGCACGTCCGCGCCGCCCAGCCCGTTCTGGGTGATCTCCTCGCCGGTCACCGCCTGGACCACGTCGGGCCCGGTGATGAACATCTGCGAGGTCTCGCGGACCATGAAGACGAAGTCGGTCAGCGCCGGGGAGTAGGCCGCGCCGCCCGCGCACGGGCCCAGCATCACCGAGATCTGCGGGATCACCCCGCTCGCCTTGGTGTTGCGCTGGAAGATCCCGCCGTAGCCGGCGAGCGCCACCACACCCTCCTGGATGCGGGCCCCGGCCCCGTCGTTGAGCGAGACCAGCGGCGCGCCCGCCGCGATGGCCATGTCCATGATCTTGTGGATCTTCTGCGCGTGGGCCTCGCCCAGCGCCCCGCCGAAGATCCGGAAGTCGTGGGCGTAGACGAACACCGTCCGGCCCTCGACCGTGCCCCAGCCGGTGATCACCCCGTCGGTGTACGGCCGCTTGGCCTCCAGGCCGAACCCGGTGGCCCGGTGCCGCCGCAACGGCCCCACCTCGTGGAACGAACCCGGATCCAGCAGCAGCTCGATCCGCTCACGGGCCGTCAGCTTGCCCTTGGCGTGCTGTGCCTCGGTCGCCTTCTCGCTCGGGCCGCGCCGCACCTGCTCGCGAATGGCCTGCAACTCCGCCACACGGCCACGGGTGTCGCTCGCCGCTGACGGCGCCTGGGACAGATCGGTCATGTACGAACCCTACGAAACAACTCCGCCGTAGACCGTCGTTGGATTCGTACAGTCTCCACCCGCGATTCATGGTCACGCTGGACAGAACCGTGCACCCGAAAGGGCGTACACCTGCGAGAGGCTCCTGGTTTTGCCGCCGCGCACTGTGGGGTTCCCACAATGCGCGGCGGCGAACGTCAGAGGTATGCGACGAACGTCCCGTGACGGACGGTCAGCCCCGGGGCTCGACACCGGCGCGCAGCAACCCGTACGCGTAGGCGTCGACGAGGGCCTGCCAGGAGGCGGCGATGACGTTGTCGGCGACCCCGACGGTGGACCACTCGCCGGCGCCGTCGCCGGTGGAGACCAGCACCCGGGTGGTGGACTCGGTCCCCTGCGTGCCCGCCAGGATGCGGACCTTGTAGTCCACCAGACCCATCTGGGCGAGCTGGGGGTAGATCCGCTCCAGCGCCAGCCGCAGCGCCCGGTCCAGGGCGTTGACGGGGCCGTTCCCCTCGGCCGTGGAGACGATGCGCTCGCCCTTGGCCCACAGCTTCACGGTCGCCTCGTTGGCGTGGGAGCCGTCGGGCCGGGTCTCCACGATGGTGCGCCAGGACTCGGTGGTGAAGAAGCGCAGCGGGCGGCCCTCCACCTCCTCGCGCAGCAGGAGTTCGAAGGAGGCGTCGGCGGCCTCGTAGCTGTAGCCCTTGAGCTCGCGCTCCTTGACCCTCTCCACGATCCGGCCGACCAGCTCCCGGTCGCCGCCGAGGTCGATCCCCAGTTCCTTGCCCTTGAGCTCGACCGAGGCGCGGCCGGCCATGTCGGAGACGAGCATCCGCAGCCGGTTGCCGACCAGCTCGGGGTCGATGTGCTGGTACAGGTCGGGGTCCACCTTGATGGCGGAGGCGTGCAGTCCGGCCTTGTGCGCGAAGGCCGAGACGCCGACGTACGGCTGGTGGGTGGAGGGCGCGATGTTGACGACCTCGGCGATGGCGTGGGAGATCCGGGTCGCCTCGCGCAGCGCGCCCTCGGGCAGGACCCGCATGTCGTACTTCAGTTCCAGCGCGGCGACGACGGAGAAGAGGTTGGCGTTGCCCACGCGCTCGCCGTAGCCGTTGGCGGTGCACTGCACGTGCGTGGCGCCCGCGTCCACGGCGGCGAGGGTGTTGGCGACGGCGCAGCCGGTGTCGTCCTGGGCGTGGATGCCCAGACGGGCGCCGGTGTCGGCGCGGACGGTCCGCACCACGGCCTGCACCTGGGCCGGGAGCATGCCGCCGTTGGTGTCGCACAGGACCACCACGTCGGCACCGGCCTCGTGGGCGGTGCGCACCACCTGCTTGGCGTACTCGGGATTGGCGTGGTAGCCGTCGAAGAAGTGCTCGCAGTCGACGAAGACACGGCGGCCCGCGGCCCGCAGGTGCTCCACGGTGTCGCGGACCATCGCCAGGTTCTCCTCCAGCGTGGTGCGCAGCGCCAGTTCCACGTGGCGGTCGTGGGCCTTGGCGACGAGGGTCACCACCGGCGCCTCGGAGTCGATCAGGGCCTGCACCTGGGGGTCGTCGGCCGCGGCGACGCCCGCCTTGCGGGTGGCGCCGAAGGCGACGAGCCGCGCGTGCCGGAAGTCGATCTCCTCACGGGCGCGCCGGAAGAACTCGGTGTCCCGGGGGTTGGCCCCCGGCCAGCCGCCTTCGATGAAGCCGACACCGAAGTCGTCCAGGTGGCGGGCGATGGTCAGCTTGTCCGTGACGGAGAGGTTGATCCCCTCGCGCTGGGCTCCGTCACGGAGGGTGGTGTCGAAGACGTGAAACGCGTCACTGACGTGGGACGCGTCCCCCGGCTGCTGGGAGTCCGCGGCGTCGGTCATGCTGGTCTGGCTCCTGTCGGATGAGTGAAGGTCCGGAAGGCTTGGCCCCACTTGTCCCCATCATCCCGCACGCCCTCGTCCCGCCCGGTTGGGGTCGGAAAACGAAAAAACCTCTCGCGGGTGCGAGAGGTCTGCGCGCGGGTCTGGGACACGGTGTCCACCACCGCACCGGATGTGCACGGAGGCGGTCACTGCGGACCGGCGCGCCTGCTGCCGATAATCATGGCGTACGAAGGCACGGGTGCAGTCTGACACGGACGCCCCGGCGGTGGGAAAACGGTCTCACGATGTGGGAGCGTCCGGCCGGCTCCCCCACGGCCCGTGCCGCCGTGGCCGGGCGGCGCGACCGGCGAGCGGGGCTGCCGGTCGCGCCGGGACCAGGACGCGCGGACGGGTGCGCCGACGGCGTCGGCGGGCATCGGATCAGGCCAGCTTGTGCATCCAGCCGTAACGGTCCTCCGCGCGACCGGTCTGGATGGCGAGGAGCCTCTCGCGCAGCCTCATCGTGACCTCGCCCGGCTCGCCGTCGCCGACGGTCCACTGCGCGGCGGTCGACTTCACCGTGCCGACCGGGGTGATGACGGCAGCGGTGCCGCAGGCGAACACCTCGGTGATCGTTCCGTCGATGTTGCCCTCGCGCCACTCCTCGACGGAGATGAGGCGCTCCTCGGTGCGGTAGCCCATGTCCGCGGCGATGGTCAGCAGCGAGTCCCGGGTGATGCCCGGCAGCAGGGTGCCGGTCAGCTTGGGGGTGACGATGGTGGCGTCGGCGCCCGATCCCACCACGAAGTACATGTTCATGCCGCCCATTTCCTCGACCCAGCGGCGCTCGCCGGCGTCCAGGTACGCCACCTGCTCGCAGCCGTGCTCGGCCGCCTCGGCCTGGGGGAGGAGGGAGGCCGCGTAGTTGCCGCCCGTCTTCGCCTCGCCGGTGCCGCCGGGAGCGGCGCGCACGTACTCCCGCGAGATCCACACCGAGACCGGCTTGACCCCCCTGGGGAAGTACGCGCCGGCGGGCGAGGCGATCACCATGAACAGGTACTCGTTCGCGGGCCGGACCCCGAGGCCGACCTCCGAGGCGAACATGAAGGGCCGCAGGTAGAGCGACTGCTCGGCCTGGTGGGGCACCCACGCCTTGTCCTGGCGCACCAGCAGGTCGCACGCCTCGACGAAGGTCTCCACCGGCAGTTCGGGCATGGCCAGCCGACGCGCCGAGCGCTGGAAGCGCGCGGCGTTGGCCTCCGGACGGAAGACGGCGACCGAACCGTCGGGCTGACGGTACGCCTTGAGGCCCTCGAAGATCGTCTGGGCGTAGTGCAGCGTCATGTTCGCCGGGTCCATCTGGAGCGGTGCGTAGGGCTGCAACTGCGCGTCGTGCCATCCCCGGCCCTCGGTCCACCGGATGGTGACCATGTGGTCGGTGAAGTACCGGCCGAATCCGGGGTCGGCGAGGATCGCCTCGCGCTCCGCGTCGGACAGCGGCTGCGCGGAGGGCTTGAGATCGAAGTCGATACGGGGCGTCGTCATGTGAGCGCGTCCTTCACTGTGTGTCGTGGCGGACCGCGCTCCCGTCGTCCCGACGGTAGTAGGACGTCCGAGCTTCCCCGCATACGGAAGCCCGCGTCCGATTATCGGGCGGTGGACCGTACGGCGAGCACGGGTGGGCGGTCCTGGGGTAGATGGTCGCACCCAACCGCCGAGTAGCACAGCGGCCGGGCGCCCGCGGGCCCGGCCGAGCGTGCGGCGGGGCTCGCTAGTCGGCTACTCGTACCGCGAGCGCGTCGCCGATCTCGTCGGTGGTTCGGGCGCCGGAGCGCTCCGCGAGGTCGGCGGAGACCGCCTCCTCGATCCGCGCGGCCTCGGACTCGAAGCCGAGGTGTCGCAGCATCAGCGCGACGGAGAGGATCGTCGCGGTGGGGTCGGCCTTGCCGGTGCCGGCGATGTCGGGCGCGGAACCGTGGACCGGCTCGAACATCGACGGGAAGGCCCCGGTGGGGTTGATGTTCCCGGAGGCGGCCAGCCCGATGCCACCGGAGACGGCGGCGGCCAGGTCGGTCAGGATGTCGCCGAAGAGGTTGTCGGTGACGATCACGTCGAAGCGCTCGGGCTGGGTGACGAAGAAGATCGTCGCGGCGTCCACGTGGAGGTAGTCGGTGGTGACCTCGGGGTACTCCTCGCCGACCCTGTCGAAGATGTTCTTCCACAGGTGACCGGCGTGCACGAGGACGTTGTTCTTGTGGACCAGCGTGAGCTTCCTGCGCGGCCGGGCCTTGGCCTGCTCGTACGCGTACCGCACCACGCGCTCGACGCCGTAGGCGGTGTTCACGCTGACCTCGGTGGCCACCTCGGCCGGGGTGCCGGTGCGCAGGGAGCCGCCGTTGCCCGTGTACGGACCCTCGGTGCCCTCGCGGACGACGACGAAGTCGATCTCCGGGCGGCCCGCGAGCGGGGTCGCCGTGCCGGGGAAGAGCTTCGACGGCCGCAGGTTGACGTAGTGGTCGAAGGCGAAGCGCAGCTTGAGCAGCAGCCCGCGCTCCAGCACGCCGGAGGGCACGGACGGGGCGCCGATCGCGCCGAGCAGGATCGCGTCGTGACCCTTCAGCCGCTCCAGCTCCGCGTCCGGCAGGGTCTCCCCCGTGGCGTGCCAGCGCTTCGCGCCGAGGTCGTACTCCTGTGTCTGCAGCTTCACGTCCTCCGGCAGGACGGCGGACAGGACCTTCAGGCCCTGGGCCACGACCTCCTGGCCGATGCCGTCACCGGGGATCACTGCGAGGTTGATGCTGCGAGACATGGGGAGGACCTTACCGTTCGTCCCAGGAGATGACACGAGCCGTCCACGATGCGGACCGGAGCCCCGCCGGACGGGCGCCTTCCGGGCGTTCAGTGGCCCGTGGCGCCACCGTTGTCGCGCCGGTCCAGCGCCCGCTGGAGGGCGGCGGCGGCGTTCTTGCGAGCGTCGTCGTCGTGGGTGCGGATGGTGTGACGGGCACGGCGGCGTGCGGTCTCGTCCATGATCGAACTCCCTGTGGAGACGGAAACCGGAAAGGTGGGGAAAGGGGGATCCCGACGTGCCGTAAGCGGCGGGGGCGTGCGGTGCGGCAGGGGTCGCCTGCGACGGGGCACCGCGCCTCGTCCGCCAGTCGCTGATGGAGCGAGACGTTCGGCTCCTACCAAAGTAAGGGTTGAAAGCTGTGATGTCCCGCCTAATAGTTGGCCTTCCTACTATCTGAGACGGCAACCTCCCTGACCTGGGCTTTCGGCACTGTGACCCGGAGCACTCCGCCCGTCCGGAGGAGACGGCGCCCGAAGCGTCGTTCCGCCGTCGAACCCGCCTCCCGGCGGTCCCGGAGCCGCCCGTACGGCACCGCGGTCGCGATCCCCGACCGTGGAGACGGCGCCGCCCCCGTCCGCGGGGGTCCGGACGGGGGCGGCGGGCACGGGCCGACGGAGGGGAGGATCAGCCCATGTGCGGGTAGCGGTAGTCGGTCGGCGGGACCAGCGTCTCCTTGATGGAGCGGGTGGAGGTCCAGCGCATCAGGTTCTGCTTGGAGCCCGCCTTGTCGTTGGTGCCCGAGGCGCGGCCTCCGCCGAAGGGCTGCTGGCCGACGACGGCGCCGGTGGGCTTGTCGTTGATGTAGAAGTTGCCCGCGGCGAAGCGCAGCACCTCACAGGCGTGGGCCGCCGCGGCGCGGTCCTGGGCGATGATGCTGCCGGTCAGCCCGTACGGGGCGACCGACTCCATCTGCTCCAGCACCGTCCCGTACTCGCCGTCGTCGTAGACGTGCACGGCCAGGATCGGGCCGAAGTACTCCTGCCAGAAGACCTCGCTGCCCGGGTCGGTGCAGGTCACCACGGTCGGGCGGACGAAGTAGCCGACGCTGTCGTCGTAGCCGCCGCCGGCGATGATCTCGCAGGCCGGGTCGGACTTCGCCCGCTCGATGGCGGCCTTGTTCTTGGCGAAGGCGCGCTCGTCGATGACGGCACCCATGAAGTTCGACAGGTCGGTGACGTCGCCCATGGTCAGGCCCTCGACCTCGGCGACGAACTCGTCCCGGAAGCCGTTCTCCCAGATCGAGCGCGGGATGTAGGCGCGCGAGGCGGCCGAGCACTTCTGGCCCTGGTACTCGAAGGCGCCGCGGGTCAGCGCGGTCCTCAGCACCGCGGGGTCGGCCGAGGGGTGGGCGACGACGAAGTCCTTGCCGCCGGTCTCGCCGACCAGCCTCGGGTACGTCTTGTAGTTCTCGATGTTGTTGCCGACCGTCTTCCACAGGTACTGGAAGGTCTTGGTCGAGCCGGTGAAGTGGATGCCCGCGAGGTCGGGGTGGGCCAGCGCCACCTCGGAGACCTCCTTGCCGTCACCGGTCAGCAGGTTGATCACGCCCGCCGGCAGACCGGCCTCCTCCAGCAGCCTCATCACCGTCACGGCCGCGAAGGTCTGGGTCGGGGACGGCTTCCAGAGGACCACGTTCCCCATCAGGGCCGGGGCGGTGGGCAGGTTGCCCGCGATGGCGGTGAAGTTGAAGGGCGTGATCGCGTAGACGAAGCCCTCCAGCGGACGGTGGTCCAGCCGGTTCCACACGCCCGGGGAGTTGGCGACCGGCTGCTCGGCCAGGATCTGGCGGGCGTAGTGGACGTTGAAGCGCCAGAAGTCCACCAGTTCGCAGGGGGTGTCGATCTCCGCCTGCTGCGCGGTCTTGGACTGGCCGAGCATGGTGGCGGCGGCCACCGTCTCGCGCCAGGGGCCGGCGAGCAGCTCGGCGGCCCGCAGGAAGATCGCGGCGCGGTCGTCGAAGGACATCGAGCGCCACGCGGGGGCGGCCTCGAGCGCGGCGTCGATGGCGTCCTGCGCGTCCTGCCGGGTGGCGTGGGCGGCGGTGCCGAGCACCGCCCGGTGGTTGTGGGGCTGTACGACGTCGAAGCGCTCGCCGCCGCCCATCCGCTTCTTGCCCCCGATGGTCATCGGCAGGTCGGTGGGGTTCCCGGCCAGCTCCTTGAGCCTGGCCTCGAGACGGGCGCGCTCCGGCGATCCGGGTGCGTAGGTGTGCACCGGCTCGTTCACCGGCGTGGGGACCTGGGTCACAGCGTCCATGAGCCGTGTCTCCTTCGAAGGTCGATCGTGTCGTGGGTCCGGCCGGTCGCGGCCGCCGACGCTCAGTTCCGGGTGGTCAGCGAGCGCAGGAAGAACAGCAGGTTGGCGGGGCGCTCGGCGAGGCGCCGCATGAAGTACCCGTACCAGTCGGTGCCGTACGGGACGTACACGCGCATCCGGTGCCCCTCGGCGGTCAGCCGCCTCTGCTCGGCCCCGCGGATGCCGTACAGCATCTGGAACTCGTACTCGTCCGGCTTGCGGCCGGAGCGCCGTGCCAGTTCCTGGGCGATGGCCACCATCCGCGGGTCGTGCGAGGCCACCATGGGATAGCCCTTCCCCGCCATCAGGATTCGAAGACAGCGGACGTACGCCCGGTCCACCTCGCGCTTGTCCTGGTGGGCGACGCTCGCCGGCTCCTTGTAGGCGCCCTTCACCAGACGCACCCGGGAGCCCTCGCCGGCCAGGGCCCGGCAGTCGTCCTCGGTGCGGTACAGGCACGACTGCAGCACGGCGCCCGTGGCGGGGAACCGCTCGCGCAGCTTCGCCAGGATCGCCAGCGTGGAGTCGACCGTGGTGTGGTCCTCCATGTCCAGGGTGACGGTCGTGCCGGCCTCGGCGGCGGCCTCGACGACCGGCAGGACGTTGGCGTACGCGATGTCGTCGCCGCCCGGCAGGGCCTGCCCGAAGGCGGAGAGCTTCACCGACATCTCGGCGCGCTTCCCGAGCCCCTCGCGGCCGAGGGCCTCGGCCAGCGCCAGGTAGGCGTCGCGGGCGCGCAGGGCCTCGGTGCGGTCGGTGACGTCCTCGCCCAGGTGGTCGATGGTGACCTCCAGCCCCTGGTCGGTCAGGGAGCGGACGGTGGTCAGGGCCTGGTCGAGGCGCTCTCCGGCGATGTACCGGTCCACCACGGGACGGGTGACCGGCGCGGCCGAGACGACGCGGCGGATGCTGTCGCTGCGCGAGGCCGCGAGGAGCACGGAACCCAGCACGGGGCACCTCCACGGATGGTTCTTCGACGGTGGACAAGCGGCCAGGAAAGCCACCGTCGAACCTAAGGATCGCTCCGCGGGCCCGCCATCGACAGCTGTCACGCATCCGTGGCCCGGATCTCAGACACCTGTATGACAATGAGGGGGGTCGCGGAGGCGCCGGCGGCCACGGGGACGGAAGACGGAGCGGACGATGCGCGAGGAGTACCAGGAACTGATCGACGAGGTGACCGCCCTCCTCGGCACGCCCGCGACACTGGAGAACCGCGACTTCGGACTGATCGCGTTCGGCGCCCACGGCGGGGACGGCGACGACGGCGGGGAGGATCCCGTCTTCCTGACGGACCCGGTCCGCGCCCGCTCGATCCTCCAGCGCCGCTCGACCGCGCGGGTGCGGGCCTGGTTCGAGAGCTTCGGCATCACCCGTGCGGTGGCGCCCGTACGGATTCCGCCGGACCCCTCGGCCGGGGTGCTGCGGGGGCGGATCTGCGTGCCGGTCCGGCACGGCGGCGCGCTCCTCGGCTACATCTGGCTGCTGGACGACGGCGCCCTGGAACTGACCGACCCCCGGTTGGCGGACGTCCGGGCCGCCGCCGACCGCATCGGCGCGCTCCTGGCCGCCGAGGCCCGCGCGGGCGCGCGCCGGGGCGAACTGCTGTACACCCTGATCACCGCGGCGCCCGGACGCCGGGCGGCGGAGGTCGAGCTGGCCGGGGAGCTGGGCGCCCTGGCGACCGGACCGCTGACGGTGGTGGCCGTGGTGCCCTGGGGCGAGGAGGACGGGGACGCCGCCGGGTCTCCCCCCGCCTTCGGCCGGGGGATCTCCGGCGCGGTCGCCGCCTGCATGGTGCCCGGGGCGGGGGCGTCCCCGCCGAAGTCGGGGGGAGCGCTGGCCGTCCTCGTCCGGCTGCTCTCCCTCGGCGGCCTCGACCCGGCGCGCGCCGCCGCCGAGCGGCTGCTGCGGTCACCGCACGCCGACGGCCGGGGCGGTGGACGGGAGGCCGGCGCCGGCGCCGCGGCGGGGATCGGCGCGCCCTGCGAGGGGCTGTCGGGGGTGCCCGGGGCCTGGCGGCAGGCGCTGTCCGCGGCACGGGCCGCCCGGGCGGAGCGGAGGCTCGGGCCGGTGGCGCGGTGGGACCGGATCGGGCCGTACCGGATGCTGACCTCGTTGACGACCTCGCCCGGGGGTCTTTCCGACGACACCCCCGGCGGCTCCGCCGCGGCCCTGCCGGACGCGTCGGTGCGGGCGCTGCTGGAGCCCGGCCGCCGGGAGCTGGCCCGGACGGCCGAGGTCTTCCTCGACTGCGCGGGGCAGGCCGGCCGTACGGCGACCGCGCTCGGCATCCACCGGCAGACCCTGTACTACCGGCTGGCGCGGGTGGAGCAGCTCACCGGGCTCGACCTGGACGACGGCGAGGACCGGCTGTTGCTGCACATGGCGCTCAAGACCGCCCGGCTGCTCCGGAGCTGACCCGGAGGAGGACGGCCCCGGTCCCGACGTCCTCCGGAAACGCCACGGACGGGCCGCGGACGCCGACGGCGGCCCGACACGGAGGAGGTCCGTGCCCGGGCCGCCGCACTGTTGTCGGTCGTGCCTCCGGAGGGTCAGTCCTCCAGGTTGACGCTGCGGGCCGAGGTGGCGCCGATCTCGGTCGCGATCTCGTTGAGCACCGCGGCCGGGATGGTGTCGTCCACGGTGAGGGCGACCAGCGCCTCACCGCCCTCCTCGGCGCGCGAGACCTGCATGCCGGCGATGTTGATGCCGGCCTCGCCGAGGATGCGGCCGACGGTGCCGACCACACCGGGGCGGTCGGTGTAGCGCAGGAAGGCCATGTGCTCGGCGAGCGCCAGGTCGACGTCGTACTCGCCGACGGCGACGATCTTCTGGAGGTACTTCGGGCCGGACAGGGTGCCGGAGACCGAGACCTCCTCGCCGTCCGCGAGGGTGCCGCGCACCGTGACCACGTTGCGGTGCTCGGGGGACTCCGAGCTGGTGGTCAGGCGGACCTCCACACCGCGCTCCTGGGCGAACAGCGGCGCGTTGACGTAGCTGACCGTCTCGTCCACCACGTCCTCGAAGACGCCCTTGAGCGCGGAGAGCTCCAGCACCTTGACGTCGTGCTGGGTGATCTCGCCGTAGACCTCGACGTCCAGCCGGACGGCGACCTCGCCCGCCAGCGCGGTGAAGATCCGGCCCAGCCGCTCGGCCAGCGGCAGTCCGGGCCGCACCTCCTCGGCGATCACACCGCCCTGGACGTTGACCGCGTCCGGGACCAGCTCGCCGGCGAGCGCCAGCCGCACGGACTTGGCGACCGCGATGCCCGCCTTCTCCTGGGCCTCCCCGGTGGAGGCGCCCAGGTGCGGGGTGACCACGACGTTGTCGAAGGCGAACAGCGGGGAGTCGGTGCACGGCTCGCTGGAGAACACGTCCAGGCCCGCGCCCGCGACCCGGCCCTCCTTCAGGGCCGACAGCAGCGCCTCCTCGTCGACGATGCCGCCGCGCGCGGCGTTGACGATCCGCACGGTCGGCTTGACCTTGTGGAGCGCCTCGTCGCCGATCAGGCCCAGCGTCTCGGGGGTCTTGGGAAGGTGGACGGTGATGAAGTCCGACACCTCCAGCAGCTCGTCCAGGGAGAGCAGCTTGACGCCCATCTGCGCGGCCCGCGCGGGCTGCACGTACGGGTCGTACGCGACGATCCTCATGCCGAAGGCGGACATGCGCTGGGCCACCAGGACGCCGATGCGGCCGAGGCCGACGACGCCGAGGGTCTTCTCCGCGAGCTCGACGCCGGTGTACTTGCTCCGCTTCCACTCGCCGTTCTTCAGGGCGGCGTTGGCCTGCGGGATGTTGCGCGCCGTGGAGATCAGCAGGCCGCAGGCGAGTTCGGCGGCGGTGACGATGTTGGAGGTCGGCGCGTTGACGACCATCACACCGGCCTTGGTGGCGGCGGGGACGTCGACGTTGTCCAGGCCGACGCCCGCGCGCGCGACGACCTTCAGCCGCTTGGCGGCGGCGATGGCCTCGGCGTCGACCTTGGTGGCGCTGCGCACCAGGATGGCGTCGACGTCGGCGATGGCGGGGATCAGCTCAGCGCGGTCGGCTCCGTTGCAGTGCCGGATCTCGAAGTCCGGGCCAAGTGCGTCGACCGTGGCCGGCGAGAGTTCTTCGGCGATGAGTACTACGGGTTTGCTCACTTCGGTCTTCAGTCCTCACTGGTCCTGGGGGCCCCTCCCGTGCCCGGGGGCCACGGAGGAGCACGGCCGCGTCCCGACGGCCGAGGGCGGTGGAGGTGGGCAGCCGCGTGGAGACGCACGACGCTGTGAGCCTGTGACGCGCTTGTGCTGTCAGTCTATCGGCGAAGCGGCGGCCCCGGTGCCAGAGCGCCGGGGCCGCGTCGCCTCGCCGGCGAGCCGTCCATCCACCTGCGGACGGGTCGGCGGGAGTCGGGCGGGATCTCCTGCTCAGTCCTCGTCGCTGACCCAGCTCATGAGCTTGCGCAGCTCACGGCCGGTGGTCTCCAGCAGGTGGTCGGAGTCGGCCTTCTTGTACTCGTTGTACTTGGGCAGGCCGGCGTCGTACTCGGCCATCCAGTTCCTGGCGAAGGTGCCGTCCTGGATCTCGGCGAGGACCTTCTTCATCTCGGCCTTGGTGTTCTCGTTGATGATCCGCGGGCCGGTGACGTAGTCGCCCCACTCCGCGGTCTCGGAGATCGACCAGCGCATCTTCTCCAGGCCGCCCTCGTACATCAGGTCCACGATCAGCTTCAGCTCGTGGAGGCACTCGAAGTACGCGATCTCCGGCTGGTAGCCGGCCTCGACCAGGGTCTCGAAGCCCGCCTTCACCAGCGCCGCGGTACCGCCGCACAGCACGGCCTGCTCGCCGAACAGGTCGGTCTCGGTCTCCTCGGTGAAGGTGGTCTTGATGACGCCGGCCCGGGTGCCGCCGATGCCCTTGGCGTAGGACAGGGCGAGCTGGAAGGCGCCGCCCGTGGCGTCCTGCTCGACGGCCGCGATGCACGGCACGCCGCGGCCCTCCTCGAACTGACGGCGGACCAGGTGGCCCGGGCCCTTGGGGGCGACCATGCAGACGTCCACGCCGGCCGGGGGCTTGATGAAGCCGAACCGGATGTTGAAGCCGTGGCCGAAGAAGAGGGCGTCGCCGTCCTTGAGGTTGGGGGCGATGGACTCCTCGTAGACCTTGGCCTGGATCGGGTCCGGGACCAGGACCATGATCACGTCGGCCTCGGCGGCGGCCTCGGCCGGGGTGACCACGCGCAGCCCCTGCTCCTCGGCCTTGACGCGGGACTTGGAACCCTCGGGGAGGCCGACCCGGACGTCGACGCCCGAGTCGCGCAGCGACAGGGCGTGGGCGTGGCCCTGGCTGCCGTACCCCAGGACCGCGACCTTGCGGCCCTGGATGATGGACAGGTCGGCGTCGTCGTCGTAGAACAGCTCGGCCACTTCGGATATCTCCTTGTTCTTGCTGTACGGGGGTCTTGCCGTACGGGAGGGGGCGGTGGGCCCTCGCCAGGGCCCACCGTATGCCGGTGCGGGCGGAAACGGGCCGCGGTCTCGCTATGCGGTCCGGTCCAGGGCACGCAGCGAGCGGTCGGTGATCGAGCGGGCACCGCGGCCGATCGCGATCGTGCCGGACTGGACCAGTTCCTTGATCCCGTAGGGCTCCAGCATCTTGAGCATGGCCTCCAGCTTGTCGCTGCTGCCGGTGGCCTCGATGGTGACGGCCTCCGGGGAGACGTCGACGGTCTTGGCACGGAAGAGCTGGACGATCTCGACGATCTGCGAGCGGGTCTCGTTGTCGGCCCGGACCTTCACCAGAACGAGTTCGCGCTGGACGGAGGACGACGGCTCCAACTCGACGATCTTCAGCACGTTGACGAGCTTGTTGAGCTGCTTGGTGACCTGCTCCAGCGGAAGGTCCTCCACGTTCACCACGATGGTGATGCGGGAGATCTCGGGGTGCTCGGTGACACCGACGGCGAGGGAGTCGATGTTGAAGCCGCGGCGGGAGAAGAGCGCGGCGATCCGGGCGAGGATGCCGGGGGTGTTCTCCACCAGGACGGAGAGCGTGTGCTTGGACATCGGCGTGGTGTTCCGTTCCTCAGTGTTTCCTCGGTCGTCAGTCGTCGCCGTCGCCGAAGTCGGGACGGACACCGCGCGCCGCCATGACCTCGTCGTTGGAGGTGCCGGCCGCGACCATCGGCCAGACCATCGCGTCCTCGTGGACGATGAAGTCGACGACGACGGGACGGTCGTTGATGGAGTTGGCCTTCTCGATCACCGCGTCGAGCTGGGCGGGGTCCTCGCAGCGGAGGCCGACGCAGCCCATGGCCTCCGCCAGCTTCACGAAGTCCGGGACACGGGTGCCCTTCGTGTCCGGGGCGACCGCGCCCGCGGCGGAACCGCCGTTGGCGCCGGCGGGACCGGAGTGGAGCACGGTGTTGGAGTAGCGCTGGTTGTAGAAGAGGGTCTGCCACTGGCGGACCATCCCCAGCGCGCCGTTGTTGATGATCGCGACCTTGATCGGGAGGCCGTTGAGCGCGGCGGTGACCAGCTCCTGGTTGGTCATCTGGAAGCAGCCGTCGCCGTCGATCGCCCAGACGGTGCGGTCCGGGGCGCCGGCCTTGGCGCCGAGCGCGGCCGGGACGGCGTAGCCCATGGTGCCCAGGCCGCCGGAGTTGAGCCAGGTGGCGGGCTTCTCGTAGTTGATGAAGTGGGCGGCCCACATCTGGTGCTGGCCGACGCCGGCGGTGAAGATCGTGTCCTCGGGGGCCAGCGCGCCGATGCGCTCGATGACCTGTTGCGGGGACAGGGAGCCGTCCTCGGGCAGGTCGTAGCCGAGCGGGTAGGTCTCGCGCCAGCGGTCCAGCTGCCGCCACCACTCGCCGTAGTCGCCGGTGCGGCCCGCCTCGTGCTCGGCGCGGACGGCCACGATCAGGTCGGCGATGACCTCGCGGGCGTCGCCCACGATCGGGACGTCGGCGGCGCGGTTCTTGCCGATCTCGGCCGGGTCGATGTCGGCGTGCACGATCTTCGCGTACGGCGCGAAGGAGTCCAGCTTGCCGGTGACGCGGTCGTCGAAGCGGGCGCCGAGCGCGACGATCAGGTCGGCCTTCTGCAGGGCGGTGACGGCGGCGACCGTGCCGTGCATGCCGGGCATGCCCAGGTGCTGCGGGTGGCTGTCGGGGAACGCGCCGAGCGCCATCAGGGTGGTGGTGACGGGGGCCCCGGTCAGCTCGGCGAGCACCTTCAACTCGGCGGTGGCCCCGGCCTTGAGGACGCCGCCGCCGACGTACAGCACCGGGCGGGAGGACTCGGTGATGAGTCTGGCGGCCTCGCGGATCTGCTTGGCGTGCGGCTTGGTCACCGGGCGGTAGCCGGGCAGGTCGGCGGTCGGGGGCCAGGAGAAGGTCGTCCGGGCCTGGAGCGCGTCCTTGGCGATGTCCACCAGGACCGGGCCGGGGCGGCCGGTGGAGGCGATGTGGAACGCCTCGGCGATCACCCGCGGGATGTCGGCCGGGTCGGTCACCAGGTAGTTGTGCTTGGTGATCGGCATCGTGATGCCGCAGATGTCGGCTTCCTGGAAGGCGTCGGTGCCGATCGAGCCGGAGGCCACCTGGCCGGTGATCGCGACCAGCGGGACGGAGTCCATGTTGGCGTCGGCGATCGGGGTGACGAGGTTGGTGGCCCCGGGGCCGGAGGTGGCCATGCAGACGCCCACCTTGCCGGTGGCCTGGGCGTAGCCGGTGGCGGCGTGGCCCGCTCCCTGCTCGTGGCGGACCAGGACGTGGCGCACCCGGGAGGAGTCCATCATCGGGTCGTAGGCGGGCAGGATGGCGCCGCCCGGAATGCCGAATACCGTGTCGGCGCCGACTTCCTCGAGAGAACGGATGAGGGACTGGGCCCCAGTGACGTGCTCGACGGTGACGGGCTGGGGCTGCGCTCCGCCGGTACGGGCCCGCGGCTGCGGGCGAGGGGCCCCGGTGGCCTGCTCGGTCATCGCAATCTCTTCTCGAAGAGTGAGGGTTTGACGCTCGTTGTGGGTGGCTGTGAGTGACTGTGGGTGGCTGTGCGTGGGTCGCGCTCGGTGCTCGTGCAACAAAAAACCCCTCGTGCCGTAAGGCAAGCGAGGGGAGCGCGTCGCTGGTCGTCCGCGGGGCGGCCATGCCCCGGGTCAGTCGACGCGCTGTCCAAGTACGAGAATTCGGGTGCGCATGGCACCGACCATCCTCCCGTGACATGTGAGGTGTCAAGCCGGTGGGACGGACGTCTCACTATTTGAGCGCAATGGAGGATGCGTCACCGGATCGGGGCCCGCCGTTCCGCCCCTGCGTACGGGCAACGAACCGGCGACCACCACCGAACGACCGGTGCCCGGACCGTGCTGCTCTCCTCCGGCCACGGGGTAGCCGCCCCGGGTCAGGGCGCGGCGCAGCCGGTGCTCGTCCAGAGGCTTGGAGAAGGCCGCCCCCTGGGCGTGCGTGCAGCCCATCGAGCGCAGGACGGCGGCCTGTTCGGGGAGGTCCACGCCCTCCGCCACGGAGGCCACGCCGAGGTCCTCGGCGATCCTCAGCAGCCCGGAGGTGATTTTGCGCACCCTGGCGGACTCCGCGACGCCCTCGATCAGGGAGCGGTCCAGCCGCAGCACGTCGACGGGGAGCCTGCGCAGGGCGGCGAGGGCGCCGTGGCCGGCGCCGAAGCCGTCCAGGGCGACGCCGACACCGAGCCGCCGCAACGCGGTGACCCACAGCTCCAGTTCGTTCAGGGAGACGCTCGGGGCACTGTCGGACAACTCGACGACGAGGGCCTCGGGAGGCAGCCCGTGCCGGGACAGCAGCGCCTCGACGGTGGCCGGGGTCGTGGAGCGGTCGGTGAGGCGACGCGCGTCGATCCGTACGCACACGGGCACGCGGAAACCCGCGCGGTGGCGTTCGGCGGCCTGTTCGACGGCCCTGCGCAGCAGCCAGTCGCCCGCCTGGGCGGTCTCGTCCCCGGCCGCGTTCGCGGAGGCCCCGCGCGAGGAGTCGGCGGGCGGGAAGAGGACGCCCCGGGCGGAGCGCCTGCGGGCCTGGGCGACGACCGAGGTGATCCGGCCGCCGGCGAGCTCGACCACGGGTTGGTGGAGCAGCGCGAACTCGCTCTCGGCCAGCGCGCCGCGCAGTCGGTCGGTGGTCAGTTCGGCGCGGCGGACGGCCTCGGCCTGCGGCTGCGGCGCGTACAGCTCGACCCGGTTCTTGCCGGCCTGCTTGGCCCGGTACATCGCCAGGTCGGCGTGGCGCATCAGGACCGCCGGGGTCACGCCGGGCTCGGCGAAGGCCACGCCGATGGAGGCGGCGACCCGTACCTCGCCGCCCTCGACACGGTAGGGCCGGGAGAGGGTCGTGCGCAGCCGCTCGGCGATCTCCAGTACGCGGTACTCGCGTTCGGCGCGGTCGCACCGGCCGTCGCCCAGGATGAGCGCGGCGAACTCGTCGCCGCCGAGCCGGGCGGCGGTGTCGCCGGCCCGTACGGCCTCCCTCAGTCGGCGGGCCGCGTGGATCAGGAGTTCGTCGCCCGCCTGGTGGCCGACGGTGTCGTTCACCGCCTTGAACCCGTCGAGGTCGATGTAGAGCACCGCCGTGTGGCCCGCCTCGGCGTCGCCCCGGCGCCGGCCGCCGAGCGCCTGGCGCACGCGCTCGGTGAACAGCGCCCGGTTGGGCAGGTCGGTGAGCGGGTCGTGCGAGGCGTTGTGCTGGAGCTGCGCCTGGAGGCGCACCCGTTCGGTCACGTCGCGGCTGTTGAAGATCAGGCCGCCCTGGTAACGGTTGACGGTGGACTCGACGTTGAGCCAGCGCCCCGAGGCGTGTCGGATGCGGCACTCGATCCGGGTGGAGGGTTCCTCGTCGGACGGGGTGGCGAGGAAACGGCGCACCTCGTGCAGGACCCGGCCGAGGTCCTCGGGGTGGATGAGGGAGGCGAGTTCGGAGCCGACCAGCTTGTCCGGCTCGCGGCCGTAGACGCCCGCGGCGGCCGGGGAGACGTACCGCAGCATCCCGGCCGGGGAGGCGATCATGATGACGTCGCTGGACCCCTGGACCAGGGACCGGAAGTGGTTCTCCTTCTGGGCCAGTTCGTGGGTGAGGTGGATGTTGTCCAGCAGCATGATGCCCTGCCGCACCACCAGGGCCAGCACGACGGTGCAGCCGGTCAGCAGCACCACCCGGTCGATGGCCCCGCCGTCGCGGACGTTGTAGAGGATGCCCAGGGTGCACACGGCGGCGGCCAGGTAGGGCGTGAGGGCGGCCAGCGACCCGGCCATGGGGCCGTTCGTCGGCGCGGGCGGCCGGGCGCCCGGACGGGCGGGACCGCGCTGCCGTTCCGCCCCCTCCCGGTTGCCGACCCAGGGGGCGTACGCGAGCAGCAGCGAGCCGGCGAACCAGCCCGCGTCGAGGATCTGGCCGGAGGAGTAGTTCTCCCGCAGCAGGGGTGAGGTGAACAGAGCGTCGCAGAGCACGGTGAGAGCGAGGGCGCCGATGACGGTGTTGACGGCGGATCGGTGGGCGGCGGAACGGCGGAAGTGCAGGGCGAGGACCATGCTGATCAGCACGATGTCCATCAGGGGGTAGGCCAGGGAGAGGGCCACCAGGGAGACGGACTCGCCCTGCCAGTACGAGGGGTGGTCGAGCGCCAGGCTCCAGGAGAGGGTGAGCAGCGAGCCGCCGATCAGCCAGGCGTCGAGGGCCAGACAGATCCAACCCGCCCGGGTGACGGGGCGTTTGGCGAGCACCAGCAGTCCGATGATGGCCGGCGGCGCGAAGAGCAGGAAGCAGAAGTCGGCGGCCGAGGGGCTGGGCACGGGCCGGCTCAGCACGACCTCGTACCACCCCCACACTCCGTTGCCGAGTCCGGCCATCGCCGAGGAGAGGGAGAAGAGGACCCACGCGGGACGGAACGGGTTGCCGGGGTGGGTGCGGGCGTAGTGGAAGCAGGAGCCCGCGGCCACGAACGCCGCGGCGCTCAGCCCGAAGTCGCCCATGAACAGCGCCACCGCGGGCGATCCCCAGCCCAGGACCGCGCCCAGCGCGTACGCGCCGCACACGGCGGCCAGGGCGAGCCGGGGAAGCACTCCGCCCCGGCCGTCCGCCGCGGTGCCGTCGCGCCGGTACGCCGTGCGGGCCGGGCGGGAGAGCTCGGTCCCCCGGGCGGTCATCGCGCCACCCCCGGGCGCGGCGGACGGCCCGCCCGCGCCCCGGACCCCACGGGTCGGCGTCCTCTCCAGCACCGGTCGTGTGTCCGGTGGTTCGTCCGGTGGCCGTGCATGTCGCCCGTCCCCCCTCGTGGTCTGGTACACCCCCGGACCGGACGATACACCAGGTCAGTCACTCAGGGGCATAGGCTCTCTACACAGCGTGACGGACGGAGAGATTGCCGATACAATGCGCATTTGCTCGTATTCGGAGCGTGTATAGGGCAGCCAGATGATCCGCCCGGTGGCCCCTCCGCCCGGGCTATCCGTCGCCCCCGCGGTCCCGCCCCGCCACGGCGACCACGTTCTCCAGGGGCTCCCCGGCCGCGAAGCGCCGCACCTGGGCGCGGAGCAGGCGCCTGGCCCTCGGCGCGAACGCGGAGCTGGGGCCGCCGACGTGGGGCGTGATCAGCACGCCCGGCGCCCGCCACAGCGGATGCCCCGGCGGCAGCGGCTCGGGGTCGGTGACGTCGAGCGCGGCCCGCAGCCGCCCCGCCTCCAGTTCGGCCAGGAGCGCGTCGGTGTCCACGACGGCGCCGCGGGCGACGTTCACCAGCAGCGCGCCGTCCTTCATCCGGGCCAGGAAGGAGGCGTCCACCAGCCCGCGGGTGGCCTCGGTGAGGGGGGTGACCAGGAACACCACGTCGGCCTCGGGCAGCAGCCGGGGCAGGTCGGCGAGGGCGTGCACCGGGCCGCGCGGCGCGGTGCGGGCGGTGCGCGCCACGCGGAGGACGGCCCCCGGCTCGAAGGGGACGAGCCGCTCCTCGATGGCGCCGCCTATGGAGCCGTAGCCGACGATCAGGGCGGTCCGGTCGGCGAGGGCCGGACGGAAGCCCTGCCGCCACTCCCCCGCGTCCTGGGCGCGGACGAAGCCGGGGATGTCGCGCAGCGCGGCCAGGGCGAGGGTGAGCGCGAGTTCGGCCGTGCTCGTCTCGTGGACGCCGCGGGCGTTGCACAGCAGGGCGCCCCGGGGCAGTTGCGGTAGGGCGGGCTCCATGTGGTCGACGCCGGCGGTGAGCGTCTGCACCACCCGCACGTTGGCCATGTGCGCCAGGGGACGTACGGCGACGGCCTGACCCTTCAGATAGGGAACGGCGTAGAAGACGCAGTGCGCGGGGTCCGCCGGGAACTCCCCCTCGCCGTCCCAGTGGACGTAGCGGAGCGATTCCGGCAGATCGCCCACCTCGGCGGGCGGAAAGGGCAGCCAGACGTCTGCGGAAGCCATGGTCGACAGGCTATCCGGAGGCTGTTCGAGGCCCGTCGGAAGGCACCCGTTAGGTTGGGAGCGCCCTGCGGGGGGCGAGGAGGGAGCACGTCCAGGTGGAGCGCAGGACTATCGGTGCGGCGACGCTGGAGGTGGGCGCGATCGGGCTCGGCTGCATGCCGATGACCTGGGCCTACACCACGTCCGAACAGGACGGCGAGTCCTCGCTGCGCACGGTGCACGCCGCGCTCGACCACGGGGTGACGCTGCTCGACACCGCCGACATGTACGGGCCGTTCACCAACGAACTGCTCCTCGGCCGGGTGCTCGGACGGCGCCGCGCGGAGGCGTTCGTCTCGACCAAGTGCGGGCTGCTGGTCGGCGAGCAGCACATCGTGGCCAACGGCCGTCCCTCCTATGTGAGACGGGCCTGCGACGCCTCGCTGCGGCGGCTGCAGATCGACGAGATCGACCTCTACCAGCTCCACCGCGTCGACCCCGAGGTGCCCATCGAGGAGACCTGGGGCGCGATGGCCGACTTGGTCGCCGCGGGAAAGGTGCGTGCGCTGGGGTTGTGCGCCGTGGGCGCACGGGCGCAGCGGCGGACGGCCGCCGAGCCCCTGTACGCGGAGACGATCCGGCAGTTGGAGCGCGTGCAGCAGGTGTTCCCGGTGAGCTGCGTGGAGGCCGAGCTGTCGGTGTGGTCCCCGGAGGCCCTGGTGTCGCTGCTGCCGTGGTGCGAGGCGCGGGGGATCGGCTTCCTGGCCGCGATGCCGCTGGGCAACGGCTTCCTGACCGGCACGCTGACGCCCGGCGTCGGCTTCGAACCCGACGACATACGGGCCCGGCACCCCCGCTTCACGGCCGAGATGATGGCCGCCAACCAGCCCATCGTCGTCGGTCTGCGGCGCGTCGCCGCGCGGCACGGCGACGCCACCCCGGCCCAGGTGGCACTGGCCTGGCTGCTGGCGCAGGGACGGCACGTGGTGCCGGTGCCGGGCACGAAGAAGGAGCGCTGGGCGGTGGAGAACGCGGCGGCGGCCCGGCTGAGGCTCACCGAGGAGGACCTGGCGGAGATCGCCGCGCTGCCCCCCGCTCTGGGATCGTGGGACTGAGGACGGGAACCCTCCGCGCCTCCCCGACGTACGGTCGGGTGTGGGGTGCCGCCGGGCGCCCCGCACCGGAACCCGACACACCGACACACCGCCAGACCGAGCCGGACCGAGAGCCGTCGAAAGGCGCCCCGATGGTGCGAAGCCCTTCCCTGTCCCTGCGAGCGGCCGTCGTCTCCCTCACCGGGCTCGCCCTGTTCGCCGCGGGGTGTTCCTCCGGCGGCGACGGGGAGCCCTCGGACCGTGGGAGCGCCACGGCCGGCCGATCCGCCTCCCCCTCGAAGGACCCCGACCGCTCCCCCGGCGCCTCGCCCGCCCCCGCCAAGGGCTCGGTGAAGGTCGTGGACACGGTCGCGACGGGGCTGGAGTCCCCCTGGGGGCTCGCGCCCCTGCCGGACGGCGACCTGCTGGTCTCCTCCCGGGACGAGGGCACGATCCTGCGGGTCGACGGGGAGAGCGGGAAGACGACCGAGCTGGGGTCGGTGCCCGGGGTCGACCCGGGCGGCGAGGGCGGCCTGCTGGGCATCGCCGTCTCGCCCGACTTCGCCGAGGACCGCTACGTCTACGCCTACTTCACCAGCGCCTCCGACAACCGGATCGTGCGGATGCTCTACGAGGAGGACGGGGAGGAGGGCAACCGGCTGGGCGCGCCCAGCACGGTCTTCCGGGGCATCCCCAAGGGAGTCGTCCACAACGGCGGCCGGATCGCCTTCGGCCCGGACCGGATGCTCTACGTGGGGACGGGCGACTCCGGCGACGCGAGCCTCGCCCAGGACCGGGACTCCCTCGGCGGCAAGATCCTGCGCATGACGCCGGACGGCGAGCCCCCGGGCCACGGCAACCCCGAGGCGGACTCGGTCGTCTACTCCTGGGGCCACCGCAACGTCCAGGGGTTGGCCTGGGACGCCGAGAAGCGGCTGTGGGCCTCGGAGTTCGGCCAGAACACCTGGGACGAGGTCAACCTGATCCGCCCCGGCGGGAACTACGGCTGGCCCGAGGTGGAGGGCGAGGCCGGCGAGGAGGGCTTCGTCGATCCCGTGGCCCAGTGGAAGCCCGCGGACGCCTCCCCGAGCGGCATCGCCGTGGCGAGGGGTTCGGTGTGGGTGGCGGGCCTGCGCGGGGAGAGGCTGTGGCGGATTCCCCTCGATGGCGAGAAAACGGTGGCGGAGCCGCAGGCGTTCCTGGAAGGTGAGTACGGGCGGTTGCGGACGGTCGTCTCCGACGGCGGCGACGGGCTGTGGCTGGTGACCAGCGAGACGGACTCGCGCGGTACGCCCGGCGAGGACGACGACCGCATCCTGAAGTTGGAGGTCCGCTGATGTTCAACCTGATCGAGGAGCTGTTCACCCCCGGACGCCGCCACGCCGACGACGAGCGCAAGCGGCTGGAGCACACCCGGGTGGAGGAGGGCAACCACGATCCGGGGCGCGGCCCGATCGACCTCGCCTCGGGTCACGTCCTGATCAGGCCCCCGCGGCCGGCGCCGGCCGCGGAATCCGCCTGACGGCACGGGCGTCCGCGTCGGGCGCCCCGGCCCCTCGCACCGCCGCTCTCACACCGCCGCGCGGCCGGCCTCGTCCGCCGGCTCCACCAACCGCAGCCGGTGCGCCATCGCCGCCGCCTCGCCGCGCCCCGAGACGTCCAGCTTCGCCAGGATGTTGGAGACGTGCACGCTGGCCGTCTTGGGCGAGATGAACAGCGCCTCGGCGATCTGACGGTTGCTGCGCCCCGCCGCGACCAGGCGCAGCACGTCCCGCTCGCGGGGGGTGAGGCCGAAGGACTCCACCGGGTCGGCCGGCGGCTCCTGCGGGGCGCCGGTCCCGCCGCGGGCGGCACCGAGGACGACCCGGGCCCGCCCCGCCAGCCGCTCGACGCTCTCGCGCAGCGGCACGGCGCCCAGCCGCACGGCCGTGGCGTGCGCCCTCGTCAGCAGGTCGGCGGCCTCCTCGCGGTCCCCGCCCGTGTCGAGCAGGGACTCCGCCCGGCGGTACCGCGCCTGGGCCAGTCGGAAGGGCCGCGACAGCCTCTCGAAGGCGGCCACCGCCTCGGCCCAGCGGTCCGGGTCGTCGCGCCCTTGGGCCCGCAGCAGTTCGGCGTCCACCATCAGCCCGTGGGCGGCCCACACCGGCACCAGCCGCGGCAGTTCCCCGGCCGCCCGGCGGATCCGCTCCAGGACCTCGGCCCTCCCCGGCTCCGCGGCGGGCAGTCCGCGCGCGTCCGCCTCGACCGCCAGCGCGGAGTACAGCAGCGGCCAGGCGTACCGCTCGGTGGAGAGCGGGAAGCCGCGGTCCAGTGCCTCCTCCAGCACGCGCCGGGCCTGGAGCGGCCGGCCGCGCGCCGCCTCGATCTCCATCTCCAGACGGGCGAGCGGGATCGTGTACTGCGGCTGTGGATCGTGCGTGCCGTGGTGCTTCCACGCCTCGGCCAGTTGCCGGGCGGCCTGGTCGACGTCGCCCCGGCGGAGGGCGAGATGGGCCTTCTTGAGCGCGGCCGAACCGCGCGGCCGGGCGCTGCTCTCCAGTCTGCGCGTGGCGGCCAGCGCGGCGTCGGCCTCCTCCCAGCGTCCCAGGGCGACCAGCGACTCGGCCATGTTGTTCCGGAGCCACGCCCGGGTGTCCCGGAGCCCGAAGCGGTGGGCGACCCGCAGCCCCTCCTCGGCCACCTCCACGGCCTGCTCGGAGCGGCCCACCCCCTCCAGCGCGGAGGACAGGTTGACGTGGCAGCGCCCCATGACGCCGACCTCGCCCCGCTCGACGACGCACCGGGCGACCTCCGCCATCTCGACGAGCCCGCCGTCCACGTCGCCCGAGAAGACCCGCAGGCTGCCCAGGGTGAGCCGGGCGTGCAGCTCGATGCTCTCGGCGCCCACCAGGGAGGCCAGTTCCACCGCGCGCTGGGCGGTGGTGAAGATCTCCGGCCCGGGTTCGTGGGTGGAGCCCCAGGCGGCGGCGTTGGCCAGGACCTCGGCGTGCACCGGGGAGGGCGGCAGGCCGCGCACCAACTCCTGCGCCCGGCCCAGCTCCTCCCAGCCGTCGCCCTGCCCGGTGCTCTGCGCGAGCTTGGAGCGCTGTGTCCAGAACCAGGCCGCCCGCAGCGGCTCCCTGTTCTCGTCCAGCATCCGCAGGGCGCGCTTGACGACGGCCAGCGCCCGCTTGCGCTCCCCCGAGAGCTGGGCGGCGCTCACCGTCTCGGCCAGCAGGTCGAGGTAGCGCAGCGTCTCGTCCTCGCGGTCGCAGGCCGGGTACACGTCGGTGTGCGCGAAGGACCGCAGGGCGCGGCGGGTCTCGGGGTCCGCCTCCTCCCACAGCTCCAACGCCCGGTCCAGCAGCCGCAGTTGCTCGGCGTAGGCGTAGCGCCGCCGGGCGGCGACCGCCGCGTCCAGCACGGCGGGCAGCGCCCTGGGCACGTCGCGCGCCGCGTACCAGTAGCTGGCCAGGCGCGCGGCGCGCTCGTCGGTGCGGACGAGGGAGGGGTCCTCCTCCAGCGCCTCGGCGTAGCGGCGGTTGAGGCGGACGCGTTCGCCGGGCAGCAGGTCCTCCGAGACGGCCTCGCGCACCAGCGCGTGCCGGAAGCGGTAGCCGTCGCCGTCCTGGGTGGGGGCGAGGATGTTGGCGCCCACCGCGGCCCGCAGCGCCTCGATCAGCTCGTCCTCGGGCAGCCGCGCCACCGCGGCGAGCAGGGCGTGCTCGATCTCGGAGCCGCCCTCGGCGGCGATCCGGGCCACCTGCTGGGCGGTCTCCGGCAGCGCTTCGACCCGTACCAGCAGCAGGTCGCGGAGCGAGTCGCTGATGCCGCAGGCGGTGCCGCCGACCGTCAACTCCTCCACGAAGAAGGGGTTTCCCTCGGAGCGTTCGAAGACCTGCTCCACCAGGCCGTGCTCGGGGGTCTCGACGCCCTGGATGCCGGCCATCTGCGCCCGCACCTCCTCCCGGCTGAGCCGGGGCAGCTCGATCCGGCGGACGGTGCGCAGCCGGTCGAGTTCGGCGAGGAAGGGGCGCAGCGGGTGGCGGCGGTGGATGTCGTCGGACCGGTAGGTGGCGACGATGACCAGCCGGGCGCGGTCCAGGGAGCGGAACAGGTACGCCAGGAGTTCGCGGGTGGAGCGGTCGGCCCAGTGCAGGTCCTCGACGGCGAGGACGAGCGTCCGCTCCCGGGAGAGCGACTCCAGCAGCCGGGCGGTCAGCTCGAACAGCCGGGCCCGGCCGTCCTCCTCGTGCCACTCGCGGGTGGTCTCGCCCAGTTCGGGCAGGAGGCGGGCCAGTTCGCCCTCCTGCCCCGCGGCGGCGGCCGTCAGCTCCTCCCCGAGCCGGCGGTGGAGGGAGCGCAGCACGGTGGAGACCGGTGCGAACGGCAGGCCGTCGGCGCCGATCTCGACGCATCCGCCGACGGCCGCGACCGCGCCGGCGGCGCGGGCGGCGGTCAGGAACTCCTCCAGCAGCCGCGTCTTGCCGACCCCGGCCTCGCCCGCCACCACGACCGCCTGCGGCTCGCCCGTGGCGGCACGGGCGAGCGCGACGACGAGGGCGGTCAACTCGTCCCCGCGGCCGACGAACACCGGGCTCACTCTGGCACTGTCCACGGCGCCGAGCATCGCACAGGTGTCGGGCGGCGCGGCACCGTGTTTCACCGGCATTCCACCGGCACCGTCCTCCCGACGGGGGCACGGGGTCAGACGGTCCGGCTCCCTCGCCCCGGGCCCCTGCCGGTGCGCCCCTCGCGCGCCCCCGCCGGCCTTCCGCGGTCCTCTCCCTGTCGCCTGCCGTCCCGTTCCTTGCCGCGCTGCCGGCGGCGGGCGGCGACGGCCTCGCGCGCGAGGCGTTCCCGCTCGGCCTCGCGGCGGAGTTCGGCGGCGCGCAGTCCGTGTATCTGGTGGTCGAACACTCCGGCCCTCCGGGGTCTCGGCGGTGGATTCCTCGTCCGCTGTCCGCGGACGACTCCACCTTCGTCTCCCAGGTGAGGCGGCCACATCGGGAGCATGCCCGATGTTCGCGGTGCCGGAAGCCTTAGATCGCAAGGACGAGGAGGCCCGTTCCGCCGGGGGACCGGTACGGTCGCCCCTCTCCCGCCCGCGCGGGTCTGAGGTGCCTTAGGCCCTGCTCGGAGACGGCTCGAAGACGGCTCGGAGGCGGCGCGTACACGGCCCAGACACGGCGCGGACACGGCGCGGACACGGCGCGGCCCCCGCGCCCGGACGGGGCGCGGGGGCCGCGGGGGAAGCGGGGGAAGCGGGCGGGCGTCAGCCCTGGACGCCCAGCTTCTCCAGGATGAGTTCGCGCACGCGGGCGGCGTCCGCCTGGCCGCGGGTGGCCTTCATCACGGCGCCGACGAGCGCGCCCGCCGCCTGCACCTTGCCGCCGCGGATCTTCTCGGCGATCGCCTCGTTGGCGGCGATCGCCTCGTCCACGGCCTTGCTCAGGGCGCCGGTGTCCGAGACGACCTTCAGACCGCGCTTCTCCACGACCTCGTCCGGCTCGCCCTCGCCCGCGAGGACGCCCTCGATGACCTGACGGGCGAGCTTGTCGTTGAGGGAGCCCTCGGCGACCAGGGCGCACACCCGGGCGACCTGGGCCGGGGTGATGGGCAGGGCGGACAGCTCGGTGCCCTGCTCGTTCGCCCGGCGGGCCAGCTCGCCCATCCACCACTTGCGGGCCTGGTCGGCCGGGGCGCCGGCGTCGATGGTGGCGGTGATCAGGTCGATGGCGCCCGCGTTGAGCACGGACTGCATCTCGTGCTGGGAGATGCCCCACTCCTCGCGCAGCCGGTTGCGGCGCACGCGCGGCAGCTCGGGCAGCTCGGCGCGCAGCTTCTCCACCCACTCGCGCGCGGGGGCGACGGGCACGAGGTCCGGCTCGGGGAAGTAGCGGTAGTCCTCCGCCTCCTCCTTGACGCGGCCGGAGGTGGTGGTGCCGGTGTCCTCGTGGAAGTGGCGGGTCTCCTGGACGATCTTCTCGCCCGCGTCCAGCACGGCGGCGTGGCGCTGGATCTCGAAGCGGGTGGCCCGCTCGACGCTGCGCAGCGAGTTGACGTTCTTGGTCTCCGAGCGGGTGCCGAACGTCTCGGTGCCCTTCGGACGCAGCGACAGGTTGACGTCGCAGCGCATCTGCCCCATTTCCATCCGGGCCTCGGAGACCCCCAGGGCCCGGATGAGCTCGCGCAGCTCGGCGACGTACGCCCGGGCCACCTCGGGCGCGCGCTCCCCGGCGCCGACGATGGGCTTGGTGACGATCTCGACCAGGGGGATGCCGGCCCGGTTGTAGTCCAGCAGCGAGTGCGAGGCGCCGTGGATGCGGCCCGTGGCACCGCCGATGTGCGTGGACTTGCCGGTGTCCTCCTCCATGTGGGCGCGCTCGATCTCCACGCGGAAGACCTCGCCGTCCTCCAGCTGGACGTCCAGGTGGCCGTTGAAGGCGATCGGCTCGTCGTACTGGGAGATCTGGAAGTTCTTCGGCATGTCCGGATAGAAGTAGTTCTTCCGGGCGAACCGGCACCACTCGGCGATCTCGCAGTTCAGCGCGAGACCGATCCTGATGGTGGACTCCACCGCGGTCGCGTTGACCACCGGCAGGGAGCCGGGCAGACCCAGGCAGACGGGGCAGGTCTGCGTGTTGGGCTCGGCGCCCAGCGCTGTGGAGCAGCCGCAGAACATCTTGGTCCTGGTGCCCAGTTCGACATGGACCTCCAGGCCCATGACGGGGTCGTAGGAGGCCAGCGCGTCCTCGTACGACACCAGTTCAGTGACAGTCACGGAAAGCAAACCTTTCAGGCGCTGCGGTCAGTCGTCGGCGAGGACGTCGTCGATGTCCAGGCGGCGCAGTTCGCGGACGAGGATGGCGACGCTGGTGAGGATCGCGGCGCCGGAGACGACCGCGTCCAGGAGTTGCAGCTTGTCGCTCTCCCGGCGGGCGAGCTGCACCTGCTTGACGACGCCGAAGGCGCCGAAGAGCGAGGTGCCGATGGACAGGTACAGGCCGGGCTTGCTCTTCTTGAACCCCTTGGCCTTCTTCAGCGTGCTCACAGCGCGGGTGCCTCCTCCAGCAGCGGGTGGCCCCACCGTGCCTGGAAGGCGGCCTCGACCGCGGCACCGACACGGTACAGCCGGTCGTCGGCCATGGCGGGGGCGATGATCTGCAGGCCCACCGGCAGCCCGTCCTCGGGCGCCAGGCCGCACGGCAGCGACATGGCCGCGTTGCCGGCCAGGTTGACCGGGATGGTGCACAGGTCCGCCAGGTACATGGCCATCGGGTCGTCGACGCGCTCGCCGATGGGGAACGCGGTGGTGGGGGTGGTCGGCGAGACCACCACGTCCACCTTCTCGAAGGCCGCGTCGAAGTCGCGCTTGATGAGCGTGCGCACCTTCTGGGCGGAGCCGTAGTAGGCGTCGTAGTAGCCGGAGGAGAGCGCGTACGTGCCGAGCATGATGCGGCGCTTGACCTCGGGCCCGAAGCCGGCCTCGCGGGTGAGGGAGGTGACCTCCTCGGCGGAGTGGTTGCCGTCGTCGCCGACCCGCAGGCCGTAGCGCATGGCGTCGAAGCGGGCCAGGTTGGAGGACGCCTCGCTCGGGGCGATCAGGTAGTACGCCGCGAGCGCCTTGTCGAAGGACGGGCAGGACAGCTCGACGATCTCGGCGCCCAGCTCGCGCAGCAGCTCCACCGACTCGGTGAAGCGCTGCACGACCCCGGCCTGGTAGCCCTCGCCGGAGAACTCCCTGACCACGCCGACGCGCAGCCCCTTCACGTTCCCGTTGCGGGCGGCCTCGACCACCGGCGGGACGGGGGCGTCGATGGAGGTGGAGTCCATCGGGTCGTGCCCGGCGATCACCTCGTGCAGCAGGGCCGCGTCCAGCACCGTGCGGGCGCAGGGACCGCCCTGGTCCAGGGAGGAGGAGAAGGCGACCATGCCGTAGCGGGAGACGGCGCCGTAGGTCGGCTTGACGCCGACGGTGCCGGTGACGGCCGCGGGCTGGCGGATGGAGCCGCCGGTGTCCGTGCCGATGGCCAGCGGGGCCTGGTAGGAGGCCAGGGCCGCGGAGGAGCCGCCGCCGGAGCCGCCGGGGATGCGGGTGAGGTCCCACGGGTTGCCGGTGGGGCCGTAGGCGCTGTTCTCGGTGGAGGAGCCCATGGCGAACTCGTCCATGTTCGTCTTGCCCAGGACCACCACGTCCGCGGCCTTGAGCCGCTTGGTGACCGTGGCGTCGTACGGCGGGATCCAGCCCTCGAGAATCCTGGAGCCGACCGTGGTGGGAACGCCCTCGGTGGTGAAGATGTCCTTGAGCGCGAGCGGGACGCCGGCCAGCGGGCCGAGCTTCTCGCCGCGCGAGCGCTTGGCGTCCACGGCGCGGGCGCGGGCCAGCGCGCCCTCGCGGTCCACGTGGAGGAAGGCGCGCACCTTCTCGTCCACGGCCTCGATCCGGGCGAGGTGGGCCTCGGCCACCTCCACGGCGCTGGTCTCGCCGGAGGCGATCCGCTCGGCGATCTCGGCCGCGGTGAGCCTGATCAGGTCACTGTTGTTGGTCACGTCGGTCACTCCTCCCCCAGGATCTGCGGCACCTTGAAACGCTGCTGCTCCTGGGCCGGGGCGCCGGAGAGCGCCTGCTCGGGGGTCAGCGACGGACGGACCTCGTCCGGGCGCATGACGTTGGTCAGCGGCAGCGGGTGGGAGGTCGGCGGTACGTCCTCGTCGGCGACATCGGAGACGCGGGCGACCGCGCCGATGATGTCGTCGAGCTGTCCGGCGAAGTGGTCGAGCTCTTCGTCCTTCAGCTCCAGACGCGCCAGCCGGGCGAGGTGGGCGACCTCCTCGCGCGTGATGCCAGGCATGCAGCGATTCCTCGGGGTGAGTGGTGGATCTTTCGGGGCTTCTCGGACTCTTCCTGCGGTCCGCCCCAATCCTATGGCGCTCGGCGCCGTGGGCGCACAGCACTACCACACGGGGTCGTCCGGTGCCACCACGCCCGCTCCCCGTCCTCCCGCCGTACCGCTCGTTCCCGGGCCTCCGCTCGCGCCTCCGCGCCGAGCCTCCGCACCGGCCGGCGAGGGGCTACCGCGCGGGTTGTCCGTGGGAGCGTCGGGTGCCGCCCTTCCCGCCGGGGCCCCGCAGCACGGGGGGCGTCCTCTCCACCGGCGGCGGGACCCCGTCGCGCGTCCGCAGCCAGGAGGTGGTCTCGGCCGGGGGCATCGCGGCGGAGACCAGCCAGCCCTGCACGGCGTCGCAGCCCAGGTCGCGCAGGCGTTCCCAGGTCTCGTCGTCCTCCACGCCCTCGGCGACGACGAACAGGCCGAGGGAGTGCGCGAGGTCGACCGTGCAGCGCACGATCTCGGCGTCCTCGGCGTCCACGGCCAGCCGGGCCACGAAGGAGCGGTCGATCTTCAGCTCGCTCACCGGCAGCCGCCGCAGGTGCACCAGCGAGGAGTAGCCGGTGCCGAAGTCGTCCAGGGACATCCGCACGCCGTGGCCGGTGAGCGCGGCCAGGGTGTCCGCGGCCCGCTGCGGGTCCTCCAGGAGGACGTGCTCGGTGATCTCCAGTTGCAGCGCCGCGGCCGGGACGCCGTGGCGGGCCAGCCGGGCGGCGACGGACCCGGCGAAGCCGGGGCTGTGGACGTCGCGAGGCGAGACGTTGACGGCGACCGGCACGCTCAGGCCCTGGGAGCGCCAGCGGGCGACCTGGGCGAGGGCGGTCTCCAGCACGTAGTCGGTCAGGCGCGGCATCAGGCCGGAGGTCTCGGCGATGGCGATGAACTCGTCCGGGGGCACCCTGCCCCGCTCCGGGTGCACCCAGCGGACCAGGGCCTCCAGGCCGGAGACGGAGCCGTCGAAGTTGACCTTGGGCTGGTAGTGCAGCTCCACCTCGCCCGCGTCCAGGGCCCGGCGCAGGTCGCCCAGCAGGCCCAGCCGGTCGGGGGTGTTGCCGTCGCGGGTGGCCTCGTAGACCTCGACGCCGCTGCGGTCGCGCTTGGCCTGGTACATCGCGACGTCGGCGCGGCGCAGCAGGCCCTCGGCCTCGCCGGCGTGGTCCGGGAAGACCGCGACCCCCGCGCTGGCCTCCAGTTCGAGGGTCAGCCCGTCCAGGTCGAGCGGCGAGCCGAGCGCGGAGACGAGCGCGCGGGCGACGCGCTGGGCGCTGGTGGGCGAGTCGGCCAGAGGGAGCAGGACGGCGAACTCGTCGCCGCCGAGCCGGGCCACCTCGGCGCCGTGGGGCAGGGCCGTCCGCAGCCGGTCGGCGATCTGGAGCAGCAGCCGGTCGCCCGCGAGGTGGCCGAGCGTGTCGTTGACCGAGCGGAACCGGTCGAGGTCTATCAGGACCAGGGCCGAGCGCGCGCCCAGCCGGTCGGCCTCGTCCAGGGCGGACCAGGTGCGCTCCAGGAGCCACTGGCGGTTGGCGAGGCCGGTGAGCGGGTCGCGGAGTTGTTCCTCGGCGCGGGCGCGGGCGATCCACAGGGCGGAGTCGAGCGCGACCAGCGGCACGGCGAACAGCGGCAGCAGCAGCGGCGTGTGGGCGGCGACCACGACGATCAGCGGGGAGATGCCCAGCAGGGCGACCGCGATCAGTCCCTGCCGCAGCAGGGCGGTGCGGGCGACGGTGGGGAGCCCCTCCTGCCGCGGGGCCGTGAGGTACCACAGCAGTCCGCGGGTGACCAGCAGGTAGGCGAAGGCGGCGAGGAGGACCTCGGGGAGCGTGCTCGGGCTCCACTCGGCCGGTGTCCAGGGGTGCTCCACCGAGGGGCGGGTGCCGAAGGCGGCGAGGCAGAGGGCGGAGGAGCCGATGCCGAGGATGTCCACCGCCCCGTGCCGCAGGGCCTGCCGCCAGCTGTGCCGCCGGGCCGCGCCGACCAGCACCACGACGGCGAGGCTGACCAGGGTGGCGGGCGTCCAGCCGTACAGCAGCAGGATGGCCATGGTGAGGGCGGCACCGGAACCGGTGCCGCCCCACCAGCGGTCGCGGCCGAGCGCCACCAGGTGCCCGACGATGAGGCCGGTGAGGAGGGCGAAGGACCAGCCCACCACGCCGTTGGGGAAGAGCGCGTACCCCCCGGACACCACCCGCCAGACGCCGATGCCCAGCGCGGCGCCGGCCACCGCGACGACGGCGTGGGCCAGTCCGGGGACCTCCAGGGAGATGGCACGCTGCAGCCAGGGCGCGACGTCGGAGCCGTCGCCCGGCGGGGTCCGCGGGTGCCCGTGGCGGAGCCACTGCCGTCCCCGGTCCCGGGGTTTCTGCTGCATGCGCGTCCCTCTCACAGCCGTCGGTGCCCACGCCACGGCAGGCGCACCCCTCAACACTAGGGCGCGGACGGCCGTCAGGGGCAGTGATCGATCGGGGTTGCCCGAATGCCGACCGGTCGATCGCGTCCGTCTGATAAGCGCCGCGCGGTTCCGTGCCATCACTCGTCAACGGCACTTCGTTCCAAAGGGGTTGACGGTGCGTGGGACTGCCGCCTACTCCGCCGCGGTTTCCGCGGGAACGACGGCGACCTCCCGTGCCGCTTCGGGTCCCCGCTCCAGGAGGACGGCGAATCCGTCGTCGTCCAGGATCGGCACCTTCAACTGCAGGGCCTTGTCATATTTCGATCCAGGACTGTCGCCCGCCACAACAAATCCGGTCTTTTTTGAAACAGAACCAGTCACTTTCGCCCCCCGGCTCTGGAGGGCCTCTTTCGCGCCATCTCGCGTGTACGACCGGAGGGTTCCGGTGACGACGACGGTGACGCCCTCCAGCGGACGCGGCCCCTCCGCCTCGCCGCCCTCCTCCTCCATCCGGACCCCGGCGGCCCGCCACTTCTCGACGATCTCGCGGTGCCAGTCCTCGGCGAACCACGCCTTGAGCGAGGCGGCGATGGTCGGGCCGACCCCCTCGGTGGCCGCCAACTCCTCCTCGGACGCCGCGGCGATCCGGTCCAGCGAGCGGAACTCCCGGGCCAGCGCCTCGGCCGCCACCGGGCCGACGTGACGGATCGACAGGCCGGTGATGATCCGGGCCAGTGGACGCCGCTTGGCCGCCTCGATGTTCTCCAGCATGGCCAGGGTGTTCTTCTTCGGCTCGCCCTTGAGGTTGGCGAAGAGGGTGACGACCTTCTCCTCGCCCGTCTTCGGGTCCCGCTTGGGCAGGCCGCTGTCCGGGTCCAGGACGTGGGTCTTGATGGGCAGCAACTGTTCGAGGGTCAGGTCGAACAGGTCGCCCTCGTCCCGCAGCGGCGGCTCGGCCGGCTCCAGCGGCTGGGTGAGCGCGGTGGCCACCACGTACCCGAAGTGCTCGATGTCCAGGCACTTGCGGCCCGCGAGGTAGAACAGCCGCTCGCGCAACTGCCCCGGACAGGAACGGGCGTTGGGGCAGCGCAGGTCGACGTCCCCCTCCTTGGCGGGCTTGAGCGGGGTGCCGCACTCGGGGCAGTCGGCGGGCATCACGAACTCCCGCTCGCTGCCGTCCCGCAGGTCGGCCACCGGACCCAGGATCTCGGGGATGACGTCGCCCGCCTTGCGCAGCGCGACCGTGTCCCCGATCAGCACGCCCTTGGCCTTCACCACGTCCTGGTTGTGGAGGGTGGCGAACTCCACCTCGGAGCCCGCCACCGTCACCGGCTCCACCACGGCGAACGGCGTGGCCCGCCCGGTGCGGCCGATGCTCACCTTGATGTCCAGCAGCTTGGTGTTGACCTCCTCCGGCGGGTACTTCCAGGCCACGGCCCAGCGCGGCGCCCGCGAGGTGGAGCCCAGCCGCCCCTGGAGGGGGATCTCGTCCAGCTTGACGACGACCCCGTCGATCTCGTGCTCCACCGAGTGGCGGTGCTCGCCGTAGTGGGCGATGAACTCCCGCACGCCCTCGATGGAGTCGACCACCCTGGCGTGCGGGGAGGTCGGCAGCCCCCACTCGCGCAACAGCTCGTAGGCGTGCGACAGCCGGTCGATGTCGAAGCCCTCGCGGGCGCCGATGCCGTGCACCACCATGTGGAGCGGGCGCTCCGCGGTGACCCTGGGGTCCTTCTGGCGCAGCGAGCCGGCCGCCGCGTTGCGCGGGTTGGCGAACGCCGGCTTGCCCCCCTCGACCAGCCGCGCGTTCAACCGCTCGAAGTGCTCCATGGGGATGAACACCTCGCCGCGGATCTCCACCAGTTCGGGGATCCGCTCGCCGCGCAGCCGCTCGGGGACGTCCGGGATGGTGCGGATGTTGGGCGTGATGTCCTCGCCGGTGCGCCCGTCGCCCCGCGTCGCGGCCCGGGTCAGCCTGCCGTGCTCGTACGTCAGGTTGACGGCGAGCCCGTCCACCTTCAGCTCGCACAGGAAGTGGTGCGGGACGTCGCCCAGTTCGCGCGCGATCCGGTCGGCCCAGCCGTCCAGCTCGGCGTCGGCGAAGACGTTGTCCAGCGACAGCATCCGCTCGCGGTGCCGGACGGAGGTGAACTCCGTCTCGTACGCGCCCGCCACCTTCTGGGTCGGCGAGTCGGGGCCGGCCAGCTCCGGGTACTCCTCCTCCAGCGCCTGGAGCTCGCGCATCAGGGCGTCGAACTCGGCATCGCTGATGACGGGCGAGGTCACGTAGTACCGGAAGCGGTGCTCATCGATCTCCTGAGCCAGCCTCGCGTGCCTCTCGCGCGCCGCGCTGTCCGGGCTCTTCATCTCCACGAAACCAGTCTCCCGTCACTCAGGGTCGTTTGCGAGCG
Organism: Streptomyces macrosporus; assembly: GCF_039533145.1. Taxonomy (NCBI): domain Bacteria; kingdom Bacillati; phylum Actinomycetota; class Actinomycetes; order Kitasatosporales; family Streptomycetaceae; genus Streptomyces; species Streptomyces macrosporus. The sequence goes on from NZ_BAAASZ010000051.1 coordinate 41,279, forward strand.
ACCGTGCGGCCCGGACGCAGTGTTCGAGCGCGGCCCGCGCGTACGCGGGGGAGGCGCCCGCCAGCCCACAGGCGGGCGTGACCACCACCGACCGCGCGAGCAGCTCCGGTCCCAGCCCCAACCTGCGCCACAGCGTTCTGACACCCATGACGCTACCGGCCGGGTCCGACAATCCCCCCGAGGCCGTCTCCGTCGCGGGCACGGCCCCGGCGAACAGCGCCGTGCCGCCCTCGACCGCCTCGCCGATCGCCTCGTCGTCACGCTCCGTGAGCAGCGAGAGGTCGAAGGAGATGCCCGTGGCGCCCGCCCGCCGCAGCAGCGCGAAGGGCACCCCGGGCGCGCAGGAGTGCACCACCACGGGGCCGCCCCCGGTCGCCTCCCCGGCCGCCTCGACCACCTGCCGCAGGGCCTGCTCCACGACGGCCCGGTCCACGGCCCGGTGGGTGCGGTACCCGCTGGCGGTGGGCACCCGCCCGGTCAGCACGGCGGTCAGGGACGGCTCGTCCAGCTGGAGGACCACCGTCGCGCCCGGCACCCGGCGGCGCACCTCGGCCAGGTGGTTCCGCACCCCCTCGGCCAGGGACTCGGCCAGGTAGCGGCAGGCGCCGGCGTCGCCGAGCATCGCCTCGCCGTTCCGGCGCTCCAGCGACGCCGCCATCGTCCACGGCCCGACGGCCGAGACCTTCAGCGCCCCGGTGTAGCCCTGGGTGAACTCCTCCAGCGCGTCCAGGTCCTCGCCCAGCCAGGACCGGGCGCGCCGCGTGTCGCGTCCGGGGGCGTCGCCGACCCGCCAGCCGCTGGGCTCCAGGCGGGCGTACAGCTCCACCAGCAGCCCGGCCGTCCGCCCGATCAGGTCCGCGCCGGGTCCGCGCGCGGGCAGCTCCGGCAGGTACGGGAACTCCTCCAGGACGCCGGTGACGATCCTCGCCGCCTCGCGGGCGTCCGTGCCGGGCATCGACCCGATCCCGGTGGCGGCGGCCCGGCCCCACACGTGCTCGCTCACGCCGACGGCCTCACCCTCAGGTCGGTGATCTCCGCGCCGGCGGGGAGGTCGAGGGCCGTCAGCACCGTCGTCGCCACCGCCTCCGCGGGGATCCAGCGCTCCGGGTCGTACTCCCTCCCCTCCTGCCGGTGCACCTTGGCCTGCATCGGCGTGGCGGTGCGGCCCGGGTAGACGGAGGTGACGCGCACCCCGTTCTCCTTCTCCTCCGCGCGCAGCGAGTCGGCGAGCGCCTTCAGTCCGTGCTTGCTGGCGGCGTACGCGCCCCAGTCGGCGTTGGCGTTCAGGCCCGCGCCGGAGTTGACGAAGACCACGTGGCCGCGTGCCAGGCGGAGCTGGGGCAGCAGCAGCCGGGTCAGCTCGGCCGGGCCGACCAGATTGACCGCCAGGGTGGCGTTCCAGATCTTCGGGGTCAGCTCCCCGATCGCGCCCAGCTCCACGACCCCGGCGACGTGCAGCAGGGAGTCCACCTCCTGCGGCAGTTCCTGGTGGGACAGCGCCCACGACAGGCGCTCGGGCTCGGCCAGATCCCCGACGAGGGTGCGGGCGCCGGGAAAGCGTTCGGCGAGTTCCCTGGCACGTCCCGCGTCCCGCGCCAGCAGCCACAACTCGTCGCCGCGCTCGCTCAGCCGCTCGGCGATCGCGGCCCCGATGCCGGAGCCCGCCCCGGTGATCACATGCGTTCCCATGGACTCCATCGTCCCATCCGTCGTCACCCGTGCCGGGCACGGCGCCGTCCGTCGTGGTCCAATGCGGACCATGGCCGCCTCCACCCCTCCGACCCCCCGCCTCCCCTCCCCCGGCCGTCCTCCCGCGCCCGCCCCGGCCGGCCACATGGTCGTCTGCGGCGACAACTCCCTGGCCCAGCGGCTGGTGCGGGAACTCGCCTCCGTCTACCGGCAGCGGGTCACCGTCGTGCTGCCCTCGCTGCGCGGCGGCGACCAGGGCCCGCAGATCGCCGCGCTGGTCGGCGATCCGCTGCTGGACGTACGGGCGGTGGAGGCCCAGGTGCCGGACGACGCCGCCCTGCGCGAGGCGGGCATCGAGCACGCCGCCGCGCTGGCGCTGACCTCGGGCGACGACCAGCTCAACATCCACACCGCGCTGCGCGCCCGCCGCATCAACCCCGAACTGCGCCTGGTCATCCGGATGTTCAACCGCACCCTGGGCCGTTACCTGGAGGACCTGCTCGACCGGACGATCACCGCCCGCGTCCCCGGCCTGGACCAGACGGCCGTGGACGCCTCCACCACCGTCCTCTCCGACGCCGACACCGCCGCCCCCTCCCTGGTGGCGGCGGCGGTGGTCGGCAGCGACAAGATCATCCAGGCGGACGGGCTGCTGCTGCGGGCCAAGGACCGCACCATCGGCACCGCCGACCGCCGCGACCCGCTGTGCACCCTCGCGCTGCTGCCCGACACCCCGGACGCCGACGAGGGCGACGTCTACACCGCCCCCGGAGACCGCGACGGCCCGACCCTCCTCCCGAACCCCCGCGAGTTGGCGGGGCTGCCGCCCGAGCGCGGCACGGTCATGCTGGAGGCGATCACCAGCCGCCCCGGCGGGCCGAGCCTCCCCGCCCGCGTCCCCCGGCTGCCGGTGGGCACCTTCTTCTCCCGGCGGCTGCGCGCCTCCCTGATCGCCCTCACCGCCGTGGTGGCGCTGCTGGCCGCGGCCAACTGGTACGTCACCCGCGAACTCCCCCTGCACGCCGCGTACGTCACGCTGCTCAACGTCCTGTCGATCAACGACCCGGCCGTCGGGGAGTCCACCGGCGAGCAGGTCCTGCAACTGCTGGGCGCCCTCGCCGGAACGGCGCTGCTGCCGCTGCTGTTCGCCGTGGTGCTGGAGAGCTACGGCACCTTCCGCCAGGCGGCCACCCTGCCGCCCCCGCCGCGCGGCATCGAGCGGCACGTCGTCCTGCTCGGCCTGGGCAAGGTCGGCACCCGTGTGCTGGACCGGCTGCTGGAGATGGGCATTCCGGTGGTGTGCATCGAGCGCGATCCCGAGGCGCGGGGCATCGCCGTGGCCCGCGCCCGGCGGGTGCCGACCCTGATCGCGGACGTCACCGAGGGCGGCGTGCTGGAGGAGGCCGGGATCGCCCGCAGCCGGGCGCTGCTGGCCCTCACCAGCGACAGCGGCACCAATCTGGAGGCCACGCTCTACGCCCGCCAGGTCAATCCCGGCCTGCGGGTGGTGATGCGCCTGTTCGACGACGAGTTCGCCGCCACCGTCTACCGCACCCTGCGCGACACCTACCCCACCGCCCAGACCCACAGCCGCAGCGTCTCGGCGCTGGCGGCCCCGGCCTTCGCCGGGGCCATGATGGGGCGTCAGGTGCTGGGCGCCATACCGGTCGGCCGTCGGGTGCTGGTCTTCGCCGTGGTGTCGGTGGCGGGCAACCGGCTGCTGGAGGGACGCACCGTCGGCGAGGCGTTCCGCCCCGGCGCCTGGCGGATCCTGGCCCTGGACACCGCCCCGCCCGACCGCCGCCGCGCCGACCTGGGCACCTTCTCGCCCGACTCTCCGACGTACACCCTCACCGGCGACCTGGCCTGGCGGCTGCACGACGGCTACGTGATGACGGCGGGCGACCGCGTGGTGGTGGCCGCCACCCGCGAGGGCCTGGGCGTCCTGCTGGCGGGCGGCGACCCGCGCGGCGCGGACGCGGACGCCCCGGCGCCCGCGCCGTGAACCGGGCCCGTCCGCGTCACCGGCCGTCGCCGGCCCCGTGCGCCGGCGCGCGACCGGTCCTCCGGCGCGCGTCTCAGCCCGGCACGCCCGCGCTCTCGCTCTCGCCCGCGTCGTCGCCGTCGCCCGGAGCGCGGTCCTCCGACGGCGCCGGCGTCGGGTGGGTGACGCGGATCTTGGACTGGCCGTGCGGGAGCCGTTCCCAGTCGTCCATGAAGCGCGCTTCGAGGCCGTGGCTGGCGGCGAGGTCGGTCAGCGTCTCGGTGCGGTAGTAGAAGTCCTCGCGCAGCACGTGGTGCTCGCGGCCCTCGGTGCGGTCGAAGGTGAAGTCGAAGAAGCCGCCCGGCGCGAGGATCCGTCCCACGTTCTCCAGGCACTGGTCGACGACGTGCAGCGGCGAGTGGGAGAAGACGCTGTGGGCGTGGACGACCGTGAAGTACCCCTCGGGCAGGAAGTCGAAGGTCAGGTCGTCGGTGATCGCCAGGTACGGCAGCTTGTCCTGGAGCCCGTGGCGCACGAGGGTCCGCTTGGCCTCCAGGAGGATGTCGGGCGATATGTCGATGCCGTAGTAGTGGCCCGGCTCCAGGTGCTCGATGAACAGCCGGCCCGCCCGCAGGTTGCCACAGCCGATCTCCAGCATCCGGTCCTCGGGCCTCAGGCCGTGCGCGACCAGGTAGTCGAACTGCATCCGCCCGATCGCCAGCCAGCGTTCGGGGGACGGCTTCCCGCCGACCGCCGCCTCCGGGCTGCGGGCCGCGTCGGAGGCCATCACGGCCCGGTAGTACGCGATGTGGTCGCGGTGCCTCGCCCACAGCCAGGCGTCCCGGGCGGCCCGGCGCAGATGGGCGGGAATCCGCTCGGGGTGGTGGAGCGCGTAGCGCGCCTTGTGGGCGAGGCTGGCGCGGTTCCGGGAGAGTCGGGAGGGGAGCGCGGTTCGCATGGGCACCTCCGTGTTCGCTCGGGTGACGAGCCGGTGGCGCCAGTATGGGCGGGACGCCCCCACCGCACCCCTCCACTGCTCCGAACGAGTGCGTTCCCCCGTCTGCCGGGCACGGACCGTCCTCCCCCGGAGACAACCCGTTCCGCGCGGCACACGTCCTGGTCCCCGCGAGGCGTTCGACGGGACCGGCCCGCATCCCCCGGGGGGTTCGGCGGTCCCGTCCGCCCCGCTATACACTCCGCGTATACGCGCAGTGTATACACGCACTTCATACTCGTGCCGCTCGAAGCGGGCCCCGAACGGCTGAGGGCCGCGGAGCGGGAAGGAGCCGCCGGCGAGGTGGCGCGCTCGGGACCGGCGGTCGCCGGGGCGCACCGCAGGCTGGGCAACGCGGCCGAGGCCGACCGCGCCTGGAAGGCGAGCTACCGCGCCGCCCGCACGGCCGGGGACACCGCGCCGCCATGGCGTGAGCGCTGTGGAGCGGCGGCACCCTGGCACGGCAGCGCGGCGCCCTGGACCTCTCCTGGCGGCTGCTCTTCCTCGCGGCCGAACTCGGCGAGCGGGGCGGGGACGTCGTGGCGCGCGGGTACTCGCTCGCGGGTCCGGCGGAGACCGGCCGCGTCCAGGGCGACCACGAGGCCGTGGGAGCGCTGCACGAACAGCTCCTGGCCGAGACGCGCAGAAGGGGCGAGGCACGGCACACGGTGTGGGCGCTGGAGGGCATCGCGCAGATGCACCGCAACCACGGCTCCCACGACTCGGCGTACGCGCCGTTCGCCGAGGCGGCCGAGACAGCCGCGCGGGCCGACGACCGGCGGGGCCACGCCTGGGCCCTGCGCGGCACGGCCGACATCCTCTCCGCCCGCGACGGGGACACCGACCGCGCCCTGGAGCCGCTGAGCGAGGCGGAGGCGACCTGCCGGGAGATGCACCCGGCCGGCGCGCCGGCCCACAACCACAAGATGCGGGGCAACGTCCTGTACCGCGCCGCCCGGTACGCCGAGGCCCGCGGGATGTACGCACAGGCCCTCGCGGAGTTCCGGGACACGGGCGAGCCGCGGGGCGAGGCCCTCGCGCGGCTGGGGTCGGTCAAGTCCCTGGCCCGGCTGGGCCGCGACCGCGCCGGGACGGCCGCCGACCTGGCCCGGCTGGGCCGCGACCGCGCCGGGACGGCCGCCGACCTGGCCCGCCGAGATGGCCGCGTACTCCCTGGGCTGGTGCGAGGTGGGCGGCGCGCCCGCCTCCGGCGCGACGGGCAAGGGACTGCGCCAGACGCCCGCCGCGCCCGGGGCGCCGAGGCCGTNNNGGGGCGCCGAGGCCGTCGGCGCCCCGGGCGCGGCGGGCGCGGTCGCGGTGGAGCCGGCGCACACCTTCTCGCTCGTCCACGACGACCCTGCCGGTGCCGGCCGCCCTGAGCGCGGACGGCCCGGCCGCCCGACGGCTCGTCGACCTCCTGGAGGCCGCGGACGCCCTCGACCGCGACGGCGCCCGCCGGGCGGCCTCGCTGATCGAGGAGGCGGGTGGCCGCTCGGCCGCGCCGGCCGAGGCGCGCCGCCACATCGCCGCGGTGCACGCCTGTCCGGAGTCGGTGCCGCCGGCGCCGCGACCGCTCGACGACCTGCGGACGCCGCTGGACTTCCTCCTGCGCCGCCGGATGTGAACCGCTCCCCGGCAGGGGGCCGCACGCGGTCGCGGATCGCGGCGGACGGCGGCTTCCGGGCCTCCCCGTCCCCGCGGCCGCCGCCCGACGGTCGCGGGGGCCATGGCCGGTCTCTCCTCGGTTCCTCGCCGACCGTCCTCCCGATCCCCGGCCCCGCGCACGGTGGTTCCCGTGGTGCCCCGAAAACCGCTCGCGCGGTCGCCGCGCGTCGGCTAGAACGGGCGCGATGACCGATCCCCATCCGCTCCGCACCGTCACCGACGCCGAGTTCGACGCCTGGGCCCGCATGATCGCCGACACCTACGGCGCCGACCGGACCGATGAAGAACTCGCGAACCAACGTGCCGCCACCGCGCTGGACCGCACCGTCGCCGCCTTCGACGGGGACACGCCCGTGGGCGGCGCGTCCGTCTACGCCCGCCTGCTGACGGTCCCGGGAGCCGTCATGCCGGTCGCGGGCGTCGCCTCGGTCGGGGTGGCCCCCACCCACCGGCGCCGCGGCATCCTCACCTCGATGATGCGCCGGCTGCTGACCGACGTGTACGAGCGCGGCGACGAGCCGATCGCCGCGCTGCGTCCCACCGAGGCCGCGATCTACGGCCGCTTCGGCTACGGTCCCGCCACGCGGGGGAGCCTGCTCCGCTGCGAGAGGCGCTCCCTGCGCTTCCGTCCCGGAACGGACTTCGGCGACGGGACCGTCCACTTGGTGGACCGCGCCCGGGCCCGTCCCCTGATCGAGGAGGTCTACGACCGGGTCCGCGGCGGCTCGGTCGGCTGGCCCGACCGGGACGACAGCCACTGGACCGTCCGCCTGTTCGACGAGCCGTACGCGCGCGACGGCGCGACCTCGCTGCGTTTCGCCGTGCACCGGGAGCCGGACGGCCGGGTCACCGGATACGCCCTCTACCGGCACAAGACGGCATGGGACGCCGCGAGCGGCAGCGCCGGCGTCGTGCGGGTCGAGGAGCTGGCGGCGCTCTCGCTCCCGGCGTACGCCGCGCTGTGGCGCTTCCTGGCGGGGATCGACCTGATGCCGTGGATCGAGTACGAGGGGGCGGTGGACGAGCCGCTGCCGCACCTGCTGGTGGAGGCGCGGGCGGTGCGCTCGACCGTGGTCGACCGGCTGTGGGTGCGGCCGGTCGACGTCGGCCGGGCCCTGGCGGGACGCCGCTACTCGGCTCCGCTGGACCTGGTCCTGGACGTCGAGGACGACTTCTGCCCGTGGAACACCGGGCGCCACCGCCTCCAGGCCGACGGCGACGCGGTGACCTGCGAACGCACCACGGCACCCGCCGATCTGCGGCTGACCCCGGCCGAGCTGGGCGCGGCCTTCCTGGGCGGTACGACGCTGGCGTCGCTGGCGGCCGCGGGTCTGGTCCGGGAGCTGCGGCCGGGCGCGCTGGCCCGCGCCACGCGCGCCTTCCGCGGCGACCGGGAGTCCTTCTACCCCGGCGGCTGGGCGTTCCCCCTGTACTGAGCCCGTACCGAGCCCCGCGCCCCCGCCCGCCCCGCCGTCCAGCCCCCTTCGCGGCGGCGGGAGGCGGGGCTGGGCTCCCGGCAGGACGGCGCCGGCGGCACCGGACGGCATCGGTGCCACGGACGAAGGGGGGCCGCTCGATGGGCGGGACGGTCACGGCGGTCGGCGGCAACGGCACGTACTCGTTCACCAAGCCGAACCGGGACGGCATCACGCTGCTCGCCGGGCTCGGGGTGGAGGGGGACGTCCACGCGGGGGTGACGGTCAAGCACCGCTCGCGCGTCGCCCAGGACCCCACCCAGCCGAACCTGCGCCAAGTGCACCTGATCCACGAGGAGTTGTTCGACGAGGTCGGCGGGGCGGGGTTCGACGTGCGGCCGGGGCAGCTCGGCGAGAACATCACCACCCGCGGCGTCGACCTGCTCGGCCCGCCCACGGGCACGCTGCTGCGCCTCGGCGGCGAGGCGGTCGTGGAGCTCACCGGACTGCGCAACCCCTGCCTCCGGATCGAGAACTTCCGGCCGGGCCTGCCGAAGCAGGTCGTCGGCCGCGACGAGGACGGCCACGTCGTCCGCAAGGCCGGGGTGATGAGCGTCGTCAGGACCGGCGGCGTGGTGCGCCCCGGCGACGCGATCGAGGTCGAACTGCCGGACGGACCGCACCGGCCCCTGGAGCGGGTCCGACCTCAGCCGGCCCGACGGGTCAGGACGCGGGTGACGGTGCCGTCGTCCTCGGTGATGTCGCGGACGTGCGTGAAACCGATCCTGCCCAACAGGCGGAGCGAGGCGGCGTTGGGCGCGGCCACGGTGGCGTGGACCTCGGCCAGGCCGAGGGTGTCGAAGCCGTGGGCGACGAGCGCCTCGGCGACCTCGGTGCCCAGCCCGCGTCCCCACGCGGCGGGGGCCAGGGCGTAGACGATCTCGTGGCCGCCGGTCTCGTCGGTGCGCTTGATCTCGGCGTGCCCGACGTGGCGGCCGTCCTCGCGCACCGCCCAGACGTCGAACAGCCCCTGGGCGTGGACCGTGGTGAAGACCCGCCCGAACAGGGCCCGGGCCTCGGCCTCGGACAGGGGCCCGTCGCCCATCCAGCGGGCGACCCTCGCGTCCCGGAACAGGGCGACGAAGTCCTCCTCGTCCGCCGGGACGTACGGCTCCAGGAGCAGGCGTTCGGTGCGCAGGGGCGGGGGCAGCGTGGTCACGCGCGGACGCTATCCGGGCGCCGCCCGCCCGGCAACGGGATTGTCCCGCCGCGACCGGCGAGGCCGTTCACGTCGTCGGGGCCGCCCGTCCGGCCCGGCGCGGGTGCGGAGCGTCAGCTCCTCGTGGCCGCCGCTCCCCGGCGCTCGGTGGCGGCGATGGTGGCCGAGCCGACGACGCGGGTGCCGTCGTAGAGGACGATCGCCTGGCCCGGGGCGACGCCGCGGACCGGCTCGGTGAAGGTCACCCGCAGCTCGCCGTCCACCATCTCCGCCGTCACCTCGGTCTCGCCGCCGTGCGCGCGGAGCTGGGCGGTGTAGGTGCCGGGGCCGGTGGGCGGGGTGCCGCACCAGCGGGGGCGGACGGCGGTCAGGGCGACCACGTCCAGGGCGGAGGCCGGACCGACGGTGACCGTGTTGTCCACCGGGGAGATGTCCAGGACGTAGCGCGGCTTGCCGTCGGGGGCGGGGTGGCCGATGCGCAGCCCCTTGCGCTGGCCGACGGTGAAGCCGTACGCGCCGGAGTGGGTGCCGAGCTTGTTCCCGTCCTCGTCGACGATGTCGCCCTCGGCGGTGCCCAGGTGCTTGGCGAGGAAGCCCTGGGTGTCGCCGTCGGCGATGAAGCAGATGTCGTGGCTGTCGGGCTTGCGGGCGACGGCCAGGCCGCGGCGCTCGGCCTCGGCGCGGATCTCCTCCTTGGTGGTGGGGGTGTCGCCGAGGGGGAACATGGCGTGGGCGAGCTGCCGCTCGTCGAGCACGCCGAGGACGTAGCTCTGGTCCTTGGCGGCGTCGGCGGCGCGGTGCAGCTCGCGGGTGCCGTCCTCGCGGACCACGATGGTGGCGTAGTGGCCGGTGCACACCGCGTCGAAGCCCAGCGCCAGGGCCTTGTCCAGCAGCGCCGCGAACTTGATCTTCTCGTTGCAGCGCAGGCAGGGGTTGGGGGTGCGGCCGGCCTCGTACTCGGCGATGAAGTCCTCCACCACGTCTTGGCGGAAGCGCTCGGCGAGGTCCCACACGTAGAAGGGGATGCCGATGACGTCGGCGGCGCGGCGGGCGTCGCGGGAGTCCTCGATGGTGCAGCAGCCGCGGGCGCCGGTGCGGAAGGACTGCGGGTTCGCCGACAGGGCGAGGTGGACGCCGGTGACGTCGTGGCCCGCTTCCACCGCGCGGGCGGCGGCGACGGCGGAGTCGACGCCGCCGGACATGGCGGCGAGGACGCGGAGGCGGGGCGCGGGGTTCGGCGCGTGCGGCGTGTCAGTCATAGCGCTCCCCAGGGTACGGGGCCACGCGCGGAGCCGTGGAACCGAACGGGTGATCCCGAGCGTTGTGCGGGCCGTGAGCGAGAGAGAAGCCCTCGGCCCGCGAGCGGCGGCGCGGAAGGCCCGGAAGGGGCGGTCGGTCGGCCGCCGTGCCCTGTTGATCGGAGGTGCCGCGGTGGGCCTGGGCGCCATCGGCTACGCGGCCCGCGACGACGCGTCCCGCCTGTGGTGGCGGGTGCCGGGGGTGGACCGGCCGCGCGCCGAGGGCGAGGTGGACCATCCGGGCGCGGAGTGGATACCGGCGTCCGACGCGAACTGGCGGCGGGCCGACCGGCCGTACGACTACACCGTCGACCGGGTGGTGATCCACGTCATCCAGGGCGGCTACGACGTGGCCGTGAAGGTCTTCCAGGACCCCTCCCACGGTGCCGCCACCCACTACGTGGTGCGGACCTCCGACGGGCACGTGGCGCAGATGGTGCGGGAGTTGGACGTGGCCTACCACGCGGGCGACCGCGCGTACAACGAGCGCAGCATCGGCATCGAGCACGAGGGCTTCGTGGACCGCGCCGAGACCATCACCGACGCCACCTACCGCGCGTCGGCCGAGCTGGTCGCCGGGATATGCGACCGGTACGGGCTGCCCCGGGACCGCGAGCACATCGTCGGCCACGTCGAGGTCCCCGGCACCGACCACACCGATCCCGGCCCGCACTGGGACTGGGACCGCTATCTGCGGATGGTCCGGGACGTCCCGGTGCGCGGGGCGTGAGGTTCCGTTCCCCGCGCCGGGCGCGACGGCGGACGACGCGCACGCCGTGACGCGGCCGGCGGCCGCCGGCTCAGCTCAGTCCGGCGCCGCGGGCCCGCTCCACGGCCGGGCCGATGGCGGCGGCCACCGCGTCCACGTCGGCCTTGGTGGAGGTGTGGCCGAAGGAGAAGCGCAGGGTGCCGCGGGCCAGGTCCGGGTCGGTGCCCGTGGCCAGGACCACGTGGCTGGGCTGGGCGACCCCGGCGGTGCAGGCCGAGCCCGTGGAGCACTCGATGCCCTGGGCGTCGAGGAGGAGGAGCAGGGAGTCGCCCTCGCAGCCGGGGAAGGCGAAGTGCGCGTTGGCCGGCAGCCGCCCCTCCGGGTCGGGGTCGCCGCCGAGGACCGCGTCGGGCACCGCCTCGCGCACGGCCTCGATCAGCGCGTCGCGCAGTGCGCCGATCTCCCGGGCGAACTCCTCCCGGCGTTCGACGGCGATCCGCGCGGCGACCGCGAAGGCGGCGACGGCGGGGACGTCGAGGGTGCCGGAGCGCACGTCGCGCTCCTGGCCGCCGCCGTGCAGCAGCGGGGTGGGGGCCCACTCGCGGCCCAGCAGCAGCGCCCCGATGCCGTACGGGCCGCCGATCTTGTGGCCGCTGACGGTCATCGCGGCCAGTCCCGAGGCCGCGAAGTCCACCGGGACCTGGCCGACGGCCTGGACCGCGTCCGCGTGCATCGGGACACCGAACTCCCGCGCCACGGCGGCGAGTTCGGAGACGGGCTGGACGGTGCCGATCTCGTTGTTCGCCCACATCACGGTGGCCAGCGCCACGTCGTCGGGGTTCCGTTCGATCGCCTCGCGGAGCGCGTCGGGGTGCACCCGTCCCAGGGAGTCGACCGGCAGCCACTCGACGCGGGCGCCCTCCTGGTCGGCGAGCCAGTGGACGGCGTCGAGCACCGCGTGGTGTTCGACGGGGCTGGCCAGGACGCGCTCGCGGGCGGGGTCGGCGGCGCGCCGCGCCCAGTACAGGCCCTTGACGGCGAGGTTGTCGGCCTCGGTGCCGCCGGAGGTGAAGACGACCTCGCTCGGCCGCGCTCCCAGGGCCGCGGCGAGCGTCTCGCGGGCCTCCTCCACGGTGCGCCGGGCCCGCCGCCCCGCCGCGTGGAGGGAGGAGGCGTTGCCGGTGAGGCCGAGCTGGGCGGTCATCGCCTGCACCGCCTCCGGGAGCATGGGGGTGGTGGCGGCGTGGTCGAGGTAGGCCATGGTTCCCCGATTCTACGAGCCGCCCGGGAGGATGCGGGAGCGAGGACCGGCCGGAACCGGCCGGTCCTCGCTCCCGGGGGACCGCCTCGCCGCGTGTCTCGCCATCACGCGGCGGGGCGGTGGTCGGTGTGCTCGGGCGTTCTCAGGCGATCTTGTGCTCGGCCTGGAACATCCAGTGGTGCTTCTCCAGCTCGGCGATGAGCTCGATGAAGATGTCCTGGGTCACCGGGTCCGGCTGCTCGGTGGCGGCCATGCGCTCGCGCATCCGGTTCACGACGGCGGCCAGGGCGCCGACCATGACCTCCACGGCCTTGTCGTCCTTGTGCCAGCCGCTGTCCACACCGGTGATGCCCGTGCCGGCGGCGACGCTGGCGGCACGGCCGTCGGGGGCCAGGCCCAGGGCCGCGGCGCGCTCGGCGACGGTGTCGGAGTAGCTGCGCGCGGTCTCCACGACCTCGTCGAGCTGGAGGTGGATGGAGCGGAAGCGGGGGCCGATCACGGTCCAGTGGACCTGCTTGGCCACCAGGGAGAGGTCGATCAGATCGACCAGCGCGCCCTGGAGCGCCTCGCCGACGACCTTGAGGTCCTGATCGGGCAGCGTGCTCTTCACGGCGTACATCCCTTGACCACCTTCGCTTCTCTCACGACGCCTGTCTTATTTGATTAGTTTTCGTCCTTCCTCCGGCTACCCACGACAAGCTCCGTCACTCTCATCCGTACGCCTCACACAGCGCCCGCGTCGGCGGAACGTCGCGGTGGCCCGCGGCACGTCGAAGGCCGCCCCCGGACGGACTCCGGGGACGGCCTTCGACGGTGCTTCGGCAGCGCTTCGGCGGTGCCGGTGCTTCGGCCCGGCCGGGGCGCGGGATCAGGCCGACAGGGCGCGGGCGAGCTGGCGGGACTGGGCGACCAGCCGGTCCTCGCTGTCCCAGACCTCGGCGTCCTCCTCCAGGAAGCCGCCGGCCAGGTTGCGGGTGGTGATCGAGACCCGCAGCGGGCCGGGGGCCGGACGCCGGCGGACGTGGACGGTGAGCTCCACGGTCGGCACCCAGCCCGACAGGCCCAGGTCGAAGGCGGTGGGCGGCAGGGCGTCCACGGTCATCAGCAGGGAGATCGGGTCGGGGTCGCGGCCGTCGGCCAGACCGAACCAGGCGCGCATCTCGCCGCGCCCGCTGGGCGCGCCCACCGCCCAGCCGACGGTGGCCGGGTCCATGCGCAGGTCGATCTGGTGGGTCATGGGCGGGATCGCCGAGGGGTCCATGCCGTCCCGAGCCCCGAGGCAGCGCTCGTACGGCGGGATCCGCGGCGGCTCGGCGCTGGTGCGGACGTCGTCGGGCAGCGCGGTCAGGTCGCCGTAGCTCGCCAGGACGCGGATGCGCTCGACCTCCCGGCCCTCCTCGTCGATCTGGACGAGGGAGGCGGTGCCGGTGGACAGGGTGCGGCCGGTGCGGACGGTGGAGGTGCGCACGGTCGCGGGGCCGGGGCGCGAGGCGGTGAGGTAGTGCGCGGTGATGGTGAAGGGGTCGGGGTGCGGCAGCGCGTCGCCGAGGGCCCGGCCGATCAGAGCGAGGAGGTAGCCGCCGTTGACGGCGTGCCCGATGGTCCAGTCGGCGGAGAGGTCGGCGTCGTAGACGCCCTCGCCCCGCGGGGTGATGGCCGTGTCGCGGTCGAACGCGCCGGCACCGATGGTTGCCTCGGTCATGGAAGTGCACCCTACAGGGATTTTGTTACCGACGGGTAGCCGAGGTTCGGCCGTCACGCCTCCGCGGCGTCCTGGTCGGCGCTCCCGCTGTGGCGGCGCCAGGCCCGCGGCGCGCGCAGGTTGTACCGCAGGGCCAGCAGCCTCAGCACGAAGGCGAGGGTGGCCGCCAGGGCACTGGTCACCGCGCTGAGCCGGTCGGTGTGGATCAGCACCACCACCGCCGTCGACCCGACGATGGCCGGGACGGCGTAGATCTCGCGGTCCCAGCGCAGCATGGAGGGCACCTCGTTGGCCAGCACGTCGCGCAGGACGCCGCCGCCCGCGGCCGTGGCCAGGCCCATGACGATCGAGGGGATCAGGCCGAGCCCGTACGCGTGCGCCTTGACGGTGCCGGTGACGCAGAACAGGCCCAGGCCCGCCGCGTCGAAGACCATCACCGCCCGGTTGATCCGCTCCACCTGGGGGTGGAGGAAGAAGACCAGCGCCGTGGCGGCCAGCGGGGTCAGCAGGTAGCCGAGGTCGGTGAGGGCCGCCGGGGGCACGGCCCCGATCAGCACGTCCCGGATCACCCCACCGCCCAGCCCGGTCACCACGGCGAGCGACGCCATGCCGACGATGTCGAAGTTCTTGCGGACGGCGAGCAGCGCGCCCGAGATGGCGAAGACGAAGATCCCGGCCAGGTCGAGCCAGTGTTGGACGGAGGGAGTGAACAGATCCACCCCCCGGTTGTAACAGGTCCGGTGGGAGCCGCCGACGGCCGCACCGCCCGTCCCGACGGCAGGGGTCGGGGCGGGCGGCGCGGACGCGGAGGGCCGGGCGGTGCGGCGGCGCGGCTCACGTGGCCGCGGCGGTCTCCTTCTCCTCCCGCTCGTCCGCCCGCTCGGCGGCGGGGGCCGGGACGACCGTGGCCGCGTTCGCCGAGGGCTTGATCGTGCCCTCGGCGATCTCCTCGGCCCAGTGGCAGGCCACCCGGTGTCCGCCGCCCAGGTCCCGCAGCTCGGGGCGGTCGGTGGCGCAGAGCGTGTCCTGCTTCCACGGGCAGCGGGTGTGGAAGCGGCAGCCGGCCGGCGGGTTCGCCGGGGAGGGCAGGTCGCCGGTGAGCAGGATGCGCTCCCGGTTGTCCTCCACCTCCGGGTCGGGCACCGGCACGGCCGACATCAGCGCCCTGGTGTAGGGGTGCCGGGGCTCGGCGTACAGCGTGTCGCTGGGTGCCTCCTCCACCAGCGACCCCAGGTACATCACCCCGACCACGTCGGAGATGTGCCGCACCACGGCCAGGTCGTGGGCGATGACCACGTACGTCAGGCCCAGGGCCTCCTGGAGCTCCTCCAGCAGGTTGATCACCTGCGCCTGGATGGAGACGTCGAGGGCGGAGACCGGCTCGTCGCAGATGATCACGTCCGGTTCGAGCACCAGCGCGCGGGCGATCCCGATGCGCTGCCGCTGTCCGCCGGAGAACTCGTGCGGGTAGCGGGAGAGCGCGTTGGCGGGGAGTCCGACCTTCGCCAGGATCTCGCGGATGCGCTCGCGGCGTTCCTCCTGGTTCGCGCCGATGCCGTGCGCCGCCATCCCCTCGGAGAGGATCGACTCGATGTTCTGCCGGGGGTTGAGGCTGCCCAGCGGGTCCTGGAAGACCATCTGGAGCCGGCGGCGGAAGCGGCGCATCTCCTCGCCCGGCAGCTTCGCCAGGTCGGTGCCGTCGAAGACGACCTCGCCGTCGGTGATGTCCACCAGCCGCAGGATCGCCCGGCCGAGCGTGGTCTTGCCGCAGCCGGACTCGCCCACCAGGCCGTAGGTCTGGCCGGCCTCGACGGAGAGCGAGACCCCGTCGACGGCGTAGACGTGGCCGACCGTACGGTCGAAGAGGACGCCCTTCTTGACCGGGAAGTGGACCTTCACACCGTTCAGTTCGAGCAGGCTCATGCTCCAGCCTCCTTGTCGGCCGCACCGGTCGCACCGGCCGTCTCGACCGTCTCGGCCACGTCGGCCGTCTCGGCCGCGTCGCTCTCCAGCGCCGCCTTGCGCAGCTCGTCCACTCCCCCGGAGAACACCGGGTTCACGCACCGCACCCGGTGGCCCGGCGTGCGCGGTTCGCTCAGCTCGGGAGCGCCCTGCAGGCACTCCAGGGTGTAGTGGTCGCAGCGGGGCGCGAAGGCGCAGCCGTCCGCCCAGGCGATCGTGTCGTTGATGGAGCCCCGGATCGGCTTCAGGGGCTCGCCGCGCGGCGCGTCGAGCCGGGGGATGGAGCCCAGCAGCCCGTGGGCGTACGGGTGGGTGGGGGCCTCGAACAGCTCGCGGCGCGCGGCGGACTCCACCACCTTGCCCGCGTACAGCACGTTGACCTGATCGCACAGGCCGGCGACCACCCCCAGGTCGTGGGTGATCATCAGCAGGGCGGTGCCCTCCTCGTCGACCAGTTCCTTGAGCAGCTCCAGGATCTGCGCCTGGATCGTCACGTCCAGGGCGGTGGTCGGCTCGTCGGCGATGAGCAGCCGCGGCGCGCAGGCCACCGCCATCGCGATGAGCGCGCGCTGCCGCATGCCGCCGGAGAGCTGGTGCGGGTACTCCTTCAGCCGCCGCGTGGGGTCCGGGATGCCCACCCGGTCCAGCAGGGCGGCGGCCTCCTTGCGGGCGGCCTCGCCCTTCATCCCCCGGTGCCGGGCCAGGATCTCGGTGACCTGGACGCCGATGGGCACCACCGGGTTCAGCGAGGACAGCGGGTCCTGGAAGATCATCGCCAGTTGGGAGCCGCGCAGGTCGCGCATCCTCCCCGGGCTCAGGGACAGCAGGTCGGTGCCGTCGAACTCGGCCCGGCCGCCGACCGTCACGCCCTTCCTGGGCAGCAGCCCCATCAGGGCCAGCGAGGTGACGGACTTGCCACAGCCCGACTCGCCGACCAGACCCACCACTCGACCCTGGTCGACGTCGAAGGACACACCCGACACGGCCTTCACATCGCGCCGGCCGCGACCGGTGAAGGTGACGGTCAGTTCGTCCACGGAAAGCAGGGCCATGTGATCAACTCCGCAGTTTCGGGTCGAGGGCTTCCCGCATCGCCTCGCCCAGCAGGGTGAAGCCGAGGGCCGTGATGATGATGCCCAGCGCGGGGTAGACCGCGAGCATCGGAGCGCTGTCGAAGTAGTCCTGCGCCTGGGCCAGCATGACGCCCCACTCGGGCTGCGCGGCGTCCGGGTTGCCCAGGCCGAGGTAGGACAGCGCCGCGGCCTCGATGATGGCGGTCGCCAGGCTCAGGGTGCCCTGGACGATCACCGGGCTCAGCGAGTTGGGCAGCACGTGCCCGATCGCGATGCGCCGCTTGCGCACGCCCAGCGCCTGGGCGGCCAGCACGTAGTCCGCGCCGCCCTGCGCGAGCATCGCGCCGCGCAGCAGTCGGGCGAAGACGGGGATCTGCACCACGCCCACCGCGATCATCACGGTGGTCAGGGACTGGCCCAGGACCGCCGCGACGGACACGGCCAGCAGCAGCGAGGGCAGCGCCAGCATGATGTCGATGACGCGCATCACGACGGTGTCGATCCGGCGGCCGACCTTGCCGCCCAGCACCAGGGCGGCGCCGGAGACACCGCCGATCACGGCGCCCACGGTGAAGCCCAGCAGGGTGGCGACGACGCCGACCAGCAGCGTCTGACGGGCCCCCACCAGCATCCGGGAGAACTCGTCGCGCGCCAGGTGGTCCAGCCCCAGCCAGTTCTCGCCGCGGGGGCCGACGAAAACGTTCTGGTTGGGGAGGACCTCGCCGCGCCAGAGCTGTGCGGTGGGGTCGTACGGGGCGATCCACGGCCCCACGATCGCCACCACCACGAACACGCCGATGACGGCCGCTCCGATGACGGCCATCTTGCTGGCCCGCAGCCGGCGCCACGCCTCGACCCACAGGCCGGCGCCCGCGGAGGTCTCGGTGGCGGCGGTGAGTTCCGCGAGCCGGTCGATCTTGTCGGTCTTGGTGCTCATCAGTGCACCCGCACTCTCGGATCGATAAGACTGTAGGCGAGGTCGACCAGCAGGTTGATGACGACGTAGGCCGCGGCGATGAACATGATGAAGCCCACCAGGACCGGGTAGTCGCGCTCGTCGATGGCGGTCTTGATGAACGAGCCGATGCCGCCGAAGGCGAAGACCGACTCGGTGAGCACCGCCCCCGACAGCAGGCCGCCGGTGAGCAGGCCGATGGCGGTCACCACCGGCAGCAGCGCGTTGCGCAGCACGTGGCGGCCGCGCACCGTCGACCGGCTCAGGCCCTTGGACTCGGCGGTGCGCACGTAGTCCTCGCCGAGCACCTCCAACACGCTGGCCCGGGTCATGCGGGTGATGATCGCCAGCGGGATCGACGACAGCGCCAGCGCGGGCAGCACCAGGTGCATGAGCGCGTCCCAGGCGGCGTCGAACTCCCCGGTGAGGATGCCGTCCAGGACGTAGAAGCCGGTCACCTCGGTGGCGTCGATGCCGGTGGTCTGCCGGCCGAAGCTGGGGAACCAGCCGAGCTGGACGGCGAAGATCGCCTTGAGGATGAAGGCCAGGAAGAAGACCGGGATGCAGATGCCCACCAGGGATCCGGACACCGCGGTCACGTCCAGCCAGCTTCCGCGTCGGCGGGCGGCGAAGTAGCCCAGGGGGACGCCGACGGCGATGGCGATGAGCATGGCCACGAAGGCCAGTTCCACCGTGGCGGGGAACGCCCGGGTGAACTCGTCCCACACCGGCTGCCCGGTCTGGGTGGAGATGCCCAGGTCCAGTTCGGAGAGCCGCTTCAGGAAGCGGCCGTACTGGACCCACACCGGCTGGTCCAGTCCGAGAGCGGCCTCGATGCGGGCCTTGTCGGCAGCGGTGGCACGCTCTCCGAGCATGGCCGCCGCGGGTCCGCCGGGCAGTCGGTTCAGCCAGAGGAACAGCAGAACCGACAGGCCCAGCAGGGTGGGTATGAGTTGCAGCAGTCTTCGCGCTACGAGACGCAACACCCCGCGATGCCCCTTTCTTCCTCACAGTCAGGTCCGCCCGGCCACGGGGATGGCGTGGCCGGGCGGACCTGCACGATCATGCGTTTACTTGAACGAGACCTCGGCGAAGTTCTCCTGCGTCAGCGGGGAGACCGTCGGCGGGTTGACGTCCTTGGCGAACGCGATGGACGGCGGGGACGAGGAGATCGGGACGCCCGGGACGTACTCCATGACGACCTCGTTGGCCTTCTTGTACAGCTCGACCCGCTTGGCGACGTCCGGCTCGCTCTCGGCGGCCTTCATGGCGTCGAAGACCTTGTCGTCGCGGAAGCCCCACTGCTTGTCGTAGCCGGCGAACCAGGTGCCGATGAAGTTGTAGGCGTCGTTGAAGTCACCGGTCCAGCCCAGCAGGTGCAGGTCGCAGGTGCCGTTCTCGGTGGCGTCCAGGTAGGTCGGGGCCCACTTCATCGGCTTGGGGTCGACCTTGATGCCGGCCTTCTCCAGGTCGGACTTCATCAGCTCGAACATGTCCGCCGGGGCGGGCATGTAGGGGCGCGTCACCTCGGTCGGGTAGCAGAAGTCGACCGCGAGCTTCTCCTCGCCGGCCTTCTTCAGCAGGTCCTTGGCCTTGTTCGTGTCGAACGGGTAGGTGGGGACCTTGTCCGAGTAGCCGTCCACGGTGTCCGGCACGAACTGCGTGGCCACCTTGCCGCCCTCGGGCAGCTGGGTCTTGACGATGTTCTCCCGGTCGATCGCGTGGGAGATCGCCTGGCGGACCTCCTTCTTCTTCAGGGCCTTGTTCGCCTCCTGCGAGAAGCCCACGTAGAAGATGTTGAACACGTCGCGGACCGGAACCTGGAAGCCCTCCTTCTCCAGGGTCTTCACGTCCGCGGGAGCCACCAGGTCGTAGCCGTGGATGTTGCCCGCCTGCAGCGCCTGGCGGCGCGCGGACTCCTCGGCGATGGTGCGGAAGACCAGCTTCTTCACCTTGGCCTTCTCGCCCCAGTAGTCGTCGAAGCGCTCCAGGGTGACTTCCTTGTTGCCCTTGTCCCAGTCGACGATCTCGAAGGGGCCGGTGCCGGCGACCGTGCCGGCCTCCTGGCTGTACTTCGGGTAGGAGATGGCGTCTTCCTCGCCGGTCGCCTCCTGCTTCTTGTAGGCGTCGATCGCCTTCGGCGAGTGGATGGCGAGGGCCTGGAGGGAGAAGCCGCCCGGCAGGTTGGCGGAGGGCTCGTGCACCTCGATGACGGCGGTCAGCTCGTCCTCGGCGGTGCAGCCCTTGTAGTTGGCCTTGGGGGTTTCCTTGCTCTCGTTCTTGGCGAAGCCACCGAAGATGGTCTGCCAGTAGTACGAGACCGCGCTGTTCTGGTACGTACCGGTCCAGTTGAACCAGTGGTCGTAGTTCTTGCAGACCACCTCGGCGGTCAGCTTCTCGCCATCGTGGAACTTCACGCCCTCGCGGAGGTCGAAGGTCCACTTGGTGCCCGTCTCGTCGCTCTTCCACGACTTGGCGAGGCCGCCGACCAGCTTGCTGCCGCCCGGCTCGTGCTCGATCAGCGCCTCGAAGGCCTGGCGGGTGACCCGGAACGTCTCACCGTCGCTCGCCAGTGCCGGGTCCAGGGAGGCCGGGTCGCCCGCGGCGCCGAAGACGAAGGTGTCTCCCCCTCCCTCGTCCTTGCCTCGTTCACTGGCACATCCAGTGGCGATCACACCAACCGCGAGGGCGGCCGCGATCGTCTGGACGACCCGGGAACTGGTTATTCGCATGTTCCACCTCAGAGGTCGGTGACGGTCAGACTGATGGTCGCCCGAACAGTACTGCGTCCAACCAGCGGTGTGAACTGTCCGCATGTCGGCGATATAGACCTGAGACCATGCCGCCGAAACCGCAACACCGCAGGTCAATGCGGGGTAACGCGGATGAAACACCAGGCCGGGAGGTGGCCGTCGCCCCGAGGTGACGGAGCGTCGGACGGCGTCAGTAGGGCCGAGGGTAGCCGTAACCGTGGCCGGGCGCGGCCGTGGGGGCCGCGCCCTGGTGGGCGTCACGGTCGAAGAAGGGACGGGAGTTGGCCCGCAGCCACATGGCGACCGGGTCGTACTCGTCCGACATCGCGACGGTGGAGACCGCCAGCCCGTCGGGCACCGAGGCCACCGACCGCTCCATCATCGCCCGCACCGACTCCACCGCCTGCGGGCCGTGGTCGTACAGGTCGAGCCCGATCACCAGGTACGGCGCGCCCAGCGCGGGCTGCACCCAGGCGCGGCGCAGGGTGCGGACGACGGGCGTGTGGTGGGCGTTCTGGACGAGCTGGGCGTAGAAGTGCGGGACGTCCACGGTCGGTTCGCCGATGCGCAGCGGCCCGGCGGGCAGCCGGTCCAGCCCGCCGGCGATCCGGCGCAGGTCGAGCCAGGGGATGCCGACGCCGCCGCCGGGCGCGTGCGGGTTGAGCCACAGCCCCCAGCGGTCGGGGAAGAGGGCGGCGGCGATCTCGCGGCCGCCGACCACCTCGTGGGCCCTGGTCCATCCGGAGGCCGCCAGTTCCCGGGCGGAGGTCACGCAGGGCGCGTAGCCGTGCCCGGCGACCTCCATGTTCCCGTACTGGGCGTCCGGGGAGCCGGCCTGGCCGTGCCAGAGCAGCATCCACACCCGGCCCTCGGCGAGGGCGTGCAGCAGTGCCTCGTAGGTGTCGTACCGTCCGGGCGCCACCTGGTGCAGCAGCTGATCGACGCTTCCACCCGCGCTCACGTGGGCCGCCCCTTCTCGTCCTTGCGTGCTCCGTCGTCCACACCGGGCCGCACGCGCGTCCCGCCCGGACATCCAACCAGCTTACGGTCCGCGCACGACAGGGCCGGGACCGCTCGTCCGCTCATCCGTGCGAATACTCGGGGCGGACGGGCGGGTGATCGCCCGGCCCGCGGCGCCTCCCGTGGCCGCCCGGCCCGCTCACGCCCCCGCGTGCAGGAGCGACGCCCAGGCCCAGGGCCGGTCCGGCAGCGCGGACCGGACGCGCCGGATCACGGTGTGCAGGGCGAGCGCCCCGGGAAGCCGGTCGGGGGCGTCGAGGGCGGGGCCCAGTTCGCGGTGGAAGTCCGCGGCCACCGAGGCGGCGAATCCGTCGCCGATCTCCCACAGCGTGGCGATTGCCTGCGCGTAGCCGGCGAGTTGGAACGCGGAGGCGGCGTGGAGCGCCTCGTCGGCGAGCCGGGCGCCGCCGCGCGCGGTGCCGCAGGCCGACAGGTAGGCGAGTTCGGCGCCGTCCAGGTGGAGACGGCCGATGTCGGTGAGGCCGAGCGGACCGTCGTGCAGCAGCAGCCGGCTCGCTGCCGGGTCCGCGGGGTCGCTGCTCGCGTGGCAGGCGAAGTGGGCGACGGCCGCGCCGGGCAGCGCCTCCAGCACCGCCGCCCGGGTCGCCGCCGGACCGACCAGCGGCCCGGGGCCGGGCATCCGTCCGGCGAGCAGCGCCGCCTCCTCCACCGTCCGCGGCAGGGCCCGGTGCCCCGGCGTCTCGGGCATCGCCACGGCCAGCGCGGTGCGCCGCTCCGGCACGGGCCGGGCGCGGCTGTGCAGCAGGGCCCGCAGGGTCGGGGTGTAGGAGGAGACCACCCGGTCCATGACGGACGCCCCCGGCACGTCGTGGTGGCCCGCGGCGTGCAGCGGGAGGGAGTTGAGCGCGCCGCCGGGCGCCCACCACAGCCGCGACCACGGCCCGTCGGGATCCGCGGGCGGCCCGGTGAGGCCCAGGGCGTCGAGCACCGGTTCGGCCACCACGTCCCACAGCCAGGCCAGGGTCTCCAGGATGGTCCGCTGCGCCTGTCCGGCCAGCGGGCCGTCCGGGGCGCTCGCCACGGCCTCGACGGCGGCGTGGAAGGCCTCCGTCTGCTCGGTCAGTTCGGCGAGGCGCAGCCCCGGCAGCGGCACCGCGCGCAGCCCCTCGGTGGTCAGGGCCAGCGCGTCGCAGCGGCGGGGGTGGACGTTGAGGGTGACCACCGGCCCCTCGGCGGCCGCGGGCCGCAGGTCGTCCAGGCCCAGTGGCAGCGGCAGCAGGAAGCGCTCGAAGCCGTCCATCCCGCGCAGCCGTTCGGTCAGCCGGCCCCACTCCCGCGACAACTCCCGGTTCCGCGCCGCGATCTCCTCGCCGGGCGGCCAGGTGGGCCCCTCCTGCCGGCTGCGTTCGCGCAGCTCCACGAACTCGGCGGCCAGGTCCGGATCGGCCCGGCGCAGCTCCTCCAGTTCGCGGCGGGTGTTGAGCGCGGTCGACAGCAGGTACGCCCGGCCCTCCTCCAGCACCTCCAGCGCGCCGGGCGTGTCGCGTCGGGCGATCGCGTCGGCCGCCTGGTGCGACGCGAGGAGCGTGGTGGCGGTCGACGGGACCTCCCCGCCGAGGTCGTCCCCCGCCACCCCCGGGTTCCGGGCGCGGGACAGCAGCGCGCCGCCCCAGGCCACCATGGTGGTCGCGTCCGGCGGCCAGTGGGCGGCGACGATCCGACGGGCGACGCCCACGGCCTCCTGGAAGACCGCCTCGTCCGGGAGGATCCCGTAGGACTGGAACAGCCAGAAGGCCAGTTCCCTGAGGGCGTCCAGCCGACGCGGGTCGGCGTCCCCGCCGTTCCCGGACGCCTCCGCCGGGGTCTCCTCCTCCAGGGCGGCGAGCCGGGCGCGGCACTCCCGCGCGGACCGCTCGATCCGCGCGAAGGTCTCGAAGGGCGACTGGACGGCGTTGCCCATGACGACGAAGGGTTCGGCGAGGTCCAGCGGCAGGCCCACCCGGTCCGCCAGCTCGGGGACCGTGCCCTCGATCCCCTCCAGCAGCGTCGGGAGGAGGGCGTCCATCTCGGCCAACGCGGTCTCGACCGGGGCGTCCCGCAGGGTCTCCATCGTCCGGACCACCGTCAGCGCCGCGCGGTTGAACTCCGCCACGAGGCGCTCGGTGCCGCCCTCCGGCGCCTCCCGGAGCAGCCGTTCGTTCAGCTCCAGGAACTCGTCGAGGGCGGCGGTGTCCACCGGGCCCACGGGCCGCGGGTCGCCGGGGTCGGCGAGGAACTCGGCCATCGCCTCGGCCCGCTCGTCGGGCGGCAGGTGTTCGAACATCCGCACCAGCCACTCCATGGCGCGGGCCTCGATCTCGTCCAGGTCGGTTCGGTCGGGGAACCCCACGAGGGCCGCCGCGAAGTCCAGTGCCCGGGCGTTGCCGCTTCCGTCGGCCGTGTCGCCCACGCCGATCAACTTCCCCACCAGGCGCATCAGGTGTTCCACGCCCGTGGAGGCCGGCCGGTCGGCGTCCGACGCGAACACGTGCCGCGTGGTCTCGTCGAGCCTCTCCCGCGCCCGACGCGTCGCCTCGTCGAGGCCGTCCCGTTCGACCAGGGGCGCCCGCAGTCGCCGCGCCCGCTCCAGCAGGAAGAGGGCCCGCGCCCGCTCGGGACCGTCCTCCGGCGTCTCGGCCACCGCCCGCTCCAGCAGCGCGACGGCCTCCTCCAGCGCGCCGCGGTCCTCGGGCGACCGGTCCCGCCGCCACAGCTCCGTCAGGGCCTCGCCGAGCCGCGCCCACAGATCCGGCCGGGCGGGGTCGCCCTCCGGCACCACCTCGAGCAGACGGCGCAGGGCGGCGACGGAGCGTTCCAGGTCCTCGGCGGCGTGCCGGTGTTCGTACGCGGT
The DNA here is from genome assembly GCF_039533145.1 of Streptomyces macrosporus. Taxonomy (NCBI): domain Bacteria; kingdom Bacillati; phylum Actinomycetota; class Actinomycetes; order Kitasatosporales; family Streptomycetaceae; genus Streptomyces; species Streptomyces macrosporus. The sequence goes on from NZ_BAAASZ010000051.1 coordinate 65,829, forward strand.
GCGGAGCGCGGCGGCCAGCGCGTCCAGCCGGTCGGGCAGTTCCGGGGCGCCGGAGGGCGTGAGCCGCACGGACCGGTCGAGGGCGGCCACCGCCTCGTCGACCACCTCCGGGCCGGGGTCGCCCGGGGCGTCCTCGGCGGTCGCCCACGTCATCAGCGCGGTGCCGAGGTCGGCGAGCATCTGCGGGAGGTTGTCGTCCGCGTCGGTCGCCGTCTCCACGGCGGTGCGGAACAGTTCGACGGCCTCGCGGAGCAAGGGTACGTCCCGGGTGGTGACGGCCTTGCAGCGCAGGGCCAGGGCCAGGCCGTTGGCGCAGCGGGCGTGGTTGGGGTGCTCGCGCGGGGTCGTGCGGTACGCCTCGCGCAGGACGGACACGGCCTCCTCCAGGCGGGGCATCCGCTCCCGGTCCAGGGGGCCTCGGGGATCCTGGGCGATGGCCGGGACGATGTCGGCCAGGACGAGCGCGTAACCGAGGTTGCACAGCACCAGCGGTCGGGAGGCGTGGCCCTCGGGCAGTCCCCGCGCGGCCAGGCGCAGCACCGCGACCGCCGCGCGGCCGACGGCTTCCCCGCCGCCTCGGACGGAGCGTTCCACGAGCAGCATCCCCACGTCGGACAGGGACTCGGCGTAGGCGTGCCCGCGTGCCTCGCCGGTGGGCTCGTCGGAGCCGAGGGCCTCGGCGTACCAGGTCCGCACCGGGTCGGGCAGGGTGGCCGGATCGGCGAGGTAGAGGGGCGTCAGGAGGAGGGCCGCGCGGGTCGCCTCCCGCCTCTCCTCCTCTCCCGACCCGGCGGTCACCGCCCGGCACCAGTGCAGCAGGCCCACCGCGTACAGCGTCTCGGCGTCCACTCCCTCCGGACCGGCGGTGAAGAGGTCGAGCAGCCGGTCGGCCTCCTCCAGGGCCTCGGGGGACCGGATGCCGGCGGGGTCGCCGGACGCGACGGCCGCCTCCAGTCGGGCGTGGACGGCCGTGAGCAGTCCGTCGCGCGTCGGCTCCTCCGGCGCGTCGCCCCGCCCCGTCTCCTGACGCATCGTCACATCCCCTTCCGGAAGCGCTCGGTGACCCGCGCGCCGGCGTGCGGGCGGACCGGTCGGAACTCGTCGTCGAAGTGCGCGAGCAGATCGTCGACGTGGACGTCCACGGCGGCCTCGACCAGTTCGGCGTAGGTGTCGGCGGCCGCCCTGACCCTGCGCCACGCGACCAGCGCGACGGCCGCCCCCACGACGACGCCCGGCCACCACAGCGCGCCGAGCGCGGTGTAGAGGACGGCCCAACCGCCCAGGGTGGTGGCGTCGTCGAAGCGCTGCCGAGCCTCGGTGAGGGGCTCGCGGGTGGTCTCCGGCAGCAGCAGCCACAGCCGGGGCCACGCGACGCCCAGGTCCAGCAGGTACTGGCCGCGCACCCGGGCGGCCGGGGCGCGCATCCGGTCGCCGGTCCAGGTGGGCAGGGACGGCTCGACGAGGGCGATGCGGTTGCGTGCCTCCGCCGCCTCGGCGGAGACCTGGTCGTCGCCCGGTGCCTCGTCGTCCGGCGCCTCCTCCCCCACTGCCCCGGCCTCCCCCGTCGCCTCGGCCGCCACGTGCCGCCGGTCGTGCCGGCGCCAGGCCTCCTTGCGGCGACGGGTCAGCGCCTCGGCGGGACGGCTCAGGAAGAACGGCCAGCGCCCCAACAGCAGCGCCTCGTACGGTGTCGCGAGCGCCCGCGCGACGAAGGCGGAGGCGACGGACGCCGCCAGCACGCCGATCAGCAGGAAGGCGGTGGGCACGGGCCGGTTTCCGCCGACCGTCCCGCCGAGGTCGGTCGACCACTTCAGCAGCAGGCCCGTGTCGGCCCAACGGTCGTGCCCGAGCACCACGGCGACGGTGGCGACCGCCGTGAAGACGAGCCCCGGCAGCACGAGCAGCGCGACCCAGCGTTCGGCCATCCTCTTGCCCAGTTCGGTGAGGAAGCCGGTCATCTCAGCCGTCCGCGACGAACGTCAGCGCCAGTTCGTGGACATCGCACCTGGGCAGGTCCGCGCCCGCCCGGCGCGTCTCGACGCGCGGGCAGGCGGAGAGCGGACACAGGTACACGCCGGTGGCGGGCCGGTACTCCGACTCCACGGGCGGTGGAAGCGCCGGGCCGCGAGCGGTATCGCCGGCTCCGATCCGCGCCATGCCGCTCGCGTCGAGGCCGAGCTCGGCCAACTCCCGGTCGATCGGCTCGCCGGCGCGGGCGGCCCGCACGGCCCGTTCGACGAGCGCGCGCCGGGCGGCGGACGCCGGTCCCCGCGTCATCCTGCGCAACGCGGGCAGCAGAGCGCAGAACGCCGCGAGGGTCTCCCCGTGTGCCTCGGTCGTCACGACCCGATCATAGGACAGACGTCGCCAAGCGTGCCCGGTCGATTCCGAACGGTGATGCGAGGAAGGGGAATCGACCGAGCGACGGGCCGACTCCCGCCGCTCGCCTAGCGGTCACGCGTGTAGAAGGGCCGCACGCACTCGCGCATCCAGTCCACGACCGGGTCCTGGGCGGCGTCCAGCAGCACCATCTGCACCGGCCACCGCACCGGCTCGCGTCCCAGCGCCCGGCTCAGGGCGTCGTGCGCCGCGACCCGGGACTCGGGGTCCAGCAGGTCCAGCTCCACCCCGACGAACAGCGCGGGCGCGTCGCCCTCGACGCTGGCCAGGCCGCGGCGCGCGGTGCGCACCTGCGGCAGTCCCGCGAACTCCCCGGCCGCCGCGGCCAGGAAGTCCACCGGCTCCTCCTGCCAGTCGGGCTCGAAGAGCCTCACCCGGGCCCCGCTCGCCACGCCCGGCACCCCCGCGGCGCCGCCCTCGCGGCACAGCTCGGCCACGGCCGGCGGGGGGATGGGGGCGCCGACGGTGCCCTCGGGGTTGATCACGATGCCGACCTGCGGCGGCAGACCGCGGGCGAACTCGCGGGCGGGCGCGACGGCGAAGGGCAGGTGCGAGCCGGCGCACTGCAGGAACTGCTGCTCGGAGCTGAAGACGGGGACGTACGGCGCCCCGTCGAGCTGGATGGTCGGCAGGTCCAGGTTGGGGCTGTCGGGGCCCCCGCCCTCGGGCAGCGGCACCCACAGGCTGCTGCGCCCGAGCACCTCCAGCAACCGGGCGCCCGCTCCGGGGACGCCGACCGACGCGGCGAGGGTCTCCTCCAGCTCGTTTCCGGGCCAGCCGCCGCCGTGTCCCGGTCCGTACTGCTGCGGGATGGTCATGTCGGAACACTATCCGCATCCGGACGGCGACGGCCCGCCCGTGCCCTCACCCCGGGCGCCGCTCGAAGACGATGCCGCGCAGCGCCCCCGCCGCGGGGCGGTCCAGCAGCACCGCCGAGACGCACCCCGCGGGCAGCCGACCGGCCTCCACGTCCGCCACCAGGCGCCCCACCGCCCGCCGGTGCCGGGCGAACGCGTACGTCGACACCCCGCGCCCCCGCTCCGCCTGCCCGGACAGCGCCACCTCCGGCGGCACGTCCAGCAGCACCATGTGCAGGGCCCGCCCGCGCCTCCGGGCGTCCCGCGCCAGCCAGCGGCGCACCCAGCGCTGGGTGCCGCAGTCGTGCACCACCACGCCCGCGCCCGAGGCCAGGGCCCGCCACAGCGACAGGTAGTGCGCGACGCGGACCAGGGGACGGTAGACGACGTAGGGCAGCCGGGCGGGCAGCCGCCGCTCCCAGCGCTCCCGCACGTCCTGGGAGTCGATCCGCACCACCGTCTCGTTCGCCGCCACCACGCGCCGGATCAGGGTGGACTTTCCGCTGCCCGGCAGGCCGGAGACCACCACCCGGTCCCCGGCGGGGAAGCGCAGGACCCGCACCCCCTCGGTTCCGCGCAGGTCGCGTCCCTCCGGCCGCACGGACGCGGGCACCGCCCGGGGCGCCGGTCCGCTCCGCGCCGCACAAGCACTCTCCAGGCTGCTCACCGGTAGGCCCTCCCCGCTGTCGGCCACGTGCTTCGCGGCTCCACCCAGAGCGTGTCAAGAAGGATGACGACGGACAAGGTGGCCGGCCGCCGGGAACCTCCCGACACTCCTTTCTCTCGGCCACCGTCTTCCCATCCTCGCGCGCCCCGCCTCCCCATGGCGTGCCGGACATGCGATGATGTGCGCGTCAACTGCATACCGGCCGTTCGAGTCCGTGCGGGAGAGTTCCCGACAGCCGCCGTCGCGGCGGGTGCCGGGGCGCCGAAGGAGCAAGTCCTCCCTTGAATCTCTCAGGCCCCGATACCGCGCGGACAAGGCACATCTGAAAAGCGGGCGCCCCCTCGAGGAGGGCGTCCCACCCAAGGTGCAAGCCGTGGTCCGTCCGTCGCGGGCTCGTGGCGAACCTCTCAGGTTCCGATGACAGATGGGGAGGATGTTCATCCCCCCGCCGTTCACCGGACCGTCCACGCCACCCGCCTGGGAGCAACAGCCATGAGCGATTCCCGACGCACCCCCCTCGACGCCGTCCACCGCGCCCTCGGCGCGACCATGACCGACTTCGCCGGCTGGGAGATGCCGCTGCGCTACGGCAGCGAGCGCGACGAGCACAACGCCGTGCGCACCCGCGCCGGACTGTTCGACCTGACGCACATGGGCGAGATCACCGTCACCGGCCCGCGGGCGGGCGAACTGCTGGACCACGCCCTGGTCGGGCACCTCTCCACGGTTCCCGTGGGCCGGGCCCGCTACACCATGATCTGCGACGAGTCCGGCGGCATCCTCGACGACCTGATCGTCTACCGGCTGGGCGTCGAGGAGTACCTGGTCGTCGCCAACGCCGCCAACGCCCGGGTGGTCCTGGACGCCCTGATCGAGCGCCGCGACGGCTTCGACGCGACCGTGCGGGACGACCGCGAGGCGTACGCGCTGCTGGCCGTCCAGGGCCCGGCCTCGCCCGCCGTCCTGGCGAGGCTCACCGACGCCGACCTGGACGGGCTGAAGTACTACGCCGGGCTGCCCGGCACGGTCGCGGGCGTGGAGACGCTGATCGCCCGCACCGGCTACACCGGCGAGGACGGCTTCGAGCTGTTCGTCGCCCCCGACGACGCGGAGACGCTGTGGCGGGCGCTGACCGAGGCCGGCGCGGACGCGGGCCTGGTGCCGTGCGGGCTGGCCTGCCGCGACACGCTGCGGCTGGAGGCGGGCATGCCGCTGTACGGGCACGAGCTGACCCGCGACATCACCCCCTTCGACGCGGGCTTCGGCCGCGTGGTGAAGTTCGACAAGCCCGGCGACTTCACCGGCCGCGCCGCCCTCGAGGAGGCGGCCCGCCGGGCGGCGGGGAACCCGCCGCGGAAGCTGGTCGGCCTGGTCGCCGCCGGCCGCCGGGTGCCGCGCGCCGGGTACGCCGTGGTCACCGCCGACGGCGCGGTGATCGGCGAGGTCACCTCCGGGGCCCCCTCCCCCACCCTGGGGAAGCCGATCGCGATGGCGTACGTGGACGCCGCCCACGCCGCTCCGGGCACGGAAGGTGTGTGCGTGGACATCCGCGGTACGCATGAGCCCTACGAGGTCGTCGCGCTGCCGTTCTACCGGCGCGAGCGCTGACGGCCGCGGCGGGGCCGGGGTCCGCCGCGGCCCCGCCCCGTGCCCGTCCACACCGTCCCACCTGGCAAGACCGGTTTCTCACCACCCACCTCTGATCAGGAGAATCACGCCATGAGCAACCCCCAGCAGCTGCGCTACAGCAAGGAGCACGAGTGGCTGTCGGCCGCCGAGGACGGCGTCGCCACGGTCGGCATCACCGAGCACGCGGCCAACGCGCTCGGCGACGTCGTCTTCGTCCAGCTCCCCGAGGTCGGCGCCACGGTGACCGCGGGCGAACCCTGCGGCGAGCTGGAGTCGACCAAGTCGGTCAGCGACCTGTACTCGCCCGTCTCCGGTGAGGTCACCGAGGTCAACCAGGACGTGGTGGACGACCCGGCGCTGGTGAACTCCGCCCCTTACCAGGGCGGTTGGCTGTTCAAGGTGAGGGTCTCGGAGGAGCCGGAGGACCTGCTCTCCGCGGAGGAGTACGCCGCCTTCACCAACGAGTGACCCCCGCCCGGGAGGGCCGCGCGCCCGTCCCGCCGTCCGCCGCCCAGCACACCACGATCGGAAAGATCCGATGTCGCTTCTGAACAGTTCCCTGCACGAGGTCGATCCCGACGTCGCCGCCGCCGTCGACGCCGAGCTGCGTCGTCAGCAGTCCACCCTGGAGATGATCGCCTCGGAGAACTTCGCTCCGGTCGCCGTCCTCCAGGCCCAGGGTTCGGTCCTCACCAACAAGTACGCCGAGGGCTACCCCGGACGCCGCTACTACGGCGGCTGCGAGAACGTCGACGTGGCCGAGGACCTGGCCCGCGAGCGGGTGAAGGCCCTGTTCGGCGCCGAGGCGGCGAACGTCCAGCCGCACTCGGGGGCCCAGGCCAACGCCGCGGCGATGTTCGCCCTGCTCGACCCGGGCGACACCATCATGGGCCTGGACCTGGCCCACGGCGGCCACCTGACCCACGGCATGCGGATCAACTTCTCCGGCAAGCTCTACGACGTGGTCGCCTACCACGTCGACGCCGCCACCGGCCTGGTGGACATGGAGGAGGTCGAGCGGCTGGCGAAGGAGCACCGCCCGCGGTTGATCATCGCCGGCTGGTCGGCGTACCCGCGGCAGCTCGACTTCGCCGCCTTCCGCCGGATCGCCGACGAGGTGGGCGCGCTGCTGATGGTGGACATGGCGCACTTCGCCGGTCTGGTGGCCGCCGGTCTCCACCCGAACCCGGTGCCGTACGCGGACGTGGTCACCACCACGACCCACAAGACGCTGGGCGGTCCGCGCGGCGGGGTGATCCTGTCGAAGCAGGAGTACGCCAAGAAGATCAACTCCGCGGTCTTCCCCGGTCAGCAGGGCGGCCCGCTGGAGCACGTCATCGCGGCGAAGGCCGTGGCGTTCAAGATCGCGGCGACGGAGGAGTTCAAGGACCGCCAGCGCCGTACGCTGGAGGGCGCGAAGATCCTCGCCGAGCGGCTGACGCGGCCGGACGCGGCCGAGGCGGGCGTGGCCGTCCTCTCCGGCGGCACCGACGTCCACCTGGTCCTGGTCGACCTGCGGGAGAGCGAGCTGGACGGCCGGCAGGCCGAGGACCGCCTCCACGAGATCGGCATCACCGTCAACCGCAACGCCATCCCGAACGACCCGCGTCCGCCCATGGTCACCTCGGGCCTGCGGATCGGCACCCCGGCGCTGGCCACGCGCGGCTTCACCGCCGACGATTTCCGCGAGGTCGCGGACGTGATCGCCGAGGCGCTCAAGCCGTCGTTCGACAAGGACAAGGCCGAGGCGCTGGCCGCCCGGGTGACGGCCCTGGCCGAGAAGCACCCGCTGTACCCGGGCCTGTAGGCCCGTCACGGCGCTCCGTCCGGGGGCGTCGCCCGACCGGCGGCACCCCCGGACGGACCCACCCCCGCGCACCCGCGGGACCCACGCGCTCGCCCACCCCGCGAGCACACCCCCACGAGCAGACAAGGGAGTCCGCCGTCGTGGCCATCTCCGTCTTCGACCTCTTCTCCATCGGCATCGGCCCGTCCAGTTCCCACACCGTGGGCCCGATGCGGGCGGCCGGCATGTTCGCGCGCCGTCTGGCGAAGGAGGGCGTGCTGGACCGCACCGCCTCGCTCCGGGCCGAGCTGTACGGCTCCCTGGGCGCCACCGGCCACGGTCACGGCACCCCCAAGGCGGTGGTGCTGGGCCTGGAGGGCCACTCGCCGCGCACCGTGGACGTCGAGACCGCCGACGAGGAGGTCGAGCGCGTCCGCCGGTCGGGCCGGCTGCGCCTGCTGGGGGCCGAGCCGGGCGGCGGGCACGAGATCGCCTTCGACTCGGACGCGGACCTGGTGCTCCACCGCCGCCGCTCGCTGCCGTACCACGCCAACGGCATGACGCTGGCCGCGTACGACGCCGCCGGCGCCGTGCTGCTGGAGAAGACGTACTACTCGGTCGGCGGCGGCTTCGTGGTGGACGAGGACGCCGTCGGCGAGAACCGCATCAAGCTCGACGACACGGCGCTGAAGCACCCCTTCCGCACCGGTGACGAGCTGCTGCGGGCCGCCCGCGAGACGGGTCTGTCGGTCTCGGCGCTGATGCTGGAGAACGAGAAGGCGTGGCGCACGGAGGAGGAGATCCGCGCGGGCCTGCTGGAGATCTGGGGCGTGATGCGCGCGTGCGTGGCCCGCGGCATGTCGCGGGAGGGCGTCCTGCCCGGCGGTCTGAAGGTCCGCCGCCGCGCCGCCGCCTCCGCCCGCCGGCTGCGCGCCGAGGGCGACCCGGCGGCCCACGCCATGGAGTGGGTGACGCTCTACGCGATGGCGGTCAACGAGGAGAACGCCGCCGGCGGCCGGGTCGTCACCGCCCCCACCAACGGCGCGGCGGGCATCATCCCGGCCGTCCTCCACTACGCGATGGAGTTCGTCCCCGGCACCGACGACGACACGGTGGTGCGGTTCCTGCTGGCCGCGGGCGCCATCGGCCTGCTGTTCAAGGAGAACGCCTCCATCTCCGGCGCCGAGGTGGGCTGTCAGGGGGAGGTCGGCTCCGCCTGCTCCATGGCCGCCGGCGGGCTGGCCGAGATCCTGGGCGGCTCCCCGGAGCAGGTGGAGAACGCCGCCGAGATCGGCATCGAGCACAACCTGGGCCTGACCTGCGACCCCGTGGGCGGCCTGGTCCAGATTCCCTGCATCGAGCGGAACGGCATGGCGGCGGTCAAGGCGATCACCGCCGCCCGGATGGCCCTGCGCGGCGACGGCCGCCACCACGTCTCGCTGGACAAGGCCATCAAGACGATGAAGGAGACGGGCGCGGACATGAAGGTCAAGTACAAGGAGACCGCGCGCGGCGGGCTGGCCGTCAACGTCATCGAGTGCTGAGAGGCGGCCGGACCCCGCGCCCTCCGTCCGCCCCGCCGGTTCCCACCGGGCCCGCCGGGCCCGCCGGGGCCGGGTCGGGCGGTGTCGCCCGGGGTCCTCACGGCCGGGGCCGCTCCCGGTGGCGGCGGGCCGCCCACAGGGAGCGGACGCGGGCGAGGTGGCGGCGCGTGCACGCCTCGGCCGCGGGCCCGTCGCCCGCGAGCATCAGGTCCAGCAGTTCGCCGTGCTCCCGCGCGGACTCCACCAGCACCCGCGTCCCGCCGAAGCCGCCGAGTCCGTGGAGGCGGGAGCGTCTGCGCAGGTCGGCCACCGTGTCGACCAGTCGGGGGTTGCCCGCCAGGGCGAGCAGGCCGAGGTGGAAGCGGTGGTCCGCCTCCAGGAAGGCGGCGAGGTCGCCGGCGCGAGCGGCGGCCACGGTCTCCTCGGCGACCGGCCGCAGGCCCTCCAACCTCTCGGGGCCGGCCTCCCGGGCGATCCGGCCGACGGTGGGGACCTCTATCAGGGCGCGGACCTCGGTGAAGTCGTCCAGGTCGCGCTCGGTCGCCTCGGTGACCCGGAACCCCTTGTTCCGGACGGTCTCGACCAGCCCCTCGCGGGCCAGGTCCAGCATGGCCTCGCGGACGGGAGTGGCCGAGACGCCGTACTCGGCCGCCAGGGCGGGGGCGGAGTAGACCACGCCGGGCCGCAGGTCGCCCGTCAGCAGGGCGGTGCGGAGCGCCTCCGCCACCTGGTCTCGCAGGGACTCGTGCGCCGCGACGGGTCTGCGGGGCCTGGAGTCGCTCATGGGTTCCCCTCCGTGACTGCCTGGGCCCCAGCGTAGGACGTTCCGCCGGGTGCTCCGGGCCCTCCCGGCCCGGAGCACCCCGTCCGGGGCGCGCGGAGACGCCGCCGCGGTCGGTCGCCTCCACGCTCGTCCCCGCGGCACCTGGCCGAACCGTCGGGGACTGCCCTCGCCCCTCCCGGCGGCCTCGGGTCCGCGGGCGCGCGGGAGAGGAGTCAGCGACGGGGTTTGGTCTCGTAGCGGGGGCCGAGGTCGGGGTTGCCGCTCTCCTGGACCTCGGTGACCAGTTTGTGAACGGTCACCAGGTCGTGCAGCAGCACCCGGGTCCTCTCCTCCGGCAGACCCGTCGCCCGGGAGACGTCCTGGAGGTGGACGATCCCGCCGGGGCGCCTCGCCTCCTCGGCCGTCAGGGCGCGGAAGACCCTCTCGTGCTCCTCGCCGTACGGCGGCGCGCCGCGGCCGGCGAACGTGGGTCCCGTGTCCCCGGCCGGCCGGGTCTCGCCCTCGGTGTCCCGCGGTCCCTGCTTGCCCTTGTGGCGGGTCTCCAGCTTCTCCTCGTGCGTGATCGACGACCGGTGGGGAAGGTGGGTCCGCTGCTTCGAGGCCCCGGTCGTCTCGCCCCGCTCGCTGGGCGCCTCCCCGGCCCGTTCGGCCTCCCGCGCCGCCGCGCGCTTCTGGTCCTCGTCGCCTTCCGTCTTCTTGCTCGCCATGCGGTCCTCCCTTCGGCGTTCCCGTCTCTCCACGGTTCCGCGCGCATGCGGTCCGGGCTCGTCCTCAGCGGTCCAGTTCGTCTTCCACCGGGGGCTTGGAGGCGTCCCTCAGGTGCTGCGAGAGGCCGGGCTTGCCGCCCTTGCGCGCCTGCTCGGCGCGTTGCGCGGCGCTGTGCCCCAGGTCGGAGTCGGGGTCGACCCGGACCGAGCGCGCCACCTGCTCACGGTTGTCGTACCGCTCGGGCGGAATGCCTCGCAGCGCCTTGATGGCCTCGTCGGAGGCGCCCCCGGCCCGCGCGGCCCGCAGCAGCTCGTCCTTGTCGGCCGGGAAGTCGACGTCCTTCAGAGAGCCGAGGATCTCGTGTACGTCCGTGTGAGCCATGGCGGGCGGGTGCCCTGCGCCCGGGCGAGGAAACCGCGAAACGGAACAACAAGAGCGAAAAACAACCATTCATGACAGACGGGAACGGCTTCGCCGTTCCCGGTTTCCCCGTGCCCGCTCCGGGTTGACCTCGGCGTCCGTACCATCGGGCGTCCGGGGGGTCCGTCGTGACCATCGACCACGTCAAGCGACCGCGTTCCGGGACGGCACGGTCCAACACCCGGCCGAGCAGGTGCCGGGACTGGCGGCGCACCTGGACGACGACGGGCGGGTGCCCCTGGTCTTCTTCAGCACCGATGTGGACGGTGTGGCCGAGGTGGCGCCGGACGACCACGTCGGACGCGTCGAGGCGCTCCACGACTCCCTGGGACACAGGGGACGCACCAACCACCACCTCGCCATGGAGGCGGTGATCGACCACTACCGGGCGAGCGGCTCGACCGATCCCGCCTTGGTGGTCTTCCGGACCGACGGCGCCCCGACGTCGAGGGCCGCTGCCGAGCGCGTGCTGTGCGAGGCGTCGACGCTGCCGATGTTCCGGCAGTTCGTCGGGGTCGGGAACGACGAGTTCCGCTTCCTGCGGAAGCTGGACGAGCTGCCCGTGCCCGACGCGGAGCCGTACGACCGGTCGACCGGCGAGTTCCCCGAGTGGCCGCGGGCCGCCCGGGCCGGCGGCATCGTGCGCCGGCCCGGGCGGCGGGACGGCTCAGCGGGCGCCGGCGTCCTTCGCCGAGGAGGTCGCCGAGGAGGTCGCGGAGACGGGGGCGGGGGCGGACCGCGTGGTCCACAGGAAGGTGACCGTCACCCAGCCGTTGTCCCTCAGGCCGACGTTGTGGAAGGTGCCGTCGGCGAGGTCGATGCCGGCCGGGTTGAGCACGCGGCGGCCGAAGCCGTCCCGGCCGCCGTTGTGGCCGTCCTGGTACGCCGCCTGGGCCTGGGGTCTGCCCCGCGGCAGGTCGCGGAAGGTCTCGCGGACCGACGAGGGGTTCCAGTAGTCGTCGCGGATGTTCCACGGGCCGACGTCCCACACGGGGGCCGTCTCGCAGCGGACCGGACCGCACACCCGCACCGAGTACTCCCTGCCGCCCTTGCGCGACAGCCCCCGCCGCGAGGGCAGGGAGACGAAGTGGTCGTTCGGCCGGATGACGTGCCCGTTGGCGGTGGTGTGGCCGACCAGGCCCTCGCGGGTGGCGAAGACCCGGGCGGTGTACGCCGCCGTGGTCCCGGGCTCCTCCGGCGCGTTCGGGTCCGTGTCGGCGCTCAGCTTCAGGCCGCGCACCGCCAGTCTCCCCGTGGCGTCCCGCAGGGTCAGCCGAACCTGGACGGTGGTGACGGCGCGCGGGAGGAGGGCGGCGGTGGTCTCGTCGGTGCCCGCCTCGCGCCACTCGGTCCACGGGCCCGTCCCGGCGCGGCCCCGGACCTCGACGGTGATCGCGGCGCCGGCGGGCACGTCCGCGACGGGCTCGGCCCACACGCGGTCGACCGGCCGGTCGAGCGTATGCGGCGCGAGGACCTGGACGCCGTGGCCGCCTCCGGCCCGGGCCGAGCCGTCGAGGGGGCCGTCGCCGGTCGGCCGGAGCGCCCCGTCGGCGTGGCGGACGCCGGCGTCGTCCTCGTCCACGCCGGTCAGGTCCGCCGTCCAGGTCCGGACGGGTTCGGCACCAGGTTCGGTGCCGGTCCGTGGCGGTGCCGCCGTGCGCGCGGTGGGGCGCGTGTCGTCGGCGCTCGCGGGGGGTGTGGGGGTCAGGGCCGGTGCGAGGCACAGCAGCGCCACGGCCGGCAGGGTCGTACGGAGCGGTCGGTTCGCGGTGCGGTGGGGGGTCACGCGCGGAGCGCGCATCGCAGTCCTCCGGTTCGGGCCGGCGCCTCGCCCCGCACGGGAGCCGGGCGCGCGGCGGATCTGGGAACCGTCGCACCGGTCGGTGGCGGACGGCTCGCGGTGGCTCGAATGACGGGTGATGGACGGAAAAGGCGGGGCGGGCGGG